>PQAN01000431.1 GCA_003105285.1 Methylocystaceae bacterium
GGACCGCGATCGTTGACGCGCACGATCATCGACCGGGAATTGCGCAGATTGGTGACGCGAGCGTAGCTCGGCAACGGCATGGTGGGGTGAGCGGCGCTGATCGAGCCGCGATCGAAGACTTCGCCATTGGCCGTCTTGCGGCCGTGGAAATCCGATCCGTACCAAGAGGCGAGCCCGACCGCAGAATAGGGCCTCTCGCTCGGGTAATAGGTCTTGCCGGCGATCTGATAGGGCTTGCCGACCAGATAGGAGCCGCCGCCGCGCGGAACCTCTTCGCCGTCCGCGACGACGCGCGGGCTGGGGGCGACGCCATATTTCGGGTCGACGCCGCCGCGTGAAGCGACGCGTTGCGGCGAAGGGGCCGAAGAACATCCCGCCAGGGCGCAAAGACCGAGGAGGAGAAGGGATTTGCGGAGCATCGGGCTGGACCGGAAATGCATGATGGCGTGCGCGTTCGCTCGAAAAAGGATGGGTCGCGTCGGGACTCTGGCGGCCGGAACGAGGCGATCGGCGCGTTCCGAAATGTCATGATGTCCCTGCAACCGCTTACCCCCAGTTTCTCGTGATCGGCTTGCGCAAGAGTTAACGCCTCGCAGGCGCCGGCTCGCAACTCCTCGAGCTTTGCAATAAGAGGCGCCAATTACGACGAAAATGCGACGCGGTCGACGGGACTCATTCGGACGAGCCCTTAGAATCATATGGGGTAATCTGAACTTTACGATATCTGTAGATCGGCCGCCACAAACTCGCGGCGGGCCGGCCACGGCCAGGCCAGGTCGACGATCCGCGTCTCCGCCCGTTCGACGCCGCGAAACGCGCTGACGCCGATCCGCGCCGCGACATGCAGGGATTGTCCCCGCCCGCGCAGCAGCGCGTCGCCGAGTTCCGTCCCGACGGCGCGGAAAGCGATGGCGTCGAGCCGCGCGCCGTCGCCCGACTGCAGCCGCGCCCGCACATGATCGGCGCCGACGATGGCGGCGTCGACGATCCGATGATCCGGAAAGACGAACAGCGGCTCGGGATTGCCGGCTCCGAACGGCCCCGCCCGCTCAAGCTCGCGCGCGAGCTCGACAGTCACGCCGCGCGCCGTCGAGGACGCGTCGACGAGCAGAGCGTCGCCGACGCGCGCCTGGGCGACGGCCTCGGCCAGCTCCTCGTTCACGAAGGCGCGAAACGCCTCGAGCCGATCCCGCGTCAAAGTGACGCCCGCCGCGGCGGCGTGGCCTCCGCCCTTCGTCAAGAGACCCTCGTCGACCGCCCGCCGCACCACCCGGCCGAGGTCGACGCCAGTCGAATCTCTAGCTGAACCTGTGAGAGTTTCTCCATTTTGAACAAGGACAAAAGATGGAATCTTGAACTTGTCCTTTAACCTCGAAGCAATGATTCCGACGATGCCGGGATGCCAGTCCTCGCCCGCCACGACGAGACAGGAAAGATTGTTGGAGCGCATCAGTTGCCGGTCGGCCGCCGCCTCCGCCTCCTCCAATGTAGCTCTCTCCAAAGCCTGCCGTTCGACGTTCAGGCGGTCCAGTTCGGCGGCGATGCGCGCCGCTTCGATCGGGTCTCGCAGCGTCAGGAGACGGGCTCCGAGCGCGGCATCGCCGATCCGTCCGCCGGCGTTGATGCGTGGCCCGAGGACGAAACCCAGATGATAGGGGCGCGGGGGGGCGTCGACGCGCGCCGCGTCGAGCAGCGCCGCCAGGCCGACGCGCGCCCTGCTCCGCATCACCGCCAGTCCTTTTACGACGAAAGCGCGGTTCAGGCCCTGCAGGGCGGCCACGTCGGCGACCGTCGCCAGGGCCACGAGGTCGAGCCCCGCGAGCAGGTCCGGCTCGGGCCGCGCGGTCGTCCAGAAGCCGCGTCGACGCAGCGCTCGCGACAGGGCGGCGAGCGTCATGAAGACGACGCCGGCAGCGCATAGGCGCCCCAGACCCGAGAGGTCGTCCGCCCGGTTGGGATTGACGACGATCGCGTCGGGGAGGACCTCGGGCGCCTGGTGATGGTCGATGACGATGACGTCCAGCCCGGACTCGCGGGCGCCGGCGAGCGCCGCATGGCTCGTCGTGCCGCAGTCCAGCGTGACGAGCAGGCTCGCGCCGCGCGCTCGCAAATGGGCGATCGCCTCGGCGTTCGGCCCGTAGCCTTCGAGGATGCGGTCGGGAATATGGAGGAAAGGCCGGGGGCATTGCGCGGCCTCGAGGAACTCGACGAACAATGCGCTGGAGGCCGCGCCGTCGACATCGTAATCGCCGAAAATGGCGATCTGCTCGCCGGCCTCCACGGCGCGCGCGAGCCGCTCGACGGCCGGCTCCATATCCTGGAGCAGGAACGGGTCAGGCATCAGGGCGCGCAATGTGGGATCGAGATAGGCCGGCGCCGTCTCCTGCGTCACGCCGCGCCCGGCGAGCACGCGCGCCAGCAGATCGCCATGGCCGTGGATCTGGGAGATCGCCAGCGCCTGCGCCTCCCCATCGAGTCGAAGGCGCGTCCGCCAAGCGCGGCCCGACACGGAGCGCTCGACGTCCAGAAACAAAGGTCGTGAGTTCGAAGCGGTCGTATCCAGCATCGGCGCTTTATGAAAGGCGATTCCCGCCTTTCACTGTCGCGGCGCGAGCTTCGCGGGTCAACCCCGCGACGTCGACACCCCGCGGCATCGACGGTCTATGACGCCGGCCGGTCTCTGCGTCGATTATTCCGGCTTCGGCCCGAATTTCGGCGTCAGCCGCATGGTCGGCCTCGGACGGCGGAGTCTCGCAACGAGCGAGCCGACGGCGAGCAGCGACCCTGTCCCGACCCCGATCAGAGTCCACATTTCGAGAGGAGTGAACGCCCTTGTGGCCATTGCGGCGAAGCCCGTCGAGCCGGGAGCGGCGCGCTCGCCGAACGGCTTCGCCGCGCCGGGCGCCTGCGCGGGAAAATTCGTCAGCGTTCGGAAATTTTCATAGGTCGAAGCGCCAGTCGTCCGCATAGCGGTCTGAGTCGGAGCCGGTAGCGGAGGCGCGGCTCGGATCAAGGTCTCGCCGCCGCGATCTTCGGTGGAAAGCCTTGTCGAGGCGAGTTCGACCCTGGTCAGCCAGCGTATTCCCTCCGGCGGCGCGGTCTTCATCAATTCGACGACGTCCCGGGTCTCGCCCATCTGGATCAGAAATTCGCGAACCTTGCGATAGACGTCGGCGGACGGCTTGGATCGCGAGATGTGTCGGGCGATCTTCTTTTCGTCCACGAAGACCTTTTGTCGCGAGATGATGCGATCGCCCCGTCGCAGAGTTTGGATCTGATAATAGCGGACCCTCTGCGTCACGGTCTGCGCCGGAATGATGATTTCGTGGACGCCGACATGGGCGGCGTGAGCGACGAAGCGGCGTTGGCCGGCGGCGAGGATCAGCGTGCAGGCCGAGGCGCAGAACGCCTCCCGGGATTGCGCCCAGCCGCGAATGTGCGAAGGCGCCGCGCCCGAGCGCTCGTTTTGACCGGACCGATTCTCTTTGGGCGGCGGCGCGGCGTCGGGCGCGAACGCCGTCTTGGTGACGGCGACATCGAGGCCCTTCGAGCGGACGAGGCGTCCGATTTCGATCGCCGCGTCGACGTCTCCCCCGCCCGAACTGATGAAAATCGGCAGCTTGCGAACGCCGAGCGATTTCAGCACTCGGCGAAAAACGCCGAGCGTCGTCTTGTCGATCTTGCCTTCGGCGGAAATCCACTCGTCGCACTGCGGCTCGCAACCGGATACGGCGTTGCGCACGATCGCGACGCGCATCGACGTCGTAGAAACGGGAGGCGGCGAGGCGGCCGTCCCTCCTCGCGAGATCGAGCAGGTCGATGCGGCGATGACGAGAGTCGATAAGAAAAGCAGAGCCTTGATGAAATTCATGTCGACACGAGAAAGGTCCGATACTCAATGTGACGATTATACGGGCCGACAGCCCTCTAGCAAGCGCGACGAACCACTCGCATCCTCCAAGAAACGAAGGCGATCGAGTGAGGGACGTCCGCTCGCGAAGTGCTTTCCTCTCCTTCGTCCTTTCAAGACGGCCTCTTCGAGGCCTCCTCAGGATGTAAGGAGAGGAAAACGCGCTGTCACCCGATAGCCCTGCTCCAGAAACGAGCCTCCCTTGCGCCTCGTGACGAGAATAGGGACGCTCTCGTCATGAGCGAACCGATTCTCTTGAACGCCGGGGCGGCCGACTCCGCCTGCATTTCCCCGTACGGCGCCGAATTATTGTCCTGGCGTTCGGAGGAAACCGATCTCCTATGGACGCCGGACCCCGCCGTCTGGCGCCAGACGGCGCCTCTGCTCTTCCCGGTCGTCGGCTGGACGCGCGACGGGCGCGCCCGGGTCGGCGACGACGTCTTTCCGCTCGGTCTGCACGGCTTCGCATGGCGCAGGCGGTTCGAGGTCGCGCAGAGGTCGTTCGACCGCGCCACTTTCGTTCTCGAGGACGATGACGAGACGCTGGCGCTCTATCCTTTCGCTTTCCGCTTCGAGGCGCATTTTCGTCTGCGGCCCGGCGAGCTCTCCGTCACCCTGACGGCGAGCAATCGCGACTGGCGTCCCCTGCCCTACGCCGTCGGCCTCCACCCGGCTTTTCGCTGGCCGCTCGCCGGCTCGCATGCGCCGCACGCCATCCGCTTCGAGGCGGCCGAGCGCGCCGAGGTTCCCGTCATCGCGCCGGGCGGCCTGTTCTCGTCGCGGACCCGGCGGGTCCCGCTCGACGGAACGCGCCTGTCCTTGTCTCCGTCTCTTCTGGCCGATGAGGCGCTGTGTTTCCTGAACGCAGCCAGCCGGCGTCTGGTTTACGACAATGGCGCCGGCGCGGCGCTCGTCGTCGAGCTCGAGAATTTCCCTCACATCGCGCTCTGGTCTCTGCCGCCCGCCCCCTTTCTCTGCATCGAGGCCTGGACCGGATACGGAGATCCGGAGGATTTTCACGGCGACCTCTACGAGAAGCCGTCGATGCGCATATTGGCGCCCGGCGAGGACGCCCGCCACGGCGCTATATTCCGCTTGGAGAAGAGCGCCGCGGTCGAATAGGAATAATCCTTGCTTCCCCTATCTCCATCGGTTAGCGCGACTTTTCGCGCGTGAAGGACGGACTGAAATGAAAATCGCCGCCAATGTCATCGAAGCGATCGGCAACACACCGCTCATCGAATTGCGCGCGGCGTCGAAGGCGACGGGCTGCCGCATTCTCGGCAAGGCCGAATTCATGAATCCAGGCGGCTCGGTGAAGGACCGCGCCGCTCTGTCGATCGTCGAGGACGCGATCGCGCGCGGAACGCTGAAGCCCGGCGGAGTCATCGTCGAGGGCACCGCCGGCAAYACCGGCATCGGCTTGGCGCTCGTCGCCAACGCTCTGGGCTTCCGCACGGTCATCGTCATTCCCGAGACGCAGAGCCAGGAGAAGAAGGACACGCTCCGCCTGCAGGGCGCGGAACTCGTCGAAGTGCCGGCCGTCCCCTATTCCAATCCCAACAATTACGTGAAGCTCTCGGGCCGGCTGGCCGAACGCCTCGCCAAGGAACATCCGCAGGGCGCGATCTGGGCCAACCAGTTCGACAATGTCGCCAATCGCGACGCCCATGTCCGCACGACGGGACCGGAAATCTGGGCCGACACAGGAGGCGAGATCGACGGCTTCATCTGCGCCGTCGGCACGGGCGGGACGCTCGCGGGGATCGGGCTGGCGCTGAAGGAACGCAGGCCCGAGGTCAAGATCGGCGTCGCCGACCCGTTGGGGGCGGCGCTCTATTCCTATTATACGACAGGGGAGCTGAAAGCCTCGGGCTCATCCATAACCGAGGGCATCGGGCAAGGCCGCATCACCGCCAATCTGGAGGGCGCGCCGATCGACGCCGCCTATCAGATCGCCGACGAGGAAGCCTTGCCGATCATCTTCGACCTCGCGGAAAACGAGGGACTGCTGCTCGGCGGCTCGTCGGGCGTCAATGTCGCCGGCGCGATCAGGCTGGCTCGGGAACTCGGTCCCGGACACACGATCGTGACGATCCTCGCCGATCTCGGCACGCGCTACACTTCCAAATTGTTCAATATCGAGTTTCTGCGCGGCCTCGATCTCCCCACTCCCGCCTGGCTCGAGAAGACGACCAAGATCGATCCGGGATTCGTGTAGAGGTCTCGCTCGCCGGCCGCCCGCACTACGGAATGTGGAACCGACGCTCGGAACCGACGTTTAGAGCCGAAGTGGAGACCGGGTTCGGCGTCGGAAACGCGTCAAAACAAGGAGCTAAAGTCTTTCCGTGTTTCCACCCCGAGCCTTTCTGGCCAGGTTCTGAAGGTTCGCTTTCGGCCGCCTGCGAACCGATCAGCCGGAGTCGGCATGACCGTCTTTTTCACCATAGGCCACTCGACGCGGTCGATCGAGACGTTGATCGACCTGCTGAGGAATCGCGATATCCGTCTGCTGATAGACGTGCGCTCGGTTCCCCGTTCGCGAACCAATCCTCAGTTCAACGCCGACACGCTGCCGGGGGCGCTCGCAAAGGCGCGGATCGGCTATGAGCGCATCGCCGAGCTCGGCGGGTTGCGGGGAGCGCAGAAAGCGGTTCCGCCGGAGCTGAACGCGTTCTGGCGGAACGCCGGTTTTCACAACTTCGCCGATTACGCGATGAGCGAGAGTTTCTCTCGCGGCTTCGCGACGTTGCGGGAGCTCGGCCGCCGCTCCGAACGCTGCGCGATCATGTGCGCGGAAGCGCTCTGGTGGCGCTGCCACCGCAGGATCATCGCCGACTATTTGATTGCCGCGGGCGAAAAGGTCGTCCACATCGTCGGGCCCGATCATGACGCGCCGGGACGGCTGACGGAAGCGGCGAGACCGGGTCCGGACGGGCGCCTGACCTATCCTGCGCAGCCGCGACAAGGCTCGCTTTGCTTCACGCCTCCGCCTGACGAAGATACGCCTCCGCCCTCTCCACATCCTCCGGCCGGTTGACGTTGAAGAACGGATCGAAGGGCTCGTTGCGCCAATGCGCGAGCGCGTGGCGGTAGCGCTCGATGAAGGAGCTGACGCGGCGGATATCCTCGTCGACCAGCGCATGGCGCAGCGCCTCCCGCAGCGCCACGGGCCAGAGCGCGACCGCGTGATGCGCACGCGCGCCGGAGGATGCGACGGCGATTTCGGCGCCGGTGGCGGCGCGGGCGCTCTCCAGACGCGCGACCAGATCATGCGGAATGAAGGGCGTGTCGGCGGGAACGCTCACAACGAGCGAGACATTCGGAAAATTGGCCGCGGCATAGTCGAGGCCGGCGAGCACGCCGGCGAGCGGCCCCGCGAAGCCCTCGACCTCGTCYGTGACGATCGGCAGGCCGAAGCTGGCGAAGCGCCCCGGATCGCCATTGGCGTTGAGCGCCAGGGACACGCATTGCGGCGCCAGTCTTCGAACGACATAGGAGAGAATCGGCGCGCCGCCGATCTCGATCAACGGCTTGTCGACGCCGCCCATGCGCCGCGCCAGACCTCCGGCGAGGATGATCCCGAAACAGTCGCTCATGAGGCCCTCCTCGCTTCCGCCGGTGAGAATTCTCAAAACCTATACCATAGCGCGCTGACGACGCCGCGCTCGGCTGCATCGTTGACGCCGCGGACGGCGGCGAGACCGCCGAGCTGCACGGAGATTTTCGGCGTCACGTCATAGATCGCGCTCAATTGGAATTTCTGCGAGGCCATGAAGGTCGAGCCGAGATTTCCCGGCGCCGCCATGGCGAAGGACTGAGCGAGCAGCAGCACGCCGTCGAACGGCCGCAGGCCGAAAGTGACGTCGGCCCGAATCTCGCCGCCCCTCTGGCCGAAAGAGCGATAGCCGATCTGCGCGTCCGCGAAGCCCGGCATTCCCAAGACCTCGATCGGCCAGCCGAATTGGAGGCGTGCGTCCTGCTGAAAGCCGCGCGCCATGTCGAGGAATCGACGCGCCGAGGGCGACGCCGTCGCGAGGCTCGCCTGCAGGGAGACGACGACCGATCCCCATTCGACGAGGCCGACGCGTGCGCCGAGCCAGCCGGAGCCGATCCCGGCGTAGCGCGGGCCGGACGCGCCGGTCGGCAGAAGAAGCGGCGCTCCGGCGCGCGCTTCTTCGATCAGTATTTGCAGATCGTCGAGCTGTCGCGAGGACGACGCGCCGCGAAATCGCATATGGCTGGTTTCGGCGATGAGCGTCAGCTTCTCGAAGACGCCATATTCGACGTAAACGCGCGTTTCGAATTTGTCGTAGGACGGCGCGGGGACGAGCTTGCCGCGCCCGTCATAGGCCTTGCTCGCCTCGGCGAAGCTCGTCGTGACGATGACCAGCCCTTCGTCCGGCGGTTGCAGAAAAGCGCCGGCGACGCATGGCGTCGAGAAAAAAACCGACAACGCCGAGCATAAGGGAAGACGCCGCAACGACAAACGCATGACGATACGCCGCACGAACGCAATGAAATAAATGCCGTGCCGGCGCGTCGCCTGGCGCGAATTGGCGAGTGCGAGTCCGAAGGCCCGCATCGAACGCCGCATCGGTCTGGACGAGCGACCAGCTACGACCGAACGATTGGAAAGCTATTCAGAGAGCTTGCCGTTTGCAAGCAATTCGGCCTGATTCGGCGTCTGTTCGACTTTCGTTGCTTTCTCGTTGCGTGATGCGGCCGTGAATGTCGCGCCGCGATAGGTCACCTGCTCGAGACGCAGATCTCCCTTCGCCTCGAACGCGTCGGCGCGCAGACGCAGAGCGCCGTCGACCGTCTCCAGGCCCAACAGAGCGTAGGCCGCCGACAACATGCGCGCGGCGGCGCC
>PQAN01000432.1 GCA_003105285.1 Methylocystaceae bacterium
CTAGCGATCACACCGCGTATTTCGTGCGACTCCCGACGCAACCGATAGCGGCGAAGGAGCGGAAAATGGTTTCGATAACCGACAGAAACGCCATCGTCGTCGACGAGAGCGCGGTCGACTCTACCGATCCGGACAATGACATTGTCCAGGCCAATATCGATTTCCTCAACGACTTGCTGGCGCAATATATTCGTTTCGACGAAATGTCGCAGGAGGCGCTGCGCAGCTATGAGGTCGATTATTATCTCACGCAGATGAATAATGGCGGCTTTCCACAATTCGTCCTCAATTCGCGCTGGCATGGCGACTCGGTGCGGCTGATCCGCGAAGGTCTGGCGGCGATCGGCGCCGAGCGCCATCTGGCGCTTTTCGAGGAGGGAGTTCGCCTCGTCGCCTCTCTCGGCGAGGCGCGGCTGAAGAATTTCCTCGCGACGACGGCCCATGATTACGGCAAGAGCGCCGAACGCGCCGCGCTCGAAGCGATAGACGACCGATTTTTCGCTTTGGACCAGACGGAAAATCTGCGCAGCCTCAATCGCGCCTGGCTCCGCGCTCATCCCGCTCTCGCGCCGGCGAGCGCGGAGCGCATGGCGGCGGAGGTTCGGCGGCGCGGCGAGCAGCTTCCCGATCGCGCGGCGCGCATCGCCGCCGCCGAGGCCGCCGCGCCCCGCTATATCAAGCTCATTCGCGCCCTCGTCGCCGAGGCGGGCCAGCGTCTCGACCGCGTGACCGCCGGCGATCCGACGCGCGAATTCGCCGGCGCGCCGACGATCGCTTGGTATTTCCTCACCGATCAGGGCCTGTTCCACATGGTCGACGCCGGCGGCAAAGCCATCATGTTCCGCGGTCGTTCGACCACGGATCGCGTCTGCGAGATCGACGCGCCATGATCGCCGTCGGCCGAACGAGAGAGCGAGCATGGGCGTTTATTACACGCATTATCTGATTCCGCTGGACAATTCTTTTCGTCCCGAGCCCGAACGCATTGCGGCGCTCATCGACGCGTTGACGGGGGCGCGATTCATCCCGCGCCCCCAAGCCGGTGGTGGTCCGACCTATTTCCTCGATGATTGGGGTCGCGAGGCCGCGGAACGATCCACGCCTGCGGCGCCGGAGCCGCCGAAACCATGGTGGAAGCGAATTTTTGCTTCCTCCGCGCCCGCGCGGACGAATCTCCTCGATCTCGTGAACATCCATCGGCCCTTCGCCATTCCTCTCACCGAGGAATCGCTCGCCGCGCTCGCCGATCGCGCGGTGACTGTCGGCTGGACGATCGAATATCTTTTTGCAAAAGGTCTGGCCTATCCTTTCGAGCAGAGCCCGAGCCGCGACGATCCGCCGAACTATCGGCTGCTGATCGAAGCGAGCGAGGATTTCCGCACCGAGACGATCGACCATTACGACGAAACCGGGGCGATCGACCCGCATTGCCGATGCGGCGAGGACCTCTCCTATATGCGCGCGCCGTTCGAGGACCTCGCCATTCGGCGCCTGTGTCCCTCCTGCGGCGCGAGTTTCGAGCCTCGGGAGAAGCTCGTCACATTCACCAATGGCGCGACCGGCGAGAGCGAGGTGATCCACGGCGGCATATGCTACCGCTTCGCCGTGGTGGTAGATTGCGGGAAATCCGTTCCTCCCGCGATCGAAGACGGAAAAGAAGGAAAATTGTCACGCCGCTTTCTGGACACATGCAGCGAGGCGCTCGGTGTCGAGCTCTACGAATTGGGGTCCTACAGCTAGCCCCGAGCGTCATTGCGAGCGAAGCGAAGCAATCCACAGCCGCGACGCGCGGCTGTGGATTGCTTCGCTTCGCTCGCAATGACGGCGGGATCGCGGGGGAAGGCGGCGATGCGCCAGAAGGCGTCGCTCTGCCGCTCACCGCGAAACGCGCGCCGTCGTTTGCGCGGACCGCATTGCCGCGACTGTCGGCCAACTCTCTTTTCAGCGCGCTCGCAACGCCGACGGCCAGTCCGCTTCGCCTGAAGAATGCTCTACGCGCCGCCGCACATATGGGCGCTGTCCGACAGGGACCAGCCTTCCCCGGTGCGGGCGTTGACGGCCGAATAGGTCTTGCCCCGATCGTCGCCCTTGGGACAGTCTCCAGGCTCCGACACGAGGCAGAGAGTCACACTGTCGCCGACCTGTGAACGCCGGACCGCCTCGACGAGGTCGTAACTGACGCCGTAGATTCCGTTCGCATAGGCTACCGCCGAACCGCTGTCGGGATATCCTTCGAGCCGCGAGGTCAAGGAGGCGATCTGCGTTTGAACGCATTCGCCGACGCGCCGGGGAACCGCCTCCTCCGACGAGGGTTCGGAACCGGCCGAGGCGGACGGCGGCGCCGGCGGCGTCTCGACAAAATAGCGAGGCTCGCCGATCTTCCACGCGCAGACGCGAGCGCGCGCATTGGTCCAGCACGCGCCCGAAGGTCTCAGGACGCCGAGGGGAACGTCCGCATCGGTCACGCCGATGTCTCCGTTCCAGAAGCCGTTCGCCTGGCCGGCGCCGACTTCGACGAGGGCGCGATAGCCTTTGCGGCTGCGGCCGGCAGAGGCGATTTCGAAGCTACCTCGGCCAGGGCCGGACGACGACATGCTGCACGTTCCGTCGATGTATCGCTTGCCATCGACCTCGAGAAGGCAGTCGACAGACTTGGCTTTCGCCGAACCCGAGGCGACCGCGAAAACGCTGGTCGCGACCGAAAACGCAATCATGAGGTGTCGCGGCATTGGAACGCTCACGTCTGAAGAAAAGGAGACCGGTGAATCGCCGATCATTATCGCGGGAGCGGCGGCGGATCAAAATGATCCTTCGCGAAGGCCTCCGGCGCCGTGCGGATGAGCGCGCGCGCCGCATCGAGGAGCGCCCGGTCCGACCAGCGCGGGCCGATCAAGGACAACGCCAGCGGCGGCGCGCCGGCGGGGCGTGCGAGCGGGATGCTGATTTGCGGAAGGCCGAAGAAGCTCGCGAGCAGAAAGGTCCTCACCATTCGGTAGCGTTTCCGGTCGAGTTCTTCGGCGCTTTCGCTCAGCAGCGGCGCGGCGAAGGGCGTGGTGGGGGCGACGATCGATGATTGCGCTTGCAAGAGATCGTCGATTCTCTCGCGCGCAGTCTGACGAAAGGCGTCGGCGTCGCGTTTGGCCTCATTGGAGACCGCCGCCGCATAGTCGAAGCGCTCGGCGATTCCCGGACCGAAGCTCGGTTTCGTCGCGGCGATCCATTCGCCATGCGCGCGCCAAGCCTCATAGGCCTGCAGATTGCGAAAATGCGTGAGCGCCGCCGACCAGAATTCTTCTCCGAGGATTGTCTCGCGCAGCGAGAACAGTAGCGGCAGCGCCGCGAGGGCGGGCTTCGCCGCCTCGCGCAATTCGGCGTCGCTATTGTCGAAGGCCTCTTTCAGAAAAGCGACGCTGAGAATTGGCCCGGGACGCAGGTCGCGCGGCAGCAGGACGTCGCCGACCGTCGAAAGCGTGTCGATGTCGCGCGCGAACCAGCCGATCGTGTCGAGCGTCTCGGCGAGCGGGACGACGCCGTTCGAAGAGAGAGCGCCATGCGAGGGGCGAAAGCCGAAAACGCCGCAGAAGGCGGCGGGCGCGCGGCAGGACCCGGCGGTGTCGGTGCCGAGCGCGAAATCGGCGAGCCCGGCCGCGACGGCGACCGCCGAGCCGGAGGACGAACCGCCCGGATGACGGGCCGGCGCGGCCGGATTGACAGGCGTCCCATAATGGCTGTTCGCGCCGAGCAGGCTATAGGCCATTTCGTCCATGTGAGTCTTGCCGACGAGCCGCGCGCCGGCGTCGAGCAGCCTCTCGACGGCCGGCGCGTCGAGCGCGGCGGGCGCGTGCGTCGCCGCAAAGGTCGGATTGCCATTGCCGGAGACATGCCCCGACGTGTCGATGTTCTCCTTGACGACGAAGCTCTTGCCCGCGAGCGTCGCATCGGCTCCCGGCCGCGAGGTTCGGCGGAGGTCGAGCGGAGTGGCGATTGCCGAAAACTTGTCTGTCATTTTCGATCGGTCCGATGGTTGCGCGCCTCGTCCGTCGTTCATAAGGCGCGCGCGGCGTTTCGTCGATCCGCGCTTTTTCGAGTGGAGGCTGTTCGCCGACTCTATCGATCGGTCGAGCTCGTCTCGATCCGGCGCGAGTGACGAGACGCGGCTGTTGGACTACGCTCCCATGCCGGCCATGACAGTCCGGCTCCGCTCGAAAGGTCGAAGACAGATGCGAATCTTCTCCGAGGGCCGTCCGCGCCCGATGGCGCGGCGACCACTTATCTTGTTTTTCGGCGCGCTGATCTGCGTCGGCCTCGTTTCCTCCGCGTTCGGTCAGACGATCGATCTCGCCTCGGCGCGAATTGTCGATCTCAGCCATTCCTTCGACGCGAACACGATCTATTGGCCGACGTCGCCGTCCGGCTTCGAGCTGAAGCAATTGCACAAGGGGCCGACGAAGGGCGGCTTCTTCTACTCCGCGAATAGTTTCTGCGCGCCGGAGCACGGCGGCACGCATCTCGACGCGCCGATGCATTTTGCCGAAGGACATTGGACGAGCGCCGACATTCCGGCCGAGCGCTTCGTCGGACCGGCGGCGGTGATCGACATTGCGGAAAAAGCCGCCGCCGATCCCGACTATGTTCTGACGCCGCAAGACATCGCGGCCTGGGAAGCGGCGCATGGGCGCATTCCAGACGGCGCCGTCGTGTTGCTGCGCACCGGCTGGAGCGCGCGCTGGCCAGATCGAAAAACCTATCTCGGCGACGATACGCCCGGGGACGCGTCCAAACTGCACTTTCCCTCCTTTGGGCCGGCCGCCGCGGCTCTGCTGGTGAACGAGCGTCATGCGCGTCTCATCGGCGTCGATACCGCGAGCGTCGACCACGGCCCGTCGCGCGATTTTCCCGTGCACCGCATCGTGGCGGCGGCGAACGCCAGCGGCCTCGAAAATCTCACCAATCTCGATCAGCTCCCGCCGACGGGCGCCATCGTCGTCGCTCTGCCGATGAAAATCTCCGGCGGCTCCGGCGGTCCGGCGAGGGTGATCGCGATCGTGAGACGGTAGCTCGTTCTGCAGTAGATTATGCGATCGAAGCGAAGTGAAAAAATCGAAAGGCGACGGCGCGTCTTTGCGTGACGACGACCTCTTTTCATCATGCGCGACGTGTTCGAACAATCGCCCGGAAAGCTCGTTTCGAGAAATGTGCTCATGGCGTTCGTCTTGTGCGCGATACTGTTTCAGTCCTTTTTCCCTGCGGCCCCTTCAGACGCCCATTTCAAATCCGACTCCTTGCGATCTGTTCGACGAATGGCGGGGCGGATGCGCCTGCCGCTCCGTCTCACGACAGCGATCATATTTGCTGCATTTTGGGATGCGCCGCATTCGGCGGCGCATATGTTTTGACGGCGTCGACCGCGGTCTCTCCACTGTTCCGGCCTGCGCCGCCATATTTTTTTGGAGTCCTGCGGAGTCGACGGCTGCTCGCGCCGTCCAGGATTTCAATTTCACTGCGCGCGGCCCGCCGTCCGCTTTCTAGAATCTTTCCGTGTTTCATTGAAACACGGAAAGATTCTAGCTTCTTGTTTTGACGCGTTTCCAACGCCGAACCGGTTTCCACTTCGGCTGGAAACGCTCTAATTCCAGCTCCATTCGACTCTTCGACAGAGACGCCGCGGCCGGAGGCGAGCGTCTCGGTTCGAATTTCGGAGCCTATGACGCGCATCCTAAACCGGCGACGAAAGAGATTGTCGCCTTTCTGGCGGTGCTCGACTTTCTGACAGATTCGGAGCCGTTGCTCGCAATCCAGCCGCGCGGGCCGAATACGAAGACCGCGCTTGTTTGAAAGTAAAACAATTCCACTTTTGCCGTAATGCACGACGTAAAACGTTGTGCGAATTATATAAAACGCTATTTGTAAATGTTTTAACATGAGCGTTGCTGCAATTGACCTCGCGTTGCGCTGTTTATACAATAAACAAGATAGTTATATGTGTAAAATGAAGGAAAACATGGAAACGCGCAGCCCATGCCGCTCCACGACATCAAGTCGTTCTCGAGTAAAAGCACGATCGGATGGCCGTATCGATAGGGGCAGATTGCTGAGCGCCGCGGCGCTTCTGCTCTTTGGCGCCGACGCGGCTGTGCATGCGGAGCTTGGTGTGACCTCCTTGCCCGCGGTTGCTGTCGACGCGCCCAAAGAAAAGCCGCGGTCGGCCGTGCGGCAGAACGCGGCCGCCGCGCGCGTCGGGCGAGCGCGAACGCGCGCCGCGACGACGCCCGCGCAGAACCGCGCGTCTTCGCCTTCCGCGGCTGCGACGCCATCTACGGCGCCCGCGCTGCTTCCGGCTCCATCGCAAGCCGAGCTCGGCAATCTGCCGAAGGAATACGCCGGCGGCCAAGCGGCGCGCGGCGCGCGTCTCGGCATGCTCGGCAATCGTGATTTCCTCGACGCGCCCTTCAATGTGACGAGCTACACGTCGAAGCTCATCGAGAATCAGCAGGCGCGCACGCTCTCCGATGTGCTCGAAAACGATCCGTCGGTTCGCTTCACCGTCTCGTCCGGTCAAGTCCGCGAGAATTTTCGCATCCGCGGCTTCTCCGTTCTCGTCAGCGAAACGGCGCTCAACGGACTTTATGGCGTCTCGCCGGACGGCCGTGTGCCGACGGAGTTTCTGGAGCGCGTCGAGGTGTTGAAGGGACCGGCGGCGCTCTTGAGCGGCATGGCCCCTTATGGCGCCGTCGGCGGATCGATCAATCTCGTGACCAAGCAGGCCGGCGATACGCCCGTGACGAGCGTCAGCGCCGACTATACATCGAACTCGCAATTCGGAACGCATATCGACGTCGGCAGGCGCTTCGGTCAGGACAACGCCTTCGGCATTCGCTTCAATGGCGTCTACCGTGGCGGCGACACGACTCTCGATTACCAATCGCGCGAGCGCGGGCTCGAGGCGCTCGCGCTCGACTATCGCGGCGAGAAGCTGCGCATCGCGCTCGACGCTTATTTCAACCAGGAGATCGCCCGCGGCGGCGTGCCGATGATGGCGAGCTTTACCGGAACGGGCGTCGCCGCCGCGCCCGATTCGAGCAACAATATTTTCCGCGGCCTTTCCGGCCGTATGAACAACGCCGGCGCCATGGGGCGCGCGGAATACGATCTGGCCGACAATGTCACTCTGTTCGCGAGCGCCGGCGCGATCGACGCCCGCTTCAACGGGCTCACGAACTCGACCGTCGCGACCAATGTCGATGTGCTCGGCCGCTACAGCGGAACCTCGATCGATCTGCGCGGCTACACCGACACGATTTCCGTTCAAGGCGGCCTGCGCGCGAATTTCCGCACCTTCGAGATCGGCCATCGATTGTCCTTGAGCGCGGCCAATCTCGAGGTGAAGACCGGCTCGGCCTTTCAGCGCAGCTCGGCCTATGTGTCGAGCATCTACTTTCCCGTCACGCCGCTCATCACGCGCGATCCGGGAGAGGCGCCGAAGTCCACCGATACGACGCTGTCGAGCATAGCCCTCGCGGATACGCTCTCGGCCTTCGACGATCGGGCGCAACTCGTTCTCGGCCTGCGCGCGCAGCGCGTCCAGACGAAGAGCTACAATACGACGACGGGCGCCGAAACGAGCTATTACGACGAGAGCGCGGTAACGCCCGCTTTCGGACTCATAATCAAACCTCTGCCGATTCCAATGTCTCTCTACGCCAATTACATCGAGGGACTGACCCAGGGCGACCGCGTCACCGACACGGCGGCGGCGAATTATAATCAGGTGTTTCCGCCCTATAAGTCGCGGCAGATCGAGACGGGCGTCAAATGGGACGCCGGCGCGATCGCCAATACGTTGAGCTTCTACGAGATCGAGAAGCCGAGCCTCATCAAGAGCGGCAATGTCTACAACTCCGACGGGCGCCAGCGCAACCAAGGCATAGAGTGGAACGTGTTCGGCGAAATCGTCGAAGGCGTGCGCATTCTCGGCGGCGCGGCCTATACGATCGGCGTGCTCACCAAGACCGCGAATGGCCAGCTCGACGGCAAGACCGCCTATGGAACGCCGAAATGGCAGGTCAATCTCGGCGGAGAATGGGATACGCCCTTCGTTCCGGGTCTGACGCTCGAAGGGCGCGTCGTCTATACGAGCGCGCAATTCGTCAACTCCGCCAACACGCAGAAAATTCCCGAATGGGCGCGTCTCGACGCGGGCCTTCGCTATTCGACGCAGCTCTTCGACAAGAAGGTCACCTTCCGCGCCAATGCGAATAATTTGCTCGATCACAATTACTGGGCCGGGTCCTATTTCGCGGACGGCATCGTCATATTGAGCTCGCCGCGAACGGTCCTGCTGTCCGCGACCGTCGACTTTTGAGAGGAAGGATATGGTGGCGCCTCTCGTTCATTCGGCGGCTCTCGCTCTCGTCGTCGGAGGCGCCGCCTGTCTCTATGTCGCCTCGCCGCGGCAGTCGCTGACGCGCGCTCGGCGGTGGAGGCCCGGCTTGTTCGCCGCCGCCTTTCTCCTCGCCGCCTGGATGGTCTGGCGGATCCGTCTCGCGCCCGGCGCGGCGTTCTTCACGACGGTCGCCGCGCTGATGCCGCTGCTGATCGCATGGCCGAGCCTCGCCGCTCTGAGAGGAAGGAAATAGGCATGGCCGAATTCCGTTCCGATCGGCTGAGCAAGAGCCTCGCCGGCTCCGTGCTCGGCTTCACATTGGCGATCGCGCTCGCCGGGCTCTTCGCCGTCGCCGGCCCCGGCGGCCTCGAGGCGCACAACAAATATCAATTCGTCATGTGGCTCGTCGCGCCGATCTGGCTCGGCGTCGCGAGCCTCGTCTTTCTCTTTCGCAGCGGGCTCGCCGCTTTTCTGTGGCTCGGCGGCGCCAATCTTCTCGCCTTCGGCGGCCTCTATCTCTGTCGACGGCTTCTGCACTGAGGACGAGAAATGCGCGGCGAGATTTTGCGGCTCTACAAGAGCGTTCACACATGGACCGGCCTCGTCGCCGGCATGCTGCTGTTCGTCTGCTTCTACGCCGGCGCGCTCACCGTCTTCGAGGAGCCGCTGGCCCATTGGGCCTCGCCGCCGACTGGCGGCTTCGTTTCGATCGAGGACGCCGATCGTCTCATCGAGACGACCTTGGCGGCGCGGCCGGATGTGGCCGAGGACTTCACGCTCCATCTCGCGACGGCGGACCAACCGGCTCGTCTGAGCTGGCGCAAGAGCCGCAGCGATGATGTGGTCTGGTCGGCGACGCTCGGCGCAGGTGGCGAATTGCGCGTCGAGCGCTCGAACGCTTCGGGCGTCGGCGCCTTCGTGGACACGATCCATCGCACCGCCGGCCTTCCCTTCGATCGCGAGACGGGAACGACGGCGATGGGCGTCGTGAGCGCCGTCTACGCCGTCGCGCTCGTCTCCGGTCTCATCCTGGTTCTGCCGTCGCTGACCAAGGATTTTCTGGCGCTGCGTCTCACTTCAAATCTGAAGCGAATGTGGCTCGACGCGCATAATCTCGTCGGCGTCGCGAGCTTCCCTTTCCATCTCGTCATCGCGCTGACTGCGGTCGTGTTCGGCCTGCACGAGCCGATCTATGACGCGTTGGACTATGTCGCCTATGACGGCAGGCTGCCGACGATCATGCGGTCGACTGGTCCCTTTGCCGGGGTGAAGCGCAACGAACAGAAGGCTCCGATGAAACGGGTCGCGGAATTGGTCGCGGCCGTCGCAGTCGTGTCGCCGGAGTTCTCGCCCGAGAGCCTTCGCTATCGAGATGCCGATACGCGCGGCGCGCTCGTGCGCGTCGTGGGGGAGGACCCGCGCTTCCTGTCGCGCGGCGGCGGATTCGCCGTTTTGCGCGGCGCGACCGCAGAGATCGTCAATGTCGATTATCTCCCCGAGAAGCAGAGCGGCTGGACGGCCGCCGTGTCGCCATTCTTCGCGTTGCATTTCGGCAGCTATGGCGGCGAGCCCGTGCGCTGGGCCTATTTCTTACTTGGGCTCGCCGGCGCCTTCTTGTTCTATTCCGGCAATCTCTTGTGGATCGAATCGCGTCGGCGGACCGCGCGCCGCCATGGGGAGCGGGTCGTGCAGACGACGGCGTCGCGCCTCATGGCGGCGGCCTCGATCGGCGTTTGCTTGGGATGCGTCTGCGCGCTCTCTTTCGCCATCGTCTCCACCAAATGGCTCTATGGTCATGTCGAGGATATCGAGGCGTGGCGACGCGGGATCTATCACGCCGTCTTCTTCGGCGCGCTCGCCTTCGCGTTTCTGCGTGGCGCGGCGCGCGCCGGAGTCGAGCTGGCCTATGTCGCGGCGATCGGCGCCCTCGCGCTTCCCATCACCAGCGCGGTCGCACTGGCGGCGCCCGGTCTAGGGCCCTGGGCGGCCGCCGATCCCGAGAGCGCGGGCGTCGATATCGTCGCTTTCGGCGCGGCGCTCTGCTTCGCGGCTCTGGCGCGCGCGACGGCGCGCCGCGCCGAGCTGGGGCCGACGGACAGCGTCTGGTCGACGCGCAGGCCGCGCGAGACGAGCCGAGGCGCCCGGATTCCACTTTCTTCGAACGGATGCGCCGCTGCGGTCGGCGCCGGTGAAGGAGACGACATCCATGGATGACGCGCAGATCAATCCCTTCGACGCGCAGGCCGAACGCACGCCGGACGCGCCCGCGCTGATGGATCGGCGGCATTTGCTGGCCTATTGCGACATGCGCCGCCATGTCGTGCGACTGGCGCGGGAGCGCCGGAGCGGTTCCAATGCGCCGAGCAGAACAGCCTGAATTCCTCAGGTCGCAGAGGAGTATCGAAGCCTGCTCTTCGACCAATGCCGCCGACGGGCGTAGCCATGTGGCAAGAGGAAAGGCTAGACGCGTTCGCAAAGATGCAGCGCGTCGGCGACGGCGAGGCTGCGCGCGACGATCTCATGACGCTGTTCCTCGGGCAGCGCCCGGCGTGAGCGGCAAGGTCACGAGGCTAAACGCTCGGACGGCGGCGGGGCGGCGGCCGAGCGCCATAGCGCGGCATCGGCGCGAGGTGGCCAGGTCGGTTCGTCGGTAGTGGCGGGCACGGCGGCGAGCGTGAACTATCGTGCGCTGGCGCTGGCGCACCTCGCGAGATTCAAACAAGATCCGAATTATGCGCGATCGTCTGGCGCTACGATGCTGGATGATGTGACGCTTGCAATGGTGCGGCGCGCTGCGCCGTACCCTCCAATGCCGGGCGGATCGTCGAACATGAGAATTTCGGCAGGGGTGAACTACAGTCTCAAATGATGATCGAAGTGGTCGAAACGTGAGGAGTCGATATGTTTGTCGCTATGAATCGGTTCAAAGTCATCAAGGGAGAGGAAAAGGCGTTCGAGCATGTCTGGGCGTCGCGCCGGACCGGCGCGGCTCGCGGCGCCGGATTTTGTTGGAAGCGGTGCTCGGCTCTCGAGCGGCGGCCGCCGAGGTGATCGAGATCTTCGGCGGCGTCTCAGTCGGGATCACCTCGATCATCGATGAGCGGATCCCATTGTTCGCGGCGGAATATACGATTTTGTAAAACGGACAATCTTGTACATTCGGCTGATGGCGTTCCTCGGAAGTCATTTGAAAATACGTGTATCTCCGCCGTGGCCTGGATACTGCTTCATCAATTCTGTTGCTTCGTTCCGTCGTTCTGACGCGGAGGAGCCCATCTCGTCGCCCTTCCGGCGACCGACACGGCATGAGCCGTTTCCCCGTCATAACTGATCCCGCCACGCCGCATTCGGCGGCGGCCGCTTTGTCGACAGGAGACGCCATGTCTGCGCCTGTGTGCTTCCGCTCGCCCTTTTTTTGCCCTGGCCCGACAAAGGGCGTCTCCGGCTTGGCTCTGCTGCTCGCAGCGGCCCCTTCTCTCGCCGCGGGCGCCGAGGGTCCATGGTCTTTGCCGGAGATCGACATTGCGGCGGAAGCGCCCAAATCCACGCCGGTCGTCGACAAAACGCCGCCCGAAGGCTCCGCCGAAAGCGGCTATCGCACGACGACAGGCTCGTTCGGTCCGCTCGGCAAAGTTCCACTCAAAGATATTCCTTATTCGTTGAACGTCACGCCGGGGCAATTGATCGAAAACACCAACGCCCATTCGATCGGAGACGCGCTGAAAACCAATCCGACGGTCACTCTGCTCATGTCGTCGGGCGGCTACACGTCCATGTCGCGCATCATGGTGCGCGGGTTCAACGCCTCGGACCAGAATGAAATGCGCGACGGGCTCGTGGATCGCAGCTTCGCCTATGTGCCCTTGGAAAATGTCGAGCGGATCGAGGTGCTCAACGGCTTCTCCGCCTTTCTCAACGGCTTTTCCGCGCCCGGCGGCTCGGTCAATTACATCAGCAAGGAGCCGACATCGACGCCATTGGCCACGCTCGCCAGCGGCTTCTACGGCGGAGGCGTCGGCTTCGTCCACGGCGACTTCGGCGGCAAGGTCGCGCAGACGGAAGATCGCCTCGGTTATCGCGTGAATATCTATCATGAAGACGGCTCGACGAGCATTTCCGGCAGCAAGCAGGAGCGCACCTTCGTCTCGGGGCGTTTCACCTACGACCTCGCGCCCGGCGCCGAGCTGTGGGCCGACGTCTATCACAATTATCTATCGATGCAGGGCCTCCAGACCTATTTCAACCTCGCGTCCAACGTGACCATTCCCGACGCCTCGCGCTTCCTGTCGAGCCGGCAATACGGCCAGGACTGGACCTTCAATCAAGCGAAGAAAACCGTGGCGGGATTCGGCCTCGATTACCATCTCGCCGACGATCTCACGCTGCGCGCCGGATACCGCTATGGGAGCATGTGGCGCTATTACGGTTATATCGCCGGCAATCTTACCGACAATCTCGGCAATTACACCGAAAAATACACGACCTCGCCGACCCAGCGCGAATACACCCATTCCGAATATGTTCTGGTCGACGCGCGCATTCCCACCTGGGTTCTGACGCATAATCTGACGATGGGCTACACCGGCACGGACTATCTCTACAGCCGCGGCGCCGACGTCAGCAGCTCGCTCGTGAAGTCCAACGTCGATTTTCCGATCGCTTTCGCCAATCCCGGCCTCGTCGTGGGCGGCCCCAACCAATGGCAACAGCAGGTTTTCATCAATCTGCTGATCGGCGACCGCGTCGCCGTCACCGACGAACTCACCTTGCTCGCAGGCGTCAATCTCGCGCAATTACAGCAACGCGCCTGGGGACCGGGCGCGGTGATCAGCACCGCCAATTACAGCGCCAAGGGCCTGACGCCGAGCCTGGCTTTCACATATAAGATTCTACCGGAGCTGACAGGCTACGCCTCCTATATGCAGTCTCTGCAAAACGGCGACACCGCTCCCTCGACGGCCGCAAATGCGAACCAAGTGCTGGCGCCGAGCATCAGCGAGCAATATGAGACCGGCCTCAAGGGCTCCTTAGGCGAGATGAACGTCACGGCGGCGCTGTTCCACATCGATAAGGTCAACGCCGAGCTCAATCCCACGAATAATGTCTATATGCAGGACGGGCGCGAGATCCATCAGGGCGTCGAGCTGCTCTTCTCCGGCAATCTGCTGGAGAATCTCTCCGCCGTCGGCGGCTTCACGCTGATGCGCGCCTATGTCGACAAGGCGACCGCCAATCGCCTGACCGAAGGCAAGACCCCGGTCAATGTTCCTCAGGAACAAGCGCGGCTGCGGCTGGAATATGCTCTGCCTTTCGAACGCGACGTCAAATTGTCTTTCGGCGCGAATTTCTACGGTCGCCGGCCGATCGACGTCTACAATGTGCAATATATCGACCCGACGACGACGTTCGACGCCGGACTGCGCTACGAGCGGGAGCTCTGGGGACATAAGTTCTCCGCCAATCTCACGGTGCAGAATCTTTTCGATCAGGCCTATTGGGCCTATTACCGCAGCGGCGACGGACTCTTGCTCGGCAATCCGCGCATCATCGCGCTCACGGTGAAGGCGACATGGTGAGGGCTCGCGCGTCCACTCTGGCGAGCGCCGCCGCTCTGCTGTTCGGCGCTTTCGTCCTGTCGCTCATGATCGGGCGCTATCCGCTCGGCGCCACGACGGCGCT
>PQAN01000433.1:0-2386 GCA_003105285.1 Methylocystaceae bacterium
TCACCCACTTTCCGCCATAGCCCTCGCCGCACGTGAGACTGAGCTAACCATCGCGCCGAGATCGCCGTTCGTGACGTGGATGATCTTCACTGGGATTTCGACTCCGTCGAGGCGGATGCTCTCCTTGACCCGTGCCCGATGCAGCGAAGCCGTGGTCTGACCCCCATTCACAATCTGAAGGCCGCGAAGCTCGGCGATGAATTCCCGACCGGATGCATCCCGTTCGAGCACGATGTCATCGACGGTCGCCACGATCCCGTTGTTAAACGCCAGGAACATCGAGGGTTGGTCGACGATGGTCCGCCGGAGCTCGGCATTGACACTCCTGCGTCCCTGAATTCCAAGGAAGGCACGGACGTTCAGTTCGAGGAGCCTTACACCATAACGATGGTAGATGCGCGAGAGCGCATCCCCAGGAAGCACTGCGAGATAGGCGTCATAGCCGCCCCTCTCAGGATGCACATGGAGACAGGGCAGCGTCGTTCCGGTCAGCTGACGAAGGTCTACCGAGATATCGGAGCGTGTCTCGCCTTCTCCAAGCACGCGATGCAGGCGGACTATATCGAAGGCATCGTGCTCGATTGTCCGGCCTGCCCACTCCATGGGTTTTAGCAGCGGCGAGTTATGAACGCCGTCGGTAAGCAATATCAGCCGGATGGTGTCGATCCGGTCGGCCTCCTGTTCGATGCGCCTTGCCAGATCACTCGCGTCGGTATTGGAAGGTTCGAGTTGATCAGCCAGCCCCTCCATCGCGGCTCGGGCAAAGCGCAGCGCCCGCTCGAAGGCACGATTGATTTCCGCGGCGGCCAGACGCGACGGCGGCACATTACCGCTGTGGAGCGTCGTGAAGAGTTACAGGACGCCGCGCTGCTCGTCCATCGCATAGCCGTCAATACGATAGCTAGCTCGCCCTGAATGGCCTTCCTGATAGAGGTCAAAGACGCTTTCGAGCTGACCAGCTTCTTCCAGACGTTCCAGGACGATGCGGGTGAACATCTCCGCTGAGAATGGTGTTGGTGCATCCGGACTGGCCACCGCTTCTTCAACGTCGGAGGCAAGAGCTTCCGCAAAGGCGTTAAGAGGATCGTCCATCAGCTGTTCCGCTCGCAATAGGCTGTACATCCCTCCGCCCAGCTGAACGCGGACGACTGCAGGGGACCGAGTTCGAGAGAATAGGCAGCGTCGACAATCTCGGCGGGAACGTCGGAGCGGCCGAAGTGAGGAAAACCGTCAGTGACAGCGTAGGCGGTGATCTGCTGCAGGCGGACGCGTAGGCCGGACCGCGCCGACTGATCGTCCGGTCGCAACCCACGGCGAAGAAGTGCGTTTGCGAACTCCCGGATGGCGTCCGGCAAGAGCTGATCCTGAATGCTGCGGACAATCTCGTCGATACACTCTCCCGCTTCGGATTCGAACAGGCGGACATGCAGAAGGTCGAGCCGTTCCAGGCCTGCCATATCGAGCTGATCCAGCGTGGAAATGTGGATACGCGAGCCCGGGCCGATTGTCGTCTTGACCTCGAGCGCGTGCCCCATATTCTCAAAATCGTGCAGCCCGCCGTCCGGAGACCGCCATTTTGTTAGGAGATCGGGGCGTCGCTCAACGAGCTGCCGCAAAACGAGGAGTTCACCGAGAAGCCCGACAACTTCCGATCGCCCCATGCCCCCGGTCAGCGTCCTTAGAAAGAGCCGCCATGCATCTAGTCGTTCCAACGCGTGCTGCAGTCCGCGTGTGGTGGGAGCGCCGGACGTAGCACTGATCACATCGGCGCAGATCGTTGCGAACAGATCCCGCTTGGAAGTGTCTTCGAGCGACAGGACCAGTATCTGGCCCTCTTCAGCCAGTGAGCGGTGCAAGCGCATGCCGCTCACCTCGAATTCCACGCTAGTGGCCTGAGCGGGATCGATCAGATCGAAGAGAAGACATGGAGCGGCATCCGCCGCACGCAACGCGGCATGGACGTTAAGAGGGCCCGCCTCGTCGATCCGAATGCTCGTGAAGCGACGTGTGGAACGGCCTGCATCCGAAAGACGTGACCAGCTCTGCTCCAAGTCTGCGGGAGTCACGCTCATCGCTTCGCCAGCTCCCGCTGCAGCACGGTGTTTTCCAGATAGATGCGGCGGCTCGCGATGACGCTTTCTGGGAAGCTGACAACAAGACCGATGACCGGTCGGTCGGTGTCGACCAGACCTTCCTCGTCCGGATCCAACGGATAGATGATGAGCAGCCCGGTCTGAGGCCGATGGCCGCGGATGTATCGGATGTCCGGTCCGGCCGGCCGCGTCGCCGGTGTCAGACCGACTGCGGCACGCGCAGTGTTGGTGCGATTGAGCGCCGCCGCGAATTCTTCATCGGTAAGATCGAGTGCCTCGTCGGGGGGATTGAG
>PQAN01000433.1:2420-10357 GCA_003105285.1 Methylocystaceae bacterium
GCAAATGGCCGGCGTATGACGCTGCGGATCTTCCGTTTGGCGAGTTCGACCTGCCGCCCGTCTCCTTCTGCGACGAACACCGTCCAAGATGTGAGTTCCGGTTCGCTCTGGCGCAGCTGGTCTTCGACATAGGTGGCAAGCAGCGTGCCTTCGATTTCCTTGTTTTCCGGCGGGAAGTTGAGGCTGCGGAAATAGGCAGCCACCCGTTCGCCCGGAACCTCCTGCCACAGCAGACCCGTTGCCAGTCCTTCGCCTCCCGGACGCGGTGCCCCAATCCGCGGTGGTTCAAGGGATTCGAGGAAGGTGTCGGTCGCAGTGGCATTCTGCTCGAGTGGCTCCTTCTCGACGTGCATGACCGTCTGAATCTTTCCTTCACCCGCGAAGCCGGTGCGCCGTTCGACCGCATGCCGCTGCTTGTTCGCTGCCGTGACCGTCATCACGCTATGGGACTGAACCCGCAGTCCGTAATCTTTGGGGGTTTGCAGCATCAGCCGCATGTGCACGAGTTCCCCGCGCAGCTCCTGGCTAGCCGTCGCCACATGACGGAACCAGTCCTCCATATCGGGGGTGGTGTAGAGTCGGCATAGGTCGGCGAAACCGCGACGATATCCAAACCATCGGCCCATCTGAAGCAGGCTGTCATATTGCTTTGTGATGCGCAGGAAGTAGCTGACGGTCAGCCCCTCAAGGGTAAGGCCGCGGGAGAGTTTGTCGCCCCCGATCGCAATGACCGACAGGCCCGTTTCCCGATATCGATCATAGTCAAGGCTTGCCTTCGACCGGCCATTCGCCACCACGACCTGGATCTTGTCGCTCGTGTCGGCGAGCACCCGGCGTATCTCCTGCCAGCTGATATCGACGCGCCATCGGTCGAAGACGGTGTCCTCCAGTGCGGCGGTGGTCGGCTCGAAATCCGAGAGCCACAGATCCTCGAGTTCGGCAATCGTCTCGGCATCACCACCCGAAATGCGTGCTCTGATGTCATCCAAATAGCGCAGCACCTGTGCGTAGACCTGATCATGGATGTCTACATAACGTGAGACATGGATCAGCATCGAATTGTGCGCAGCCTCGCGACCACGAGCAGCCCGGGCGGCGCAGGCGAGCAGAAATGCGCGAATGGCTTCCTCGAGCGAAGGCGGGAGCTTGTTCTCACCCTCGAAGCGCGGGCGCAGAAAACGATCGTGCCGGTCGGGCATCCATCCCTCGCCCGTCTGGTCGACGTGCCGGATCAGAGGCAAGCCGATATTGTTCCCCTCGCCGTTGGCCCCGAAGACGGCTGCCGGCCCGAAATAGTCGTCGGGCGGGGTTAGCGAGACGATGAAGGTCGAAGGAAAGAGGTCGGCGCCATAGACTTCGGCCGCGCGTTCATCATGGATCAGGATGTTTGCAAACGGGGTAGCAGTGTACGCGACATAGACGGACCGCGCGAATGACTGGAGCATCTTCCTGATTTCCCCGTTTATTCGGGTCGGATCATAGTCCTCGTCGAAGCTGCCGTCCGGTAGTGTCGGCTGGTCCCTGGTATCGATCGACGCCTGATCCGCCTCATCATCGATCAGCAGCAATGGCGCAGCGCGAAACTCGGTAGGCAGCTTGCCGATCCAGCCATTGAGATTCCGCAGGATCGTCGCGTTCTTCTTGACTACGAACAGGCAGGGCTGATCGAGGGGGGCGAAGTTCGCCTGACGTGCGAAGGCAATGTTGAAGTCGCCAGTCGACGAAGCCAGCGTGAGGCTGCCGACATTCAGGGCGGGTGGAAGCAGTCCGACGCCGACGGCCATGCGCTGGCCGGCGTCCTGTCGTTCGGGCCGGGTATCGTATCCGAGAAAGTCCAGTTCGAGGCGCTGCTGAGTCTGCAAACGCAGCAGATTATGCATGCCAGCCAGCACGATAATGACGCGGTAGCCGGCATCGACGGCCCGGTTGATGACGCCGGCATAATGCGCTGTCTTGCCAGACTGCACGTCGCCGACGACGAGGCCTCGCCAATGCCAAGATCCATCCCGCCGGGGATTGTCGAGCAGTTCAAGGACGCGCGCGGTGCTATCGCGCAGTTCGTCCACCGAGCGCACTGGCCAGCCCTCCTCGGCTAGTTTCTGCAGATAGCGCCTCATAAAGGGCCCAGGTTTCCGGATCTCGCCCAGGTACCATTCGGGAGGGGTATTGTTGCGATCGACGACCGCCACCGCTAGGCCTTGCTGAACGACATAGGCCGTCTCGAGCACTCGGATCGCATCCTCTATCTCAGGCGCGTTGAAGGCATGCCCGGTCCGTCGGCTGACCATCGGACTTACAAGATCGACGGTTTCACGGATGGACTGGCGCTCGATCGGCTGATCGTTCGTCGAGGTCAGAAGCTGACGCGCCATGTTGATCAGCGTCTGTTTCGGGTCGAGGCTCATGCCAGTTCCCCTAGGCGTCTGAGTACCGCGGCACGCATCTCCGGGGCGGTTAAGCGCATCCCCCGCAGGAGACCGTCGAGCGTGTCTTCGATGCCCGTGCCTGCACCCAAAGCCCTGAGGGCAGTTGCGAGGTCCTCGACGGTGGCTGGATCGAGTGGCTCTGTAGGAGGCAGAGCCTCGGTGTTCTCGGATACGTCGAGCCAGATCCGTTCGATGGGCACCGAGCGCTCAACAAGGCTGAAGGCCGCGCGCGCGAGCCGCGCGGTGTCCCCATCTCCGTCCAACAAGGCTTGTATGACAGGATGCTCGCGATTGATCCGATAGCGCCGCTTTCCAGAGACGTGCTCCTCGCTCCAGACCGGCGACACGTCCCTTGAGGTTCGGCCGGTCCGGACTGGGCTTCCGCGCCAAGCGAAGACCTCGCGTGCCCTATCCCGACAGGCACTCCCGATGGTGACGAGCCGGTTGCGCAGTGCGGCTGGCGGCCGGGCGCGCGCCTTGCGCACATCAATACGCCAAGCCGCGTCCATGCTCTGTGGAAGATCCACGGCGATCCGCGCGAGCCGACTGCTTTCCTCCTTCGTCCATTCGCGCAGGCTGCCGAGGCCAAGCCAGCTTCCGGCCATCACCAAGCGCTTCGCGCGGTAGATGTAGAAACCCTGGCGTTCCGCCCAGCCCCCCGGTCCGGCTGCGGCCTGGAATTCCGCCTCGTTGGCGAACCGGTCGCGATGCGGCAGTACGAAGGGAGTGACCATGACGGCCTGCGCTCCGCTGCCGATGCGGTCAGCACCCAGCATCTGAGTGGCGGGATGCGAACGCAGCATCGGATCCCAGCCCTCCACGTTGCGGCCGTTCAGGCGAATGCGGATGCGACGCGCGTCAAGGTACAGAAAGCGGTGAAAGACCATAGCGAAATGATCGCGGATGTCTTTCACCTTGGCGAAGAAGCGTTCCTTGTCGAGACCGTGGAGCCCGCCAATCTCGTCCATATGTTCGAGCACTACCAGGGTGCCCGATACCTGCAGGTCCATATCTTTCAGGTGATCAAAACCCTGTGGAAGAAGGCCTACGCGTGCCGTCCAACGGCCCGTGGCAATAACCTCGTCGACATCCCAGCTGAGGCTGGACGTTTCGCCGCTCCTGCGGCTGATCACGGTCAGCCGCCTGCACTGCGACAGCGAGGCGGTCTTCAGTCCCAGGCCGAAGCGACCCAGATCGTCGGATGCCCTTTCGAGGGACGCATCACCACCGAATCGCATCGCGGCCTCAAGTTCGGTGGGGCTCATGCCCAAACCGTCATCTAGCACGCCAATGCGAGGAGCGCCGTCGTTCCAGTCGATGCTGAGTTGGATGAAGCGCGCCTGTGCGGAGATACTGTTATCGACCAGATCAGCCAGCGCCGTCTCCGGCGAATAGCCTAGTCCACGCAATGATCCCAGCAGAGCCGATGCAGCCGGGGCGATCTCTATGGTGTCCATCCTGCCCCCCGAAAAGCGCCATGCTGATCGTCGCGTCGTACCGCCCGCTGCTGATCGCCGCTGCATTGTTCCCCTGATTCGGATTCATTTCGGCACTCGCATCGACAAAACCCGGTTCAGGCGGCGCGCTGACCTCCTTCATTCATTCGCCTCGTCGCCAGCTTCAGTTCGGCCTTCACATGACACGCTATCGCCTGCGCCAGCAGGGGGGGGACAGCGTTGCCGATCTGGCGAAATGCGGCGTTCATCGCTCCTGCGAACTGGAACCCGTCGGGAAAGGACTGGAGCCGGGCTGCTTCACGTACCGAGATCATGCGCTGCTGCCGACTGTCCCAATGGATGTGCGAATAGGAATCCTTGCCGAGGTGCGCGGTAAGAGTTCGGGATGGCGACGTCGGCTCGAGCTTCCACCATTTGTTCGGGAACTTGCTGGGGTCGTAGGGCGGAATGCAGCTACGCCGGATTTCTTCATAGCGCGCACTGCCCTTGCGCGGACGAGGATGTTCCTCGGCAAGCCGTTCAGCGAAGATCTCCTCGGCAATCTGGAGGGCATGAGGATAGTCAGCGCCCGCGCGCATGCGGCGAAAGATAGCAAAGTCGCGAGGGGTGAGCCGCACCACATGACCATCGACGGTTCCGCCTGTCTCGAAACCCTTCCACCCGCGCATGAGGCGGGCGTAGGCGGACAGGTCGGTGAAGGCGCGGTAGGCAAGCTTATCCTGGACCTTCCGGCGACGCATGGTCGTGGGGTCACGGAAGTGCTCTGAAATATAGGGAAGATCGGACAAGGCGGCCTTGACTGATACCGCGCCAGGAAGATCAGCTGTGGGTGCCAGGATCGGGTAAAAATGCGAACCGATCTGCGGAATATATTTAAGAGCGACAGTGCGGGCGCCTTCATAGCCCGACGGCAGTTCGGCGGCGTGGGTAGGTGCCGGAAAGCCGGGCGTCACGCCGAGCGCCTTGTCATAAGCCACCAGAATGAGGCGTTCGCGCATCTGCGGCACGCCATAGAATGCTGCGTTCAGCAACGTATAGCTGGTGGAGTATCCGAGTTCGTCGAGCGTCTCGCAGATCTCTTCGGGAATGTTATGGCCACCGAAGTTCAGAATATCGGGAACATTCTCGATAAGGATGACGATGGGCTGGACTGCTTCCACATACTGCAAAAATCGCCGATATAGCTTGGCGCGTGCATCATTACGGAAAGCCTCGTCATCGCCGGTCAGAGAGCGCAGCTTGGAGCGCCCGATACGTGCAAACGCTTGGCAAGGCAGCCCCGCCGCGAGCAAATCAAACGCCTCGGCCGTGGCGCCAAGTTCCAGATCGGCAACGAGGGTTTCAGGATCGCATTCGACCATGTCCCGCCCCGACGCCCACTGCTCGCGCAGGACGCCAGCCGGAGGAGCAAAGTTGAGGGCATAGCTTGCCACGGCAACCGGATCATTCTCGACGTGGGCGATTAGCTCCATACCTGCCGCGTGAAGACCAAGCGACATTCCCCCGCAACCCGAGCATAACTCGAGCACGCGTAGCGTCTCGCCACAGGCTATCCGCTTCAGCTTGTCCTGGCGCGTCTCGCTGGACATCATGCGGCTTCGATAATCGCGGAAAGCCGTTCAACCACGCGTTCCGGCTGGCGGGTTTCGCATTCCCAGATCACCATCGGATCCCACCCGGCAACACGAAGCCGCGCCATGGCCTCGTTATCGCGTTCGACATTTCTTGCAAACTTGGTCATCCAGAAATCGACATTGGATTTTGGTGTGTACGCAAAACGGCAACCCTCATGGCGATGCCAGTAGCAACCATGCACGAACAGGGCCTTGCGACGCCGGGGAAATACCAAATCAGGGCTCCCGGCAAGATCGCGACGGTGGAGTCGGAAGCGCAGTCCCAACGCATGCGCCGCGCGCCGGACGACCAGCTCTGGACCAGTGTCTTGCGCCCGAATCATGGACATTACTTCGGAACGTTGCTCCTTTGTCAAGATATCCATCACTCGTTCCTCACCTGTTCGTTTGCTGATGGTATAGAAATCGGCCTGGGCACGCCAGTGCTGGTCGAGCGGGCGCTCCCTAGAGTCGGTTTCGCAAGCCACCCAAGAATTACAGAGCTTTCTTAGTATGAGGCGATTCGAGGCGAAGCGCGGGAACGCGAGGCCTGTGGCGTTAGAGCGGGTTCATCATTTTCCGATTCAAACACGGGAATTCCCGAATCGGCGAGGGCTTGATTCCTTACGTCATGTGATGACGGACGGGGAAGATGACTCGGGCCTACCGCCAGGATTTGCGTGATCGGGAGCCTGAATCGGGCTCGTCCGGATCTGTGCGGGGGAGGGGGCCAACCGCGAACATCGGTCATTTTTTCGCTTTCTTTGAGCCAAAGCACGCTCGGTTGCAGGGCACGCGCCCCGCCGGGAAGGCGGGGCGCGATTTCGGTCAATCGCCGTTGCGGCGGCTCGGGCGGGACCAGATCAGGCTGTAGCCTTCGCCACACTCGTCGTCGAACAGGTTGGCGAAGATCGGGGCGTTGAAGCTCGGATCGTCGAGCTTGAGGCCGAGATAATCGCGGCCCTCGTTGGAGCGCTTGGACCAGGCGGCTCCGATCTCCACTCTGCCGACATATACGCGGTGGCTGGGCGCATTCTCGCCGGAGCGGCAGGTTTCGGGGACGATGCGAACATTCTTCGCCTGGACCGAGAGGGTCACGATTTCGCCGGTGAACTCGTTGTTGCCGGTCTTCTTGAAGGTGCCGATGGTCGCCATTGGAATTCTCCTCGATCTGAAGTTTCGAGCCCGCGCCATTGCGGCCTCGATGGCGATCGAAGGGCCGGAGGCGATCGACGCGGCATCGCTGGCGACCGCAGCGTCAGCGGAGGATGGCGCGAGAGCGACTTTGTTGTCTCGCGAGGAATGGCGGCGCAGCCGGCAGGGGAAGAAAGTCGATCGGCGCCATTGCCGCTAGGCGATCGAGGCGCAGCCGGCCTTCGGCCAGATCCGCCCATCAAAGAGGCCGTTATGGAGCGCTCGGCGTGACGAGCATCGGGGAGAATTCGGCGACGGCGTACGACCGAGAAAATTCGGCGACGAGCGCCGGCGAAGATGAAAATCCTCTGTCCGGCTGGAAATTTACGTCGGCCCTTCCGACCCGCCTATCGAAATGCCTCCCCGTTCGCTGATTGCCGGACGGCCACGAGATCGCTGCCGCCAAAGGATTGCTTCGAGGTGCATCACAATTCGACCGGCTCGCCACGACAATTCGAATTCGCCGCCATCATAGCCGCCGTGTCACGACGATGAACTCGGAGAGATGCAGGTCGACATGCGCCCATAGGAGCGGCTGCAATAGCATCAGGCCCGGACGAGTCGCGTTTCGTCCCGCCCCGACGTGGTCGCTCCAGTGATGCGGATCAAAGCGGTGATGCCGACTGCGACCGCGCCGACAAGCGAAAAAATCATCTGCCATGTCGTGGAGGGCATAGCCATCTGGGCAATTCCGTGCGTGGCGTAATAGCCGGCGACCGTCGCCGGCGCAGCGTAGACGAGCACGATGGCGAGCCGGAGCCAGGTCCAGGGAACGAAAGCGAGCGCCAACTGCCCGACGCCGAATGTCACGCCTGCGGCGATGACGCCAACGATTGCTCCGCCGAGCCAGCCGGCTCCCGTGTGAAAAGCCCAATTGCCGACCATCAGGCCGGCATAGAAGGGGAGCGCGAAGACGGCGAGCGTGAACAGCAGCCAGCAGAAGAAGCCGATGCCGGCGATGACGAGCAGCGGTCCGAAGATGATCATAGCGGTGGTCTCCGTGAGACAAAGGTCTGACGAGCGCGCCTTCCACCACCACCACGGCGCAGCGGCGAGCCTAGCCGGAAACATGAGACAGGGCGAGCGAAAATCCCCGCAGGATTTTCGCCGCTCATGGCCGCAGGCTCCTTCATGGCTGGAATGGATCGAATTCATGTACGATCGCGGCGGGATCGCCGTCGTATTCGATCGACGGCATGACGCCGTAGTCGCCTGCGCCGTCAAGGAAGACGACGACGCAGATCATG
>PQAN01000434.1 GCA_003105285.1 Methylocystaceae bacterium
GGGTCCGCGATCTCGCCGAGCGCCGCCGCGGCCTCCTTGCGCAGATTGGCCTGCGGATGGGCGAGCCCGGCGCCGATCGGTGCGACGGCGCGAGATATTTTGAGCCGCCCGAGGCTGCGGATCGCTTTGAGTCTGACCTGCCAGAAATCGTCAGAGAGCGCTTCGAGAAGCGGCCCGACGCTGTCGACGCCGGCGCGTTCCTTGTTCAAGGTTTCGGCGGCGATTTCCCGCACCATCCAATCGGCGTCCGCGAGCGCCCTGACGATCGTCTCGCTCGCCGGCTCCGCATGCGTGAAGGCCAGTGAGCTGACCGCTGCGCGGCGGACCAGAGGATCGGCGTCGGTCGCCGCGGTTCTCAACGCGGGAACCGCCTCCTCGAGCTTCAAGAAGCCGATCACGCCGACAGCCTGCACGCGCACCTGCGGGTCTAAGTCGACGAGAGCCGCGAGCGCCGGCCCGAGCGCGTCCTTGCGCCGCAATTCCTTCAGGGCGCGCAGCGCCGACAAGCGCACGAAAGCGCTCGGATGCGCGAGCAGCGGCAGCAGAGGATCGGCCGCGGCCGGGTCTTTCAGCTCGGCGGCGCTGTCGGCCGCCGCGCTCGCGACGTCGGGCTCGATGTCGACGAGAGCGACGGCCAGCGCCGCCGCCGTCTCCGGGCCGTCGAAGGCGCTGAGAGCGAGCGCCGCCTGTCGGCGCACGCCGGCGTCCGCATCCGTCAGCGCGCCCGCGAGCAGTGGAATCGCCGCCTCGTCGCCGCTGTCGGCGAGTTCCATGACGGCGACACGCCGTTCTCCTGCATCGGCGCTCCGAAGGCGCAGCGCGATGTCCTCGAGGTCGCAATATTCTTCGAAAGGATCGGCCATGGCGGCGCTTCTACTTCAGGAGGTAGGGGATGCCGACGGTGACCGCGCCGGTCGGACAGTCCGCCGCGCAGGGCTTGCAGTACCAGCACTCGTCGTAGGCCATATAGGCCTTTCCGGAAGTCTCGCTGATGCGGAGCACGTCGAGGGGGCAGACATCGACGCACACCGTGCATCCTTTGTCGGCGATGCATTTTTGATTGTCTACGACGACGGGGACGGACGTTGAGGCTGTTGCATGCGGCATGGGAATCGCTCTCGCTTTCAGGGGCAGCCGGTCTCACGCGCCGGCGCGGACGCGCTGTTTGTCGTAGAGGTCCTTTTCTTCGTCGGCGATCGGCACGATGTAGGGATCGACCGCGCGCTTTTCGCATGACATGCGCCCGTCGCGCTTCGAGAGCAGCGTGTGGCAGAACCAGTTTTCATCGTCTTTTTCGGGATAATCCGTCCGCAGGTGATACAGTCCCCAGCGGCTTTCCGTACGATACAGCGAGGAGAAGGCCGCCATGTCGGCGCAGTCGAGAATCGACGCGACCTCCAGCGCGCGCAACAGCTCATGCGCGTTTTTCGCGACCATGCCGTTCTCCGCGTCGTCGCGAACTTCTGCGAAGCGGGCCTGTCCCAGTTCGAATTTGCGCGTCACCTTCGGCGGCTGGAGATAGTCGTTCACGAGGCGGCGGGTCTTGTATTCGATCTGATTGGGCGGCACGCCGTCCTCCCTCTTCGTCGGAGCCAGAACGCGGTCGCGCTCCCGCACGACGTCGCCGGCGTCGAACTCGGCAAAATCTACGCCCTCGGCGAATTCCGCCGCATCGGCGCCGGCGATGGCGCCATTGGTGAAGGCCCCCAGCATGTAGTTGTGCGGCACGCTCGCCATATCGCCGGCCGCATAGAGGCCGGGCACGGTCGTGCGCGCGAACTCGTCGACGAAGACTCCGGACGCGCTATGGCCCGAGCAAAAGCCGATCTCGGAAATATGCATTTCTATCATGTCGCGCCGGTAATCCGTCCCGCGACCACGGTGGAAGTCGCCGCGCGTCGGCCGCTCTACATTGTGGAGAATCGCTTCGATCTCGGACACGGTGTCGTCGTGGAGATGGTTCAGCTTCAAGAACACCGGTCCCTTGCCCGACTGCAACTCCTTGAAGAATTCGAGCATCATCTGGCCCGACCAGTAGTCGCATTCGATGAAGCGCGAGCCCTCGCTATTGGCCGTGTACGCGCCGAACGGCCCGGCGACATAGGCGCAGGCGGGACCATTATAGTCTTTGATCAGCGGATTGATCTGGAAGCATTCGAGATTGGCGAGCGCCGCGCCTGCGTGATACGCCATCGCGTAGCCGTCGCCCGAATTCGCGGCGTTTTCATATGTGCCGAACATGTAGCCGGAGGTCGGCAGGCCGAGCCGCCCCGCGGCGCCCATGCACAAAACGACCGCCTTGGCCCTCACGATCAGAAATTCGGCGGTTCTCGTATTGACGGCGATCGCGCCGGCGATGCGGCCGTCCTTTCCGGTCAGCAGCCGCGTCGCCATGTAGCGGTTCGAGATCAGAAGGCGTTCGCGCCGCAATTGCCGGTAGAGCGCCTTCTTGACCGTGTCGCCATTGGGCATGGGCAGCACATAGGTGCCGATATGATGCACCTTCTTGACGGCGAAGTCGCCGTTCTCGTTCTTTTGAAAGCGTATGCCGAAGCTGTCCAGCTCTTCGATGATCGAATAGCAGGTCTCCGCATATTTCAAGACGGCCTTCTGGTCGACGATCCCGTCATTGGCGATGGTGATCTCCTTCGTATATTGCTCGGGCGTCGCATATCCGGGGATGACCGCATTGTTGAGCCCATCCATGCCCATGGAGATGGCGCCGGATCGTTTGACATTGGCCTTTTCCAGGAGAATCACCCGCGCATCGGGGTTTCTCTTCTTGGCCTTCAGCGCCGCCATCGGCCCCGCCGTTCCGCCGCCGATCACGAGCACGTCGCAAGACACTTCCGAGAGGCCGTCGATTATCTGATCCATTTCTCGCTTGTCCGAGCCGAGGCCCTGCGCCCGATTCACGAAGCCATGAACCGGGCGCAGCGGCTAAACCGTCGGCCCGATAATGGGGCGCGGCCGCGACGGGCGATAGCAATTAGTTGGCCGTCGTCATTCTCGTCGGCGCCCGACATCGCCGAAACGCCCTATGTAGAATTGCGATGCGTCTCGCATCGAACTTTGAAGAAAGGGTCCCCGCCATGTCTCGCAGATTCGTGATCGCAATGTTGAGCCTCGGCTTCACGCTTTTGTTTGCGCCCGGGCTCTCCCTGGCCGTCGAAGACCATGTAGCGGAGGCCATTACCCATACGAAGCAGGCCATTTCCGAGGGCAAGGCAGGCAAGGCCGCTGGCGTCGTCACTCACGCCGAAATCGCGCTCACCCATGCCCGAGCCGGCGAGAAGGCAAAGGCCAACCCCCATACAGAGGAAGGGATCAAACATCTCGAGGAAGCGATCGCCACCGGTAAGAAAGGGGACGCCAAGGCCGCCACGACCCACGCCGAAGCCGCGTTGACGCATCTGGAGCAAGCCAAGTAGCTCTTCGCCTCTTGGCAGGAATGAGCCGAGGGCGACAAGCCATCGAGGCGAATGACGCCGAGTGGAGAGGGTTCTCCGGGGGCTCTCTCCCTCCGCCGGTCGCCTGGAAACACTCCGGGCGGCTTTTTTCAGGATGATTTCCGGCTTTGATAAAATAACGACTTACGTTGCTATTGATCGTAAATGCTGACGTATCGTTGCATTTCACCTGCGAGCGGCGATGTCCACGAGCCGTGATCGACCAAGGCGTCGGTCGAGAGACGCTGGATCTGCGCTTCAAAAATGTGAGAAGGCGCCGGCGCGCTCCGGGCGCGCCGACGCCGTGTATCGGCGTAGCATCGAAATTTGCCTTGGACACAGTAAAAATTGTTGCTAGGGGTATGAAGTCGAAGAGTAGTTCGTAATCATTGTTTCAATCTGTGGTTTTGCCGATCGACGGCGACAGCGCCTTCGAGAATTTCCGGACGCAGACTGTCGCGCCGCCGCGATCGAGACGAAAGTCGTGATCTCATGCGAAACATTTTGACGCGAGACGAAACCGAATCTGTCGAACACGTCTTGAAGGCGCTCGTCGCCGCAGGAGAGGGAGTCCGCTACGGTCGTGGCGATCCCCGGCACATCGACTTCCTGAGGTACTGCGCGATCCGCAGCGGACACGCCGAGCAGCGCTATCCGGCATTGTTCCAGACGATCGCGGCGGGCGCGACGTCGCGACCCGAGGCGGTCGCCGGCGCGTTCGCCGACGGCGAGCGGCTCGACTTCGTCTCCACGCATCGGCGGACCGGGAACATCCATGCGCGGGCGACAGTCACGCGCGTCGACCCCGTCGCTCGCATGGCGCTATGGCTCCAAATCTTCGACCAGTCCGGCGGCTCGCCCGTCCTCCTCGCCTCGGGCTCGAGCGACGTCTTCGATCGCCAGACGGCGACGATCGAGACGATTCCGGCCGACGCCAGATCGCGCGCCCGAGACGTGACGCTTCAGAGCGTCATCTCCTATGTCATCTATTATCAGGACGGTACGACGGAAAGCGGCTCGACAGGCCGGTCCTGGTCGCACGGTGCGACGCGGGACCCCGTCATCCAGGATCCGGCGATCCGTTCGGACAGGACGCAAGGCGATCGCGACGACATCGTCATCGGCCTGGCGCGCGGGTTCGGTAGCCTCACCGACGTCGACTACTGGTTCTGGGAAGAAAATAAACAAGACAACCATCCGAGCGTGCTGGTCCCTTTCACAGGCTCGATTCAGTTCGATTTTCCGATCGCGCCTCTGTCGGACGGCAATCCGATCCTGCAATTCTACCTGTCGCGGCAGGAGGGCGGCACGTCGGACTTGACCATCGCCGACACGCAGAAATATCGGCAATTCTTCCAGCTGGATCCGCAGGACCCCAGCAATCGCACGATCAAATTCGCGCTGCGGGCGACCGCGGCCGACGCGGGCAACGCCATCGATTTCGGCCCCAGCCCTTGGGTGTCGGATACGAAGACGTTCTTCTCTGCGACCGTCACCGTCCGCTTCGCCGATCCATCCAATGGCGCAGGGTGGGCGAGCGTCGTCAGCTCCACGAGTCCCAACGCCGATCAGACGGATGGCGTCGCCTATATCAAGCCCATCGTCTATGTCTGGCATTGTCTCGTCGCCGGGACGCAGATCACGCTCGCCGACGGCTCGACGAAGCCGATCGAAGATTTTGAGGCTGGCGATATCGTGCTCAGCGGCGAGCGGGGCCGACGCGTCCAGGCCACTCTGGCGCAGCCCCATAGCGGGCCGGTGGTCGTGCTCACATTCGACAATGGCGCGGTTCTTCGCGGCTCGGGCACGCATCCGGTGTTCACGCCGGGATCGGAGAACGCCGTGCAAGCCGCCTCGCTACGCCCGGGCGACAAGGTAGCGACGGCGAACGGCGGGTCCACGAGCGTCGTTTCCGTGGACGTCGAGACTGTGGAAAACGGCGGCCTGTTCAATCTCTGGCTCGAGACGGACCCGCCCGGCCCGACGATCATGGCCGCCAATGGCGTTCTGGTCGGCGATTATCAGATACAGACGTCGCTTCTCGAGAAGGTCCGCAACGATCCGGAGTTCGTGCGGGCGAAGCTGCCGAAATCGCTCCATGCCGACTATGCGAGCTGGCTCGAGGATCGCGCGAACGCGCGCTGATGGCGACGCAGCCAGAACGGCTGGTCGCCGAAACGGCGCTCGGCCGCGTAATGCGCGCGACGCTCCGTCAGATAGCGTCGCAGCGTCGACTGCGCCCGCTGCGCATAGGCGGCGCCGGCCGCGGCTTCGTCGGCGCCGTCCGACAATGAGCGCAGAATAGCGTCGGCGGCGGCGCAGCCGTCGTCGAGCGCCCCCGCGATGCCGGACGAGGTCAGCGGATCGAAGCCGATCAGCGCGTCGCCCGCGACGAGCCAGCCGGAGCCGCCAGCACGGTCGACATGCTGCGAGAACGCGGGAAAGACCGCGATTTCGGCGGGGATGGCCGGCGCCGCCAGCTCGGCCAGCAGCGTCGTCTCGGCCCAGGCGCGATGGAAGATTTCCGGATCGCGGAAACGACGCTCGCGCGCGATGTCGTCGTCGGTCATCAAAGTGACGATCGCGCGGCCGTCGGGCAGCGGCGCCGCGTACCACCACCCGTCCGCTACGGCCTCGACGGCCGAATGGCCGACAAGTCGCGCGTTGACTGGAGACGGCGTCACCGTCGCCAGTGCGATCAGCCGGTCATGCAGACGGCGGCGGGCGCCGAGCCTCGCGGCGACCGCCGCCCGGCGTCCCGTCGCGTCGACCAGGAATCGGGCGCTCGCCGAGACGACGCCCGCCTCTCCGACGAGGCGGGCGCTCCACCGGTCGCCTCGCCGCTCTAGTCCGACGAGCGTCGCCGGCGACACGACCTCGGCGCCGGCGGCGATCGCCTCCGCCCGCAGCCAAGCGTCGAACGCCGCCCGGTCGAGATGCCAGCCGTGTCCGAGACCGCGGCGCAGAAAATCGCCGATCGCCGCCGTGGCGCCGCCCCAGACGCTGAGATTGCCGTGATAGGGGCGGTGACCGAGCGGCTCCAGGTCGCGCGGCAGGCCGAGCCGTCCGAGCGCTGTTCCGACGGTCGGGACCGCGGACTCGCCGATACGAAAACGAGAGCGCCGCTGACGGTCGACCAGAACGACGCGCGGCAGTCCCGCGCGGCGCAGAGCGAGCGCCGTCGCCGCGCCGGCCGGCCCCGCCCCGACGATCAGCGCGTCGGCGGCGACGCTGTCACAGCTCATGCAGGCGCCGCTTGTCGCGTTCGGCCTCGGCGAATTTCGGCGGCTCGGATTTCGGGACCCCTTCGCGCGGCAGCAGCCGTGCGACCTCGAAGAATCGGGGATTCTGCGCGGTTCCGAAATTATAGACGAAGCCGAGCTGGTCCCACAGCTCGACCATGTCCAGGTCGTCGGCGAAGGCGATGTAGTCCGGGGCGTTCTGGTTGTAGTCGGAGCCGATCCAGGCGACCTGCAGGGCGTGCGTCTCTTCCGGCGAGGCTCTGGGCGGGTCTTGCGGTTGCAGATAGACGAACTCCGGGCGTTGCGCCGGCCACCACCAGATGATGCGACCCTCGATCGGCTGGGAAGAGCATTCGTTGAAGTCGGCCTGCCAGGGAACCGCCATGTAGCGCGTGACGTCGCCCGGCTCCAGGCCGAGCTCCGGCGCGAAGCCGAGACTGAGCGGAGCGGGAGCATCGGTGCGGCCCTTGATGCGGAACGCGCCGGAATAAATGTCGGGATTGCGAGAAATCCAGGTCATTTCGATGCCCGGCGAGAACGCGCCGCCGACGCAATTCTGCAGGGCGCCGCGAGTGATGGCTTCGCCGGGATGGACGCCCAGCTCCGGGCCCGCGTAAAAATGCCCGTCGACCCATTGCTGGAGAAAGAAATACTGGGTGTCGGTGAGCCGAAGATATTTCGACGTCGCCGCCGTGACGACGCCGGGCGCCTGGGCGCCGAGCGCGTCGTCGCCGGCGAGATAGGGCATCGCCGTACGCCCCGACGTCTGCGGCACGAGCACATTCTCGCCGCCCGGGGGCCTCAGCACGTCGAGAAAATACTGGCGATACCCGCTCAGCGCCGGATCGGGATCGCCCATTCTGGCGTAGTCGAAAGTGTGAGGCTTCGGCGGAATGGCCGCGACCCAGGGATAGAGGGCGGCGCGTTCGAAGATCGGCTTGATGTCGATCTCGAAATTGGGCTGATAGCCGTTAGGGCCGGACTTCCAGAAGCCATTCTCGAATATGTCGGGACGCAGTCCCTGCTTGCGCGTCACAATGTCGAAGATGGTGTCATAGAGAGTCACCAGATTTGGAATCTGCGGCGCATAGCCGGGCGGCGCGACAAGCACCCAGGCGTCGGCGATGACGACATCGGGGTCGCCGTTCTCGAAGATCACTCTCGCCGACACCGGTCCATCCGAGGTATCGTCCCACCAGCCGTCATTGTTGGCGTATTGCGCGATATGCGGCGGATCGATCTCCGACCCCGATCGTCCGTAGCCGCCGAGCACGAGCAGCCGGCCCTGCGCATCGGTCCTCAGCTCTCCGAGCGTGTCGATCGAATAGGGCTGGAGCGTCGCGGGCGGAAAGGCGCCAGGATAGCTGTGCGGAATCGTCTCGCGGGAAAAGGGGACGGGGTCCGCCTCTATGCCGAAGGTCGTCCGGGGGCCGGGGTCGATGATCAGCGCCTGCCGTTCGGCCTGCGAGGTCTTACTGGCGTTGCGCAACGGATGGTTCGACGCATAGCCGTCCTCGCCCTTGCTGGTCTGGAATTCGTACCAGCTCGCCTTCTTGTTGGCCAAATGGACCGTCCAGCGAATGGACGAAACGCCCGGCGTAGCGAGCGTCACTTCCTCTGGATTTCCGCCGTCGACCGAGCGGTAGATGCGAAAGCGCGCGGCCTGACGCCGGAGGCGTCCGTTCGCGTCGCGGAAGCCGTTCTGGTCGATGGGCGCGCCGCCCGGCGTCGTCGGAAGCGCTCCCTCGCTCTCCGGGGCGATGTAGAAGGCGTCGGGCGCGTTGCCGACGCGGGCGACGCCGATGGCTGGATAGATGGAATAGTCGGTTGACATGGGGAGCTCCCTTCGATGTCGGGACGATTGACGTTTTTTCGTCTGGCTCGATCCTGTCGTCGAACGACGCGCGAGCGGTCAGCGCTCTGACTGGAGTTGGATTTCCGCGCGAGAACCGGCGTTCGCCGCCTCGCCGAGACGTCGGCGAGTGATGCGTCACAGCGTGAAGCCGGCGGCCTCGCAAGTCTGTTGCAGACGCCGGATGTCGCCGGCGATAGCGCGCGCCCCGGCGGCGCGGCGCGCCGCCGGGCTCTGCGGTCCAGCGGCGATCGGCCTCGCGCCCAATCCCTCCAGTAGATTCGCGAGCGTGTCGAGAGTCGCGTCCTCGATATATTCGAAGGTCGGCGTCGCGTTGGGGCCGACCGAAGAATCTCCGTCGGGGAACAATGGCGTCGTCATCAGCTGGCTGGCGAGCGCCGGCAGCTTGTCGCACATGAGCGGCAACGTCGTCTTGAAGAAGATATCGCCGTCGCCGATGGCGCTCGAAAAGGCCATCTCGAAGCTTTTCAGCATGACGCTGTAGGCCATGTTGAAAGCGTCGAGTGCAGATATCGCCTCCGGATTGACGAAATCGGACCGGCGCGGGTTCGAGACGATGGGCAACGTATCGGGAAAGTCCCGCTCGTCGGCGACGCGCATGAATTTGTAATAGTGCGACAGCTCGTAAGGAGTGCCGAGAATGGGGCCATAGGTGCCGTCGGCGCGGTCGCCGTAGTGCCCGTAGGCGCCATAGCGTTGGGCCGGAACGATGGTGCGCATCGGATCGACGGCGCCTTCTCCCTGCTGGATGATCTGCACGATGCCTTCCCAGGCCGTCTTTTGCGAGGTCACGCGCACCGCGCGGCCGCCGAATTTGCCGAGATAGATGTCGGTGCGCTGGGCTGCGGCGAGGTCTTGCCGGAACACCTCGGCTTCGCCGAATTTCGCGACGCAGGCGCAGATTCCGTCCCAGAGGCCTTTATACAACTGGCCGATCGTTCGATAATTCTCGCCCTCGGGCGGCGCGGCGAAGGGCGCCGGCGTCTCGATCGCCATGAAGACGTTGCGGACCACGCTCGGCGAGGCGCGATACAGGCCGACATAGGGCGTCTGCGTCTTGTCCGCCGCCGGCAGATAGGCCGGGTACACGGGAACGGCGGCCCCTGTCAGGAGCGGCCGTCCGCCCACGCCGATGAGGATGTTGGCGGCCTGATTGATATGGAACATCTCCTCCACCGCCACACTACGTATGGCCTGATAGGCGGCCGAGGTGCGGTCGGAGATCGAGTAGAGCGCCGTCAAATAGGCCGGTATCGTCGTCAGCTCGACCTGGATGGCGAGTTGCGCGGCGGCGTGCAGCGCCTTGATGTTGTCGATCGGCGTATAAACCAGGTTGCGAAAGTCCAGCCGCGCGTCTTGGCGTTCCAATACTGTCAGCTCGGGCATGTCTAGAACGTCCTTCTTCTGAAATGGCCATGAGCGCGCAAAGGCGCGTCATTGAATTCTCGCTCGAGGGGATCGTAGAGTTCGAACCGATGCGTCATGGTCAAAATATTCGTCATGATATTCGCTCACAATATCAGAATCCGACAATAAATACTCCACAGTAATTACATGTCGCAATGATCTCGCATGTCGTAGCCTGATCGCGATGCGTCTCGCGCGTCGTCGAGACATGCGAATCCACATATTCGATCGGCTGCTTTTTTCGGGCTGTCTTCTCGTCGACCGCGCAGAAGACGAAAATGCTTCGGAGGTCTCTTGCTTCCTTTGGGCAAACCGATTGCTTTATTCTCCCGCTGATGATAGAAATCTAAAAACAATGCAATTTAGAGTAGCCATTTCTATAATGGAGTCAAGCTATGATCCGCTTTCGTTCGGTCGTTTGTTTCCTGGGCGCGCTCGGATCGGCGACCTCCTGCGCGCAGGCCCAGCAGGTCAATATCACCGCCGCCGCCACGATTCAGCAGCAGGAGGTGATCGAGGGAAGCGTGCCGCTCAAGCGCGTCCTCGAGTCGGGGGCGCATTTCTTCAGCTATCCCTATTTTCCGACGGACGGCTGGGGCGAGGGGGCGAACGGACCGCGCGCATGGCAGCGCAAGGCGCTCTATCCGAATTCGCCATTCTCACCCTATCAGACGTCTTCGGGCGACGTGCCGCCGCCGATCCCGTTCCTTCGTCTCAACGGGATCGACAGCCAGAGCTGTTTCGAATGCCACACGTCGATCGGAGCGAGCGTTCTCGCCGATCTCCTTCAACAGAACCCGCCCGCGCCAGCGACGCGAACGCAGCCGGCGATCGGCGGGTCCGCCGGCATCGCCAACAACGCCTTCATCAATCCATCCTTTCCGAACCCGCTGACGCAGCTCATTCGCAATCCGCCGCATGTGTTCGGCACGGGCTATTCGCAGGCGCTCGCCGCCGAAATGACGGGCGAGCTGCTCGCCTATCGGCAGCATCTCGAGCAGCTCGCGCAATATCATCCCGGCGAGCAGCAACGTCTTCCGCTCGCCTCCAAGGGGCAGTCGTTCGGAACTCTCGGCGTGACCTATCAAAACAGCCAGTTCGTCTCCGACTACAGCGGTCTGACGGGCGTCGCGTCCGATCTCGTCGTGCGCCCGTTCCAGTGGAAGGGCATTTCATCGTCGGTGCGGCATTTCGTGGCGTCGGCCACGCAATTCCATTTCAGCATGGAGGGGGTCGAGGTCGTCGGTCAGGACTTCGACAATGACGGCGACGGCGTGATCAACGAGCTGAGCTACGGCAATGTCGGCGCGCTGAGCACATTCGTCGCGCTGACACGGCCTCCTTTTGTGGAGAAGCCGACCGATGATCCCGACCGCCAAAACGCCGCCGCGCTCGGCGTCGCGATCTTCGACGGTTCGGCTACGAACGCCGGCATTCCGCCGGGCAGCAAGATGTGCGCGACCTGCCACGCGCCGGCGTTGAGCTTGAACCGACCGGTGGTCACGATCGAATGGGGAGTGGTCGTCGGCGATCCGACCAAGGTCGGATCGGACGCCGGCCGCTCGACGCCGTCGCGCGTCCCGCCGCAACGGGAAGGCGCGTCCGTCGTTCGCACCGTGCCCAACCCCAGCCTCGTCCATCCATTGCCGAGCGCGGATTATCTCGCCGTCGTTCGAGACGCGCGCGCAAGGCTCCGCCGGGTGGCGCCGGAGGTCGACAAGGCGATACGCGGCAAGGCCGCCGAAGCCGAGATTCGATCGGCGCTGACGAAGGCCGTCGCCGATCCCTCGGTCACCGTCGTCGGCGGGCTCGATATCAATCTGAACACGCTCATGAGCCGCGTCTCGGGATCGGCGGCCTGGAAGAATCTGGGTGGCGGCGCGACGCCCGACGCGCCGAACGCTTTGCCCGCCTACACCCGCGATCGCCTGCCCTTCACCGATCCCGACGGGCCGCTGCCGGTGCCGCTGCTCAGCGATCTGCGCCTGCACGACATGGGCCCCTGCCTGACAGACACCGCCTCGCAGCCCGCCGACGTGGCCGGGATCGAGATTCCGCCGTCTCAGTTCCTCACGCGGCCGCTATGGGGCGTCGCCGACAGCTGGCCCTATCTCCACGACGGGCGCGCCCTCGATCTCGAGACGGCGATCCGCTACCATGGCGGAACGAGACCTGCGTCGCTTTCGGCGGCGTTCCCCTACGTCTGTTCCGGCAGCGAGGCCGATCCCGTCATCGACGCCTTCTACGCGCTGAGCAAGAAAGATCACGACGCTTTGCTGACTTACCTCGGCACTCTGCGCCTGCCGCTGTTGCCGGGATCGGTCGTGCCTTTCTGAATGATCACGCAACAGCGCTTGACGGAAGCTCGATCGTCGGTCCAGTGACCTGCCCCTGAAAAACTCCTCCAGCTTCGATTAGAGTCCGGCCCATTGCAGGACGGACGAGATGAAGAAGAAGCGGTTCACGGAAGAGCAGATCATCGGGATTTTGCGGGAGCAGGAAGCGGGCGCGAAGGTCGCGGATCTGGCGCGCAAACACGCGGTTTCGGAAGCGACGCTCTACAATTGGAAGGCCAAATTCGGCGGCATGGACGTTTCGGAAGCGAAGCGTCTGAAGGCGCTGGAGGAGGAGAATGCAAAGCTGAAGAAGCTGCTGGCGGATCAGATGCTGGAAGCGGCGGCGCTCCGGGAGCTTCTGGGAAAAAAATGGTAGGGCCCGCCGTCAGGCGCGAAGCCGTCGCGCATCTTCGGGCCGTGATGGGCCTGTCGGAGCGTCGGGCCTGCTGCATCGTCGCCGTCGACCGCACGACGGTCCGCTACGTCCCGAAGCGTCAGGCCGATACGGCTCTGCGCGAAAGGCTTCGAGAACTCGCCAACTCTCGCCGCCGCTTCGGCTACCGGCGGCCGTTCGTCCTGCTGCGTCAGCAAGGCGAGCGCTCCGGCAAGAACCGCATCTACCGGCTCTATCGCGAGGAAGGGCTCACGGTGCGCAAGCGCCGCTCCCGACGCCGCGCCGTTGGGACGCGGGCGCCGATCCTCGTCGAGGCGAAGCCGAATGCGCGCTGGTCTCTGGACTTCGTGCATGACCAGTTCGCCTGTGGCCGGCGCTTTCGCATCCTCAACATCGTCGACGACGTCACGCGCGAATGTCTGGCGGCGATCCCCGATACGTCGATCTCGGGCAAGCGCGTCGCGCGGGAGTTGACGGCGCTGATCCGGCGGCGCGGCAACCCGGGCATGATYGTATCCGACAACGGGACGGAGTTCACCTCGAACGCCATCCTGTCCTGGRCAAGCGAAGGYGGGATCGAATGGCGCTACATCGCGCCGGGCAAGCCGATGCAGAACGGCTTTTGCGAGAGCTTCAACGGGCGCATGCGCGATGAGCTTCTAAATGAAACGTTGTTTTTCGGCCTCGACCACGCGCGGGCGAAGATCGGCGAATGGGTAAGCGACTATAATCATCGACGCCCGCATTCTTCGCTCGGCTACGCGACGCCAGCGGACTATGCGGCCAATCTCACCGCAACAGGCGATCGGCTGCGCAACCCCGACCAGCTCCGCCGATCGCCTGTTGCTACATCCGCGCCCTCGGGCGTATCAAATGCTCCGACTCTAATTATTGCTGGATGAGAGTTCAGGGGCAGGTCACTTCCCGTCGTGCTCGACCTTTCCGGCAGGGGCATCGACGTCACGCAATTGTCGTCGTCGAACACGTTCTTCGATCTGGCGGGCGACGGCTATCAGTATCGCACCGCCTGGGCCGGGGCGGGTAACGCCGTGCTGGCGTTCGACGCGAACAGCGACGGGCAGATCGACCAGAGAAACGAGATCGTCTTCACCGAATGGGACCC
>PQAN01000435.1 GCA_003105285.1 Methylocystaceae bacterium
CCCGACGTCTCCGTGGACCTGATCTACGGCGGGCGCCGCTCCTCGGTGGAGACGGCGCGGGCCGACGCGGCGCGCGCGGCGGCGCTGCCGGTGACGCACGTCTCCGCCTACGGCCTCACCCTCGATCCGGAGGTGCTGGCGGAGGAGGTGCCGCTCGCGCGCCTGGCCCGGCTCGGGAAGCTCGCCTTCCCGGGGGACGAGGAGCAGCTCGCGCAGGCGCGGGCCATCCGCGAGGCGCTCGTCGCGGCCGGCATAACGGATTTTTCGAAGGCCAGGGTTCTGCTCCATCCCGGCCTCGGCGAGGCCTGCGCCGCCGTCGCCGCCAGGGCGCGCGAGCATTACGAAGAGGCGGAGCTCATCATGAAGGTCTCTCCGCCGCGCGCGGTGAAGGCGCCCTATCTGATGGCGACGGCCTATCGCTCCATTTTCGATCGCCTCGTCGCCCGCGGCTTCGCGCCGCCGCGCGCGCCCGTCCACGCCTCGCGCGCGAAGATCCTGCTGGCGCTGCTGCGCTCCGCCCTGACGTGACGCAGACTTTCCACATCGTCGGAGCGGGGCTCGCGGGCCTTTCCTGCGCTATCCGGCTCGCGGGCGAGGGCCGCCGCGTCGTCCTGCACGAGGCGGCGCGCATGGCCGGCGGGCGCTGCCGCTCCTACTATGATTCGAGCCTCGACCTCGTCATCGACAATGGCAATCACCTCCTGCTCTCGGGCAATCGCGCCGCGCGCGACTATGCGCGGCGCATCGGCGCGGCCGACGAACTCGTCGGCCCGCAGGACTGCGTCTTCGACTTTCTCGACACGAAGAGCGGCGAACGCTGGCGCCTGCGCCCGAACCTGTCGCGATTGCCATGGTGGATTTTCGCGCAAGACCGCCGCGTCCCGGGCACGACGGCGCGCGATTATCTCGGCGCGCTCGGCATTTTGCGCGCGCGAGGCGGCGCGACGATCGCCGAGGCGATGGAGTGCTCCGGCCTGCTCTATGAGCGGCTGTGGGGGCCGGTGCTGCTCTCGGCGCTGAACACCGACCCGCGCGAGGCCTCGGCCGGCCTCGCCGCCGCCGTTCTGCGCGAGACGCTGGCCGCCGGCGGGGCGGCCTGCCGGCCGCTCGTCGCCCGGCGCGGGCTGGGCTCGGCCTTCATCGAGCCGGCGCTGGCGACGCTTCGCGCCAAGGGCGCCGAACTGCGTTACGGCGCGCGGCTGAGGGGAATCGAATTTTCGGACGATCGCGCCGAGCGACTGAATTTCGGCGAGGAGACGATCGACCTCGGCGCGAGCGACAGCCTCGTGCTCGCTACGCCGCCCTGGGCCGCGCAGGAGCTCATGCCCGGCCTCGAGGCGCCTGACGATTTTCGCGGCATCGTCAATGCACATTTCAAAATCGCGCCGCCCACGGGCCAGCCTTTGCTGCTCGGCATGGTGGGATCGCTGAGCGAATGGCTGTTCGCCTTCGACGACCGTCTGTCGGTGACGATCAGCGGCGCCGACCGGCTGATGGACGAGCCGCGAGAAAGTCTCGCCGCGCGCATTTGGGCGGAGGTCGCCGTCGCCACCGGCCTGCCCGCCGAACTGCCGCCTTGGCAGATCGTCAAGGAGAAGCGCGCCACTTTCGCCGCGACGCCGCGCCAGCAGGCGCGGCGTCCAAAGGCCGAGACGCGATGGCGCAATCTCTTTCTCGCGGGAGACTGGACGGCGACCGGCCTGCCGGCGACGATCGAGGGAGCGATACGATCGGGGTATGAGGCTGCGAGGTCAGCGGCGCGGGGAGCGTGACGAGATTCCGTCCCCGCAACGAGCCTCGAAGTGAGCAACTGCTCTCTTCCCCAGGGCGATGGGGTGAAGGTTTCCTCCTCCTGAGGAGGTCCCGTAGGGACCGCGTCTCGAAGGACGAGGAAACCTTCATGTCCGGCCATCTGGAACTCGCCCTCGTGCTTTTAAGACGCTCCTGCGGAGCCTCCTCGGCATGAGGGCGAGGACGCAGTCCTTTATCCGATTGCCTTGCCCTCTATCCCCGCCGCGCCAGCGACCGCAGAAAGCCCTGCATGTCGTCGGTCAGCTCCTGGTCGATGGCCGGCGCCAGTTTCAGCAGCAGATTGGCGACGAACGCCTGATCGTTGCGCTTTTCCTCGAGCACTTCGCGCAGGACCGGAACGTTGTCCTCGATATGGGTCAGGAAGGAGATGCCTTTCTCCAATGTGTCGGTCCAGCGTTCGCGGCTCCACACGGCCAGCGGATACATGATCTCATGGACGAAATTCGACTTGCGCGCCTTTTCGAAGAAGCGCAGGCCGGCGTTCCAATTCTCCTTGGCGCGCAAGGGGGGCGGAGGGATATCGCCGAGCAGCATCTTCTTGCCGGCCAGGCCGACGTGATCCTCGAGGCTGACGGGCGGGTCGATCGTTCCGCGAAAGCTCCAGAAGGCGGTCGAGCCGGCGAAATCCTGGCCGAGGCTCTCGGTCAGCGAGGCCTCCACCTTGTCGGCCGCCGCCTTGTCGCCTTTCAGGGCCGCCGCCATCAGGAAGGAGAAGATCGCGTCGCCGCCGTAATTGGCGGAGACGCCGCCCTTCAATTGCTGGGGCGTCAGCTCGGGCGTCACGCCGTCCTCGGGAACCGTGACGTCGCCGGCGCGCAGCGCCGTGATGAAATTGGTGATCTCCAGCCAACCCACGTAATTGGCGAGGAAGGCGTCCGGGTCGACATAGACGATCGCCAGATTGAGAGGCTGCTTGCGCTTCTGCAGTTCCGCCATGTCCGTCATGAATGATCCTCGTTTGTCCTCTCTATCCGCTTTTCGTCTTCGTCCGTGGCCCTCGCGGCGGCCTCGACCTCACTCTTCCGCCAGCATCACGCCCGTCAGACAGACGTCGCCGTCGTCGATGACGAGAGAGATCGGCGTCAGCTTCTGGCCCTGGCACGGGCCGATGAAGCAATGGCCGGTGTCGAGGTCGAACTGCGCGTGATGGCGGCCGCAGGTGATGAAATTGCCGTCCTCGTCCAGGAATTGGCCGGGCGTCGTGTCGAGGCGCATCTCCTCGTGCGGGCAGGAGTTCTCGAAACCGTAAAAGTTATTGCCCTTGCGCGTGATGAGGATCGGCCACGCCTTGGTGTCGCCATTGTCGTAGGACCGCATCAGGACGAAACCGGTGGCTTGGCCGTCCTCGATGTGGGCTGTCCGACAAATCACAAAAAGATCGTCCATCGGCTGACCCCTTTCGAACAAACCCGAGCGCCCCGAGCGGGACGAAGCGGATATGAGCAGGGTTTAGCAATCGATGAGCCAGACGCAGGCGATCCGCGCGCTTGACCATATAGCTAAATCACCATACTGACTCGTCGTCGGTCGAAGGAAAACAGCGAGCCGCCAATGAGCGCATCGGCGATATTGAAACTGCAGGCTGCGGGCTTTTCGACGGAGCAGGTCACGGCCCTGGCCGAGCTGATCGACACTCAGGCGGCGACCAAGGCCGATCTGGAGGCGACGGAGCATAAGCTCGGCGCGAGGATCGACACTGTGACGCACGAGTTCGGCTCGAGGATCGATACTGTGACGCACGAGCTCGGTTCGAGGATCGATACTGTGGCGCATGAGCTCGGCTCGAAAATCGACGCCGTGGCGCACGAGCTCGGCTCGAAAATCGACACGGTCGACCATCGGCACGAACTCAAGAGCGGCAAATTGGAAGGCGACGTTCTGCTGCTCAAATGGATGCTCGGCTTCGTCCTCGCCTTCGAGGTCGGGATTTTCGCCAAGCTGTTTCTGCATTGACGACGCTCGAGCGAGAGGAACTGGGAGAACGATGGACTCCATCCGCCGACCGACCGCCCAGCGAGACGACCTTTCCGCTCCCCTTCCGCCGAGCGGCGAGGAGCATCTCCTCAAAGCGCAGCTCGTCTTCAAGATCGGCCGCCTGATGAGGGAGCGCGGCTTGAAGCAGGTCGAGGCCGCCGGCCTGTTCGGCGTCAAGCAGCCGGACGTCTCCAAATTGCTGCGTGGCGATTTCCGGCAATTCTCGGTCGAGCGATTGCTGCGTTTTCTCGTCGCGCTCGGGCAGGACGTGGAAATCGTCGTGAAGCCGCCGAGCGGCGCCGAGGCGCCGGCGTTGCGCGTCGCGAGATTGTGACGAGAGCGGATCGGCGCAGGGCCGCGCCGAAGCATGACGTCGTGATGATCGAACGCAATTCGACAAGTCGAGGAATGACAGTGACAGCGCTTGCGATGAAAGAGCCCGTGGCCTCACGGGCGGACGACCGGCTCGACGACAGCATCGAGCGCGCCGCGAGCGCGCTCGCCCGGCTGCGCGAGAGTGACGGCCACTGGTGCTTCGAACTCGAGGCGGACGCGACGATCCCTGCCGAATATGTGCTGATGCGCCACTATCGCGACGAGCCGATCGCGCATGAGCTGGAAGCCAAGATCGGCAATTATCTGCGCCGCATCCAGGGCGCGCATGGCGGCTGGCCGCTGTTTCACGAGGGCGCCTTCGACATGAGCGCCAGCGTGAAGGCCTATTTCGCGCTGAAGATGATCGGCGACGATGTCGACGCGCCACATATGGCGCGCGCGCGGGAGGCGATTCTCGCTCACGGCGGCGCGGCGCGCAGCAATGTCTTCACGCGCGCGCTGCTCGCGCTCTATGGCGAGGTTCCCTGGCGCGCCGTGCCGGTGATGCCGGTCGAAATCATGCTGCTGCCGAAATGGTTTCCGTTCCATCTCGACAAGGTCTCCTATTGGGCGCGCACCGTGCTCGTGCCCCTCCTCGTGCTGCAGACGATGAAGCCGCGCGCCGTCAATCGGCTCGGCGTGCATATCGCGGAGCTGTTCACGAGTCCGCCGGAGGAGGTGAAGGTCTGGCCGAAAGGCGCGCATCAGCATTGGGCGCTGGTCACGCTGTTCGGCGGAATCGACAGGCTCCTGCGCGCGGCGGAGCCTTTCTTTCCGAAGACGCCGCGCGAGCGCGCCATCCGCCGGGCAGAGGAGTTCGTGACCGAGAGGCTGAACGGCGTCGACGGCCTCGGCGCGATCTTTCCGGCCATGGTCAACAGCCTGCTGATGTACGACGTGCTCGGCGTTCCCGCGAGCGACGAGCGTGTGCAGGCCGCGCGCGAGTCGATCGAGCGGCTGCTCGTCGTCAAAGAAGACGAGGCCTATTGCCAGCCCTGCGTCTCGCCGGTGTGGGACACGGCGCTCGCCTGCCACGCTCTGCTCGAGGTCGGCGGCGAGGAGGCGGAGGAGCGCGTCCATGCCGGACTCGAATGGCTCGCGCCGCTGCAAATCCTCGATGTGAAGGGCGACTGGGCCGAGCAGCGGCCGAATGTGCGACCCGGCGGCTGGGCGTTTCAATACGCCAACGCCTATTACCCGGATGTCGACGATACGGCGGTGGTGGCGACCGCCATGGATCGAGCCTGGTCGGGGCGCTCGGGCGCTCCCTACGACGAGCGTATCGCGCGGGCGCGCGAATGGGTCGAGGGCCTGCAGAGCAGAAACGGCGGCTGGGGCGCGTTCGACGCCGACAATGATTATCACTATCTCAATCACATCCCCTTCGCCGACCACGGCGCTCTGCTCGATCCGCCGACGGCGGACGTCTCGGCGCGCTGCGTCTCCATGCTCGCCCAGCTCGGCGACACGCTCGAGACCAGCCCGCGTCTGAAGGCCGGCGTCGATTATCTGCTCGCCGACCAACTGCCGGACGGAAGCTGGTTCGGCCGCTGGGGCATGAACTACATCTATGGAACATGGTCGACGCTCTGCGCGTTGAACGCCGTGGGGCTGCGACAGGAGCATGCCGCCGTCCGCCGCGCTGTGGATTGGCTCGTCGCCATCCAGAACGCCGACGGCGGCTGGGGCGAGGACGGCGACAGCTACAAGCTCGATTATCGCGGCTATGAGCCCGCGGCGAGCACCGCGTCCCAGACCGCGTGGGCGCTGCTCGGCCTGATGGCGGCCGGGGTCGTCGATCATCCCGCGGTGGCGCGAGGCGTCGCCTACCTCCAGACGGCGCAGGCCGAGGACGGCCTGTGGAAAGAGGAGCGCTTCACGGCCACGGGCTTCCCGCGCGTCTTTTATCTGCGCTATCACGGCTACGCCAAATTCTTCCCGATGTGGGCGCTCGCCCGTTTTCGCAATCTCCAGCGAGGCAACAGCAAAATTGTCCAGGTCGGCATCTAGGCGACGCGCAGACGGTCCAGATGATGACGAGCCCCCGCGGTTTCTCATCATCACCGGGCTGTTGAGCGAGCGCGCCTGCGCCGAGGGCGAGGGGCTGGTGCCGGTGTGCAGCGGCGCCGATACGGAAGGGCTGCGCGCCGCGCTCGAGCGCACGCAAGGGTTCGCGCTCGCCGGCGTCGTCAGTTTCGGCATCGCCGGCGGGCTGGAGCCGGGCCTTCGGTCCGGCGATGTGGTGATCGGCAGCGCGGTCGTCGTCGCCGACGGTCCCCGCTACGAGACCGACCCCGAGCTTTCCGCCATTTTGACCGAAGGACTCGCCGCGGCGGGCGGCAAGATCGTCTCCGGCGCCATCGTCGGGGTCGAGGCGCCGGTGTTGGACCCGGCGGCGAAAGCCGCGCTGCGGGCGAAGACGGGCGCCGCGGCGGTCGATATGGAGACACATATCGCGGCGGAATTCGCGGCGCGGCGGCGGTTGCCGCTGGCGATCGTGCGGGTGGTGAGCGATCCCTCGACCCGCGCCCTGCCGCCGCTCGCGACGACGGCGGTGACGCCGGACGGCGGCGTCGACTTCAAAGCCGTGTTCCGAGATCTGGCGCGCGAGCCGAGGCAGATCGGCGATCTCGTGCTCGCGGGTCTCGACGCCCGCAAGGCCTTTTCGATCCTAGGCCGCTGTGGACGTCTTCTCGGACCGCTGCTGAGCCTCGGCCTCCCGGATCTCTGAGAGCGTAGCGACGTTCTGGTCGAAGACGAATTGGGCCGGACGCTGCTTGTCGAGCGGGATGTCGGGGGCGAACTCGCCTTCGGTCGCGACGCCGCGCAGAGCCACCAAGGCCGCCTTCCACGGACGCACCACCGCATCTTTCACGGCGCTCGCCTCGAACCCGGAATGCACCATGCAGTCGGCGCATTTCTCGTAATTGCCGACGCCGTAGGAATCCCAATCCGTTTCTTCCATCAACTGCTTGAAGGTCGGGACATAGCCCTCGCCCAAGAGATAACAGGGGCGCTGCCAGCCGAAGACGGTGCGCGCCGGATTGCCCCAGGGCGTGCA
>PQAN01000436.1 GCA_003105285.1 Methylocystaceae bacterium
TACAACAAGCGCTGGCGTTTCGCGCCGGATGCGATGGAGCGCTTCGATACGCGCGAGCGCGATTTTCTCGACCGGCAATTGAACGAGACGAAGCATCTCGCGCGCGTCGCCAAGCAATATCTCGAATGCGTCGCGCCGGACGTTTGGGTCGTCACCGGCAATCTCACCTCCTTGCTGCGCCACAAATGGGGGCTCAATTCCATACTGGGCGACAATCGCAAGAATCGCGACGACCACCGCCATCACGCCGTCGACGCGGCGGCGATCGGCTGCATCTCACGCAGCATTCTCAACAGGCTGGCGCAGCGCGCCGGAGAGTCGGAATCGAACGAGGAGCGCGGCCGGATCGCCGACGACATTCCCGATCCCTATCCGACGTTCCGCGACGACGTTCGCGAGCTGGTGCGCAAGACGATCGTCTCGCACAAGCCGGAGCACGCCAAAGGCGGCGCGCTGCACGAAGACACCGCCTATGGCCTCGTGCGGGACGAGAAGGAGTGCAAGATCGGCAATCTCGTCTACCGCAAGGCGCTGATCACGCTGACACCCAAAGAGATCGAGCGCGTGCGCGATCCAGATCTGCGCAAGAAGCTGCTCACGCTGCGCGACGCCGCTCAGGCGTCGGACGAAAAGCTCGAAGCGGCGCTGATCGCTTTCGCGCAGGCGGAAGCGCGCACCGACCAGGAACGAACGGGCAAGCCGCGCAGTCCCATCCGCCATGTGCGACTGCTGAAGCCCGAGGCCGCGAATGTCGAAATCAAGGACCGTCGCAACGGCGAGCCCTACAAGGCGGTCGTCCCCGGCGAGAATTGGTGCATGGACGTCGTCTCGCTGAGAGACGGGAACGGCGGCCATGTGTGGAAAGGCTTCGCCGCTTCGCTTTTCGAGGTGAATCAAAAGGTATGGCGGCCACAATGGGAGCGAGACCGCATCGGCGGCAAACTCGTCATGCGACTGCACAAAGGCGATCTCGTGGAGATCGATGACAAGGACGGCGAACGGAGGATCAAGAAAGTGGTGCGCCTCTCGCCATCCAACGGCATCGTCTATCTCGTCGGCCACAACGAAGCTGGCGAACTTCAGAAGCGCCATGACGATCCAGATGATCCATTCCGTTGGGACTTCGCGAATATCGGAGGAATGCGGGCGCGGAACGCCCAGAAAATCGAGATCGATGAGCTTGGTCGCGTTTGTGGGTGAGGTTCGTGATGCTATAATTTTCAAGTTCCATCTTCTGGACAAATCCGGGCGGCGTGATCGACGGCGGGGAGGCCGACAGGCCGTTGGCGATTTTCGAGCGTCGCATCCACCAGCCGCTCAGGCGGGTGGGACCTGGAGTGGCAGTGAAGGAGGTGTAGCTTTATGAGTTCGGATGGGAATTTATTTTCGGAGACAAAGCCATGAAAGACCCTTCGCCACGAAAACTGACGACGCGAAACGCCGTGATAGTAAATAGAAATTCCAAGGAAGGAGAATTTAAGATAAATATCATAACAGAAGTTAATATAGATAGGGAAATTATCAGTAAAATTTCTAGGAAAACAATAAATAGCTGTGTTAACAAAAACAAATAAGAAATATCGCTTTTATCCGCACGAATAGCTTAATTCGTGCACGTTAGAGTGAGTTGCGATTGGATCGCACTGTCCCCTTTGCGAGACGGCCTCGTCGGGTCATCCCGGCGGGGTTTTGCAAAGCCCGCTTCCCGCGACCCCCGATTACGTCTCGCCGTCGTATTTTAAAACGGCGCGGAGTTGCGTCATTATGTTACGTCGTATCGTCGAGATTTCCGGCGAAGGGCGAAAGCTCTCCCTCGAACGCGGCTTCCTCGCCGTCTCCTGCGCCGATGGCCTTTTGGGCCGTGTGCCGCTCGACGATATCGAGGCGGTTGTCGCGGCGACGCCGGCCATATCCTATTCCGGGCAGCTTCTGGCCGCCCTCGCGGCGCGGGGCGCGCCCGTCGTCATTTGTGGCGAGCGCTTCACGCCGGTCATGTGGCTGCTTCCCGTCGACGGCCACCATGCTCAGGGCGACCGGATGGAGGCGCAGGCGGATTCGGATCGCCCCGTACGCAAACGCCTCTGGGCGGAAATCGTCGCGGCGAAGATCGAAGCGCAGGCCCTCGCGCTCGAAAAACTCAGCGTCGAAGCAGAGGCCTTGAAACGGCTGAAGGCCGGCGTCCGCTCCGGCGACCCGGGAAATGCGGAAGCGCTCGCCGCGCAGAAATATTTTCCTCTGATGTTCGGGCATGGATTTCGGCGGGATCGGGACGGCGGCGACGTCAATCTCTTCCTCAATTACGGCTACACCGTGTTGCGGGCCGCTGCGGCGCGGGCGATCGTGGCCGCGGGGCTCAATCCTTCGCTCGGTCTCTTTCATCGCAGCCGGGGCGACGCGCTCCGGCTCGCGGACGATCTGATGGAGCCGTTCCGGCCGGCGGTCGATCTCGCGGTGCGTGCGCTCGCGCAGGGAGGACGCAGCGAATTGGACACTGCCGCGAAGCGCGAGCTCGTAAATGTGCTGTACGGCGACTACGCGACGAGCGAAGGGCGCACGCCGCTGACCAATTGCCTCGCCAGGCTCGCGATCTCGCTCGCTCAAGTCTTCATGAATGAACGCAAGAAGCTCTCGTTTCCGGCTCCGCTGGTTCCGCTGCCCGAGCAGCCGGCCGGAGACGAGCCGTGAGCGTTCTGTCGGGGTATCGAATCATGTGGGTCATGGCCGTGTTCGATTTGCCCGTTCTCACGAAAGCCGAACGCCGGCGGGCGACGAAATTCCGCGAATTTCTCCTCGACGAAGGCTTCACCATGATGCAGTTATCTGTTTATCTTCGCTTTACGGGCGGAAAGGAACAAGCGCTCGCGATCACGAACCGTATCGGCAAGAAGGTGCCCAAGAACGGCAAGGTCGATGTCCTGTTCTTCACCGACAAACAATATCAGAATATTTTCTCGTTCCGGGGCCGGCGCGACGAGCCGAAGCCAGAACGTCCGGACCAACTCACCCTGTTTTGAAGGCGGTGCAAAAAATCGGCGATCATGCACGGATTTTTCGCCGAGCGGCCCCGTTTTTTCCTGCAGAAAAACAAGGAAAAATCCCTTTAAATCAAGGGCTTTTTCCAAGGTCGTTCTAGCAAAGGGGACGATGCGATCCAATCGCAAC
>PQAN01000437.1 GCA_003105285.1 Methylocystaceae bacterium
GGCGTGCTCGCCGCCATTCCGCTCGAGGGCGTCATCGATCTCTCCGCGGAAAAGGCGCGGCTCGCCAAGGAGACGGCGAAGCTCGAGGGAGAAGTGAAGAAGATCGAGGCGAAGCTCGCCAACGCCGATTTTCTCGCCAGGGCTCCGGAAGAGGTGGTGGACGAAAACCGCGAGCGTCGCGAGGAACTGCTGGCGCGCATCGAGAAGCTGGCGGCGGCGGCGAAGCGGTTGGGGTGAGCGTCGAACGCCCCTCGCGGGATCGTCGCTCGCGGCGTCGCTGCGAGCATGTCCGATCGGCGAGCATTGGGCCGGATCTATTTCGATTTCCTCACATCGCAGGGCGCGCCGCCGGTCGTCTGCGGTGGCGTGGACCCATCCGCTTTTCGAAATTGGCTGTTCCAAACCATTGGTGACGCCGCCATCGTCAGCATGGCCGAGCCGTCAGGCCACAAACACAACAAAAGAAAAGCGGCCGGGCGTCGCTGGATGTCCGTTCCACACCAATGGAGGAAAAGATGGCGTTAAATGTTCACGGCAGCACCGATGTCGGTAAGGTTGTTCTGTGGATCGTCGGCGTCGTTGCGTTCGTCGCTATCGCGCTGACGAAGGTTCCGGAGTGGATATCGCCCAATAGTTCGAGCGTCACCGGCAACACCGGCTCCACGGCCCGCATGATCAACTGAATGCGTCGCCTCGCGCATCCCGGAAGCGAAGGCTCCCGGGATGACTTCCATGAGTTCGTCGTTCGATTGTTTCTTCGTTTTCCCGGCCCTGATTTTCTCCGTGGCCGATGCGTCTTCCGACTCCGCCGTCGCCATTCCCCGCTTCACGGCGCGCGGCTCTTTGCTGCCCGACGCCAGGGCGATCCGAGGAAGGCTCCCTCGTCCCGAGGAGCCCGCGAAGCGGGCGTCTCGAAGGGCGAGGGAACTTTTACGCGCCGCCTTTTGGAGCCTCCCCTCATGCCCTGCGGCCGAGGCGCTGCGAACTCGGCAGTGGACCCTTCGATCTTTTTAAAGTGGCGGTTTTGCGGGGCCGTGCGAGCGCTAGATTCGCCCATGTAAATGTGACGATCCGAACTGCCTCGCCGGCCTCGGCCGAGCGAGGCCCTTTTATCCTTCGCCGAGACCGGCGGGGGTATCAATCCGGCGGAAGTCTGGCTATCTTGATCGCCGCCCGCCAGCGAGCCTCGGAGCTTCTCGAGAAAGCGACGCGCCCGGCGTGCGGCCGCTCTTGCGTTCCCTCGCCCCAGCCGCCCTCTCTCGACGAGAGGGTATGCGTCACATGCACGTTGCGCGATGACTCTCACTCACAAGCCGATCGGCCCCGGCAGCCACATCTTCCTCGTCGACGGTTCGTCCTTCGTCTTTCGCGCCTATTTCCAGTCGATCCGGCAGGACGCGAAATATAATTATCGCGCCGACCGCCTGCCGACCGGCGCGGTGCGGCTCTTTTGCGCGAAGCTGTTCCAATTCATCCGCGAGGGCGCGGCGGGCGTGACGCCGACGCATCTCGCCATCGTCTTCGACAAGTCGGAGAACTCCTTCCGCAAGGAAATCTATCCCGACTACAAGGCGCATCGGCAGGGTCCGCCGGCCGATCTCATTCCACAGTTTCCCCTGATGCGCGCCGCCGTGCGCGCCTTCGGCCTGTTGCCGATCGAGCAGGACGTCTATGAGGCCGACGATCTCATCGCCACTTACGCGAAACAGGCGCGCGCGCGCGGCGCCGACGTGCTGATCGTCTCCGCCGACAAGGATTTGATGCAGCTCATCGACGATAAGGTCGCGATGTACGATCCGGCGTCGGGAACGCGCGAGGAGCGGCGCATCGGCCGCAATGAGGTCTTCGAATATTTCGGCGTGCCGCCGGAGAAGGTCGTCGACGTGCAGGCGCTCGCCGGCGATTCGACGGACAATGTTCCCGGCGCCAAGGGCATCGGCGTCAAGACGGCCGCGCAGCTCATCAACGAATATGGCGATCTCGACACGCTGCTCGCGCGCGCCGGCGAGATCAAGCAGCCCAAGCGCCGCGAGGTGTTGACCGACCCCGACAGCGTCGCGCTGATCCGCACCTCGCAAAAGCTCGTGAAGCTCGTCGACGACGCGCCGCTCGAAATCCCGCTCGACGATCTCGGCCTGCATCAGCCGGACGGCAAGACGCTCGTCGCCTTCCTGCAGGCGATGGAATTTTCGCAGCTCACGCGCCGCGCGGCGGAAACCTACGGCGTCGTCGCGAACGAGATCGAACCGGACCCGGCCTTCGTCGGCCCCGCCGGATGGCGCGCGCGCAATGGCGAGGTCGCCGAAGCGCCGCCGACGCCGGTTCTGCCCGCGCCGCCGGCGCCCGTCGCGGCCCTGCCCCGCAGCGACAAGGCCGGGTTCACGCCCGCGCGTCTCGCCGAGGCGCGGCGCGAAGAGGGGCTCACGACGAAGATCGATCGATCGCAATATGAGACCGTCGCGTCGCTCGACCGGCTCGACGCCTGGATCGCTGAAAGCTTCGCCGCCGGCGTCGTGGCGATGGATACGGAGACGACGTCGCTCGATCCGATGGCCTGCGATCTCGTCGGCGTCTCGCTCGCCGTCGCGCCGGGGCGCGCCTGCTATATTCCGCTGCAGCATCGCACGCAGGGCGAGGGCGATCTGTTCGGCGGCGCGGAGCTTCTACCGGGGCAAATTCCGCTCGCCGCCGCGATCGATCGCTTGAAGCCGCTGCTCGAGGACAGAGCGACGCTGAAGATCGCTCAGAATATGAAATATGATCTTCTCGTGCTGTCGCGCTATGGAATCGAGGTCGCGCCGATCGAAGACACGATGCTTCTGTCTTACGTGCTCGACGCCGGCCGCAACAATCATGGGCTCGACGAGCTCTCGTTGAAACATCTCGGCCATGAGACGATTCCGTTTTCCGCCGTCGCCGGCTCGGGTCGCAATTTCATCGGCTTCGCGCGCGTGCCGCTCGACAAGGCGACGGAATATGCGGCCGAGGACGCCGACGTGGCGCTGCGCCTGTGGCGCGTGCTGAAGCCGCGTCTTTTCGCCGAACATATGACGAGCGTCTATGAGACGCTCGAGCGGCCGATGGTCGCGACGCTCTCGCATATGGAGCGGCGCGGCGTCGCCATCGATCGCAATATTCTCTCGCGCCTCTCGGGTGAATTCGCGCAGGACATGGCGCGGCTCGAGGCCGAGATCTACGAGCTCGCCGGCGAGACCTTCAACCTCGGCTCGCCCAAGCAATTGGGCGATATTCTGTTCGGCAAGATGGGCCTGCCCGGCGCGAAGAAGACCGCGACCGGCGCCTGGTCGACGTCGGCGAGCGTGCTCGAGGATCTGGCCGAGAGCGGCAACACATTCGCCGCGCGCATTCTCGACTGGCGCCAGCTCGCCAAGCTCAAATCGACCTATACGGACGCGCTGCCGGGCTATGTCAATCCGCAGACGCACAGGGTGCATACGTCCTATGCGCTGGCCGCGACGACGACCGGGCGGCTCTCTTCGTCCGAGCCCAATCTGCAGAATATCCCCGTTCGCAACGAAGCGGGCCGCAAGATTCGCACGGCCTTCGTCGCCGAAGCGGGCCATGAGCTCATCTCCGCCGACTATTCGCAGATCGAGCTGCGGCTGCTCGCGCATATCGCCGACATCCCGCAACTGAAGCAGGCTTTCGCCGACGGCCTCGACATTCACGCGATGACGGCGAGCGAAATGTTCGGCATTCCGGTTCAGGGCATGCCCTCGGAGGTGCGCCGCCGCGCGAAGGCGATCAACTTCGGCATCATCTACGGCATATCGGCCTTCGGCCTCGCCAATCAGCTCGGCATTTCGCGCGAGGAGGCGGGCGCCTATATCAAGCGCTATTTCGAGCGCTTCCCCGGCATTCGCGACTATATGGACACGACGAAAAAAGCCGTGCGGGAAAATGGCGTCGTCACGACGATCTTCGGCCGCAAGTGCCATTTTCCGCGCATCGCCTCGTCCAACGCGTCCGAGCGCGCGTTCTTCGAGCGCGCGGCGATCAATGCGCCGATACAGGGCGCGGCCGCCGACATCATCCGCCGCGCCATGATCCGCATGGACGACGCGCTCGCGGCGAAGAAGCTCGCGGCGCGGATGCTGCTGCAGGTGCACGACGAGCTGGTGTTCGAGGCGCCGCGCGAGGAGACGCGCGCGACGATCGACGTCGTGAAGCGCATCATGGAAGAAGCGCCGCATCCGGCGGTGACGCTCTCGGTCCCGCTACGGGTGGAAGCGCGCGCGGCGCATAATTGGGACGAGGCGCATTGAGGAAGGCCAACGCGCTGCGTCATTGCGAGCGAAGCGAAGCAATCCAGAGTCGCGAGACGAAGTCTGGATTGCTTCGTCGCTTCGCTCCTCGCAATGACGTCGAGGCGAGATAGACAGATCTCACAGGCCCGTATCGTCGTGCGGCTCGTCCCGCTTCTCGAAACCGATGTGGAAACGCGTCCATAGCTGCTCATGCAGGTAATAGAGCGCGATCTTGGAGACGATCTCCGCGCCGGTGATCCCCGCTGAAATCTTCGCGTCCTCGGTGAAGGCGAAAGCGACGCCGAAGGTGACGAGGCTGCCGGGCACGCGCCAGGAGAGCGACTTGGCGAGGCTGCGAAGCGGCGTCTGGCGCAGGACCTCGCGCGGCGGCGGCAAGCCTTCCATCGACGCATAGCTCGCCTCGATGCCGATCTTGGCGCCGCGCTCGGTCCAGGCCGAGTCCTGCACCATGCCGACGGCGACCGTTTCATTGGTCACGCGGTCGATGAGGATGAAGCCGCCGGTCTCGCGGTTCTCTGCATAGCGGTCGCAGGCGACGGCGGCGTCGAGCCATAATTGCGCCTCGCCGATCTCGTTGAAGGCGAGCGTCACCTCGGGGCCGGCGACCGGTTCGGCCAGCCCGCTCTCGATTTTGATGTGCGAGGAGACCTCCTTCACGAAGGCCGGCGTCTGCCGCGCGCCGATCTTCAACAGATAGCTCTTGTTGAGAACGAGCGGCTCGCGAACGAGCCAGAGCAGCTTGGCGAAAAGACGGTCTCCGACCTTGGCGGGAGAGACGGGCGAGGAGATCAGATCGCCGCGCGAAACGTCGATTTCCTCCGTCAGCGTCAAGGTGACGGACTGGCCGGCGACGGCCTGCTGCAGATCGCCGTCGTAAGTGACGATGCGCGCGATCTTCGTGTCGCGGCCCGACGGCAGGATGCGGACGATGTCGCCCGGCCGCACATTGCCGCCGCTGACGAAGCCCGAGAAGCCGCGGAAATCATGCGACGGGCGGTTGACCCATTGCACGGGAAAGCGAAAGGGCAGGATGCGCGAATTGTCGTCGAGCACGACGCTCTCGAGATAGGCGAGCAGCGGCGGGCCCGAATACCAGTCCATTTTCGTGCTGGCGTGGACGAGATTGTCGCCGTCCTTGGCGACGAGCGGAATGACGACGATGCTCGAGAAATTCAGATGCTCGGCGAAGAGGCGGAAGTCGCGCTCGATCGCGGCGAAGGTTTCGGCCGAATAGCCGGCGAGGTCCATCTTGTTGACCGCGACGACGACATGCCGCACGCCGAGGATCGAGACGATGACGCTGTGGCGGCGCGTCTGATCGAGAATGCCCTTGCGCGCGTCGACGAGCAGCACGGCGAGATCGGCCGTCGAGGCGCCGGTCGCCATATTGCGCGTATATTGGACGTGTCCGGGCGTATCGGCGACGATGAACTTGCGCTTGTCGGTCGCGAAATAGCGATAGGCGACGTCGATGGTGATGCCCTGCTCGCGCTCGGCGGCGAGGCCGTCGACGAGCAGCGCGAAATCGAGGTCGTCGCCCTGCGTGCCGTGCTTCTTCGAATCCTTCTCGAGCGCCGCCAGCAGATCGTCCGGCGCGAGATCGGCGTCATAGAGCAAGCGGCCGATGAGCGTCGACTTGCCGTCGTCGACGGAGCCGCAGGTGATGAAGCGCAGCAGGGGCTTTTCGGCGGGCGCAGGACCTGCGGGCGCGCGCAGCGGCGAAGGCGTGACGAGGCCGCCGTGCATCAAAAATATCCCTCTTGCTTCTTTTGTTCCATGGAGGTGGAGCCGTCGTGGTCGATGAGCCGGCCCTGCCGTTCGGACGAGCGGCTCTCGCGCATCTCGGCGATGACTTGCGCGAGCGTCGTCGCCGCGCTCTCGATGGCGCCGGTCAGCGGATAGCAGCCGAGCGTGCGGAAACGCACCATCTTCTGTTCGATCGTCTCGCCCGGCAGCGGCTTGAAGCGGTCGTCGTCGACCATGATCAGCATGCCGTCGCGGTTCACCACCGGCCGCTCCTTGGCGAAATAGAGCGGCACGACGGGGATGTCCTCGCGCGCGATGTAATCCCAGACGTCGGCCTCGGTCCAATTCGACAGGGGAAACACGCGCAGGCTCTCGCCCGGACCCTTGCGCGAATTATAGAGCCGCCAGAACTCCGGCCGCTGCGCCTTCGGGTCCCAGCGATGCTGGGCGTTGCGAAACGACAGCACGCGCTCCTTGGCGCGGGATTTCTCTTCGTCGCGCCTCGCGCCGCCGAAGGCCGCGTCGAAACGCCATTTGTCGAGCGCCTGCTTCAAGGCGTCGGTCTTCATGATCTCCGTATGGAGCCGCGAGCCGTGCACGAAAGGATCGATGTTCATCGCAATCCCTTGCGGATTGACGTGAACGAGCAATTCGACGCCGGTCTCGGCGGCGCGCTTGTCGCGAAATTCGATCATCTCCCGAAACTTCCAGGTCGTGTCGACATGGAGCAGGGGAAAGGGCGGCTTCGACGGATAGAACGCCTTCATCGCCAGATGAAGCATCACCGCCGAATCCTTGCCGATCGAATAGAGCATCACCGGCCGTTCGCATTCGGCGACGACCTCGCGCATGATGTGGATGCTTTCGGCCTCCAGGCGATCCAGATGGCCGAGCGGCTTGGCCGCGAGCGCCGTCATCGCGGCCGCTCCGGCGCCGGCCCGCGACGCAATTCGCCGGTCTCGGAGACATGCAGGCCGCATTCTTTCTTTTCTTCGCTCTCCCACCACCAGCGGCCGGCGCGCTCCGGCTCGCCCGGCTCGACGGCGCGCGTGCAGGGCGCGCAGCCGATGGAGAGGAAGCCGCGCCCATGCAGCTCGTTGATCGGCACGCTGAACTCCTCCACCGCCGCCACGATCGCGTCGCGCGTATAGTCGGCGAGCGGATTGACCTTCAGCAGCTTGTGGCCGGCGTCGAGCTCGGCGAGGCGCACTTTGCCGCGCTCTTGCGACTGATCGGCGCGAAGCCCCGTCACCCAGGCGGAGGCGCCGGAGAGCAGGCGGGAGAGCGGCTCGACCTTGCGCACATGGCAGCAGGCCTTGCGATTCTCGACGGAGCGATAGAAGCCGTTGATCCCTTGCTCGGCGACCAGCTCCTCGAGCGGCTGCGCCTGCGGATAGACGGCCGTGACGCGGCGCGCATAGCGCGCCTCGGTTCGCTCCCACAGATCGATCGTCTCTGGAAACAGCCGGCCCGTGTCGATGGTGACGATGTCGATCTCCAACCCTTGCGTGAAGATCGAATGGGTGACGAGCTGGTCCTCGATGCCGAAGCTCGTGGTGAAGACGATGCGGCCCGGAACGAGCTCGCGCGCGAGCTTCAGGCGATGATCGAGATCGAGAACGGTGAGACGCGGCTCGAGGATGTCGACGAGCGACGGCTTCATTGCGCTTCCTTTCGCCGCCGATCGAGGATCGAGGCGCCGGCGGCGTGGCCGCGTTGATAAGTGAGGCTGCGCGCGCGCAAAGCCTTCGCCCAATTCGCCTCCCCGTGGCGCGCGGCGAGATCGTCGGGAATTTCGATCGTATCGAAGCCGCTGCCGACGGCATGCAAATATTGGTCCGGCGTCAGCCGTCCGCTCGCCCGCAGCTCGCCGCCAAAACCCTCGCGGCGCAGCAGGCGCGCGAGCGAGAAGCCCCGCCCGTCGGTGAAAGCCGGAAAGGCGATGTCGATCAGCGTCAGGCGCGGAAAATGCGCGGCGAGCGATTTCGGGTCGGTCGTATTCGCGACGAAGACGCCGACAGCTTCGAGTTCCGGCCTGTCCAGAGCGGCCGGCAGACGCGACGGCGAGACGATGACCCTGCCGGAATGGGGCAGGGATTCCTCATCCGCGAGGCGACGCCACGAATCCTGGACGAAAGCGCCGTCAGATACCAGAACCATCCTCACCCTCCCGGCGCGCGGATTCCTTGAAACGCTTATGACCCAAGCGCCGCCAGGTGTCGATGAAGCGCTCGTCGCCCTGGCGCTCGGCGAGATAGAAGTCGACGAGATTTTCGATGACGTCCGGCACTTCCTCGGCGCTGACGCCCGGTCCGAGCAATTCGCCGATCGACGCCGACAGCGTCGGATCGCCGCCGAGCGTGATCTGATAGGATTCGACGCCCTTCTTCTCGAGGCCGAGAATGCCGATCGCGCCGATATGGTGATGCCCGCAGGCGTTGATGCAGCCCGAAATCTTGATCCCCAGTCTGCCGATGAGACGCTGGCGCTCGGGGTCCGCGAAACGGCGCGAGATCGCCTGCGCGATCGGAATCGAGCGCGCCGTCGCCAGAGAGCAATAGTCGAGCCCCGGGCAGGAGATGATATCGGTCAGAAGCCCCGCATTGGCTGTCGCGAGGCCGGCGGCGTCGAGCTCCCGCCACAGAGCGAAGAGGTCGTCCTTCTTCACATGCGGCAGGATGATGTTCTGTTCATGGCTGACGCGCAATTCGCCGAAGCCGAATTTGTCGGCGACATCGGCGAGGACGCGCATCTGCGCCGAGGTCGCGTCGCCCGGAATGCCGCCGATGGGCTTCAAGGACACGGTGACGATCGCATAGCCGCTCGCCTTGTGCGGCGCGACATTGACGGCGACGAAGGCCGCGAAATCGGCGTGCTCCCGCTCGGCCGCCTCGAGCGCCGCGGATTGCGCGGGCAGGGGCTCGTAAGGCGGGGGCGCGAAGAAAGCGGCGACGCGCGCGAATTCCTCAGAGTCATGCGCGAAAGGCGCGCGATCCATGGCGGCGAACTCTGCCTCGACCTGCGCGCGAATGTCCTCGAGGCCGGTCTCGTGGACGAGAATCTTGATGCGCGCCTTATATTTGTTGTCGCGTCGGCCGAAGCGGTTGTAGACGCGCAGAATCGCTTCGAGATAGGCGAGCAGTTCGTCGCGCGGCAGGAACTCGCGCAGCACCTTGCCGATGAAGGGCGAACGGCCGAGGCCGCCGCCGACGATCACTTCATAGCCCCTCTCGCCCGCGGCGTCCGTCGCGATACGCAAGCCGATGTCGTGCGCCTTGATCGCCGCGCGGTCGTTCTCGGCGCCGGTCACGGCGATCTTGAATTTGCGCGGCAGGAACGAAAACTCCGAATGCGCGCTCGACCATTGCCGCAAAAATTCGGCGGTGGCGCGCGGGTCCTCGATCTCGTCGGCGGCGACGCCGGCGAAATGATCGGCCGTCACATTGCGGATGCAATTGCCCGAGGTCTGAATGGCGTGCATGTCGACATCGGCCAGCGCCTCCAGAATATCCGGCACGTCGACGAGCTTCGGCCAGTTGAACTGGAGATTCTGGCGCGTGGTGAAATGCCCGTAGCCCTGGTCCCACCGGTCGGCGATATAGGCGAGCTGGCGCAACTGCCGCGACGTGAGCGCGCCATAGGGAATGGCGACGCGCAGCATATAGGCGTGGAGCTGCAGATAGAGCCCGTTCATCAGGCGGAAGGGGCGGAATTCGTCCTCCGTCAGCGCGCCGGCGAGGCGCCGCTCCACCTGTCCGCGAAATTCCGCGACGCGCTCGCGCACGAAGGCCGCGTCGAACTCGTCGTAGACATAAGTGGTGGTTGCGGCGTTTGGCCGCGGCGGGAGCGCTGGATCATGCGCGGTCATCGTCCGTCTCCCGATTGTCGCAGCCAGGCCTGCTTGCCGAGATCGCGCCGCACGCTCGGCCCCGCGACGCGCGTCTTCTCGCGATAATGGAGGGGCGTCGGCGCGCCGCTTTCGCTCACCTCCACATCGACGAGATAGGCGTCGACGACGCGGTTGGCGGCGATCTCCGCCTTGCCGAAAGCGACGAGCGCGGCGGCCTCCTCGCCGTCATAAGCGATTTTCGCGCGCAGATGGTCGCGCTCCCAGCCCTCTTTCCCGAGAAAGACCACATCGCCCTGGGCGAGATCATTGGCGAACAATATCTGAGGATCGACGAGGCGTGTCATCATGCTTCCTTCACGAGCGTCAGGCGAAGGCCGTCGAGTTCGTCCGACCAGATGATCTGGCAGGACAGACGCGACGTGTCGTGCAGAAACGGCAATTCATCGAGCTTTTCGAGCTCGTCCTCGCGCGGAGGAGGGACCTTGCCTGCCCATTC
>PQAN01000438.1:0-134 GCA_003105285.1 Methylocystaceae bacterium
TTCATCGACGAGACCTGGACCACCACCAATATGGCGCGCAAGAACGGGCGCGCGCCGAAAGGCGAACGGCTACGCGCCGGCGTTCCCCATGGACACTGGAAGACGACGACATTCGTCGCCGGCCTGCGCCTGAC
>PQAN01000438.1:359-2087 GCA_003105285.1 Methylocystaceae bacterium
CCATCGAGGCGGCCGGCGCGACGCTGCTCTATCTTCCACCCTACAGCCCCGACTTCAACCCCATCGAGAAGGCCTTCTCCAAGCTCAAAGCTCTGCTCCGTAAAGCAGCGGAGCGGACCGTCGACGCCCTATGGAACAGGATCGGCGCTTTGCTGAAGGAATTCGCGCCAGCGGAGTGCACAAATTTCTTCGCCGCCTCAGGATATGAGCCGGTTTAAGGCGAATCCGCTCTAGTCGCTGAACAGTCGCCCGAGGCCACCGCGGCAAATAAAGGAGCGCTGGCCAGCCTTCTCGAGCGCCGATCCAATGCCCGTTATCCGTCCAGCGACAAATTCGACATCAAGGCGGACGCCGTGTCGTGCAAGATGAGCCGGTACGACGTTGAAAAATTCAGTTGCGAACTGACCTTCGATACGAAAGCCGTCAGAGCGCGAGGCCGCAAGACGAGCGAACTCTACGACGCTCTCCCTTCCGACACAGCCTCGGGAGCCTTGGGCGAATATTTCAAAGAACTGACCAATTTGAGCTGCCGCATCGACCCTGCAAAGGTTCGGCAAAAGGCCGCAGGAGGTGTCCAATGCACTTATGATCTTGCGGAGCCGCCGCTACGAAAATAGCCTGCAGGTCATCTTTCGGGACATCAACGAGAAGTCCGCCGACTTCCTGCCGATCGCCGGAACGGACATTTAGAAGGCAATGATTTCATGGCCACTGGCAGAGCTGTTGAAAAATCGTATCGGCGAATATCCATCATATGCACTTTGTTCGGCGGCTTGTTTGCGGCGCCGCTCGGCGTACGCGCCTGGGCGGATGAGCCGAATTTTCCTGCCTGCCTCAGCGCCGCGCTCGACGAGCGACGTTCTTTCTGTGCCGAGTCGAATAAGCAGCTCAAACTCGGCCCTCTAGCTATCCGCAGGCTCGACTTGTCAGGTGAAGGAAATGCCGACTATATCCTGGACGACAGCGCCGTAAGTTGCGGGGACGAGCATGGCTGGTGCGGCTCCGGCGGCTGCAGCGTTTCGATTTATATGCAGACTGCCAATGGTTACGCTGAGGTCTACAATGATCTTGCGCAGAGCGTGCAGGTCTCGCCCAGACGCAAGGGATACCAAGTCGTCGTGACCAAACGAATAGGCCCGGGCGACCGCCTTGTTTTCGACAATGGCTGCGCGGTCGATCTTGCCCATGATAAGTCAAGATCATGCAAAGTAGACAAATAAATTCGAGAGGAGGCGACCGGTGGCGTTCGAAAGCGACGCTCGCCATCGTGTCGATCTCAGCGATTTGCGTCGGAACAGTTGTCGAGTTCCGAAGCATCTCGAATGAAAGCGCGAAGACTATCGTCGTATCATGGTGTCGGCTCGCGGAGTTCCCTTCGGGTCGCAAGAGCGAAACCTTGCTCGTCGGCGGCTCTGCTTTTACCAGAGAGTTCGAGATTTCGTTTCAACTCGAACGGCACGATCTCCAACGATGGATATCTGACAGTCCCGGGTTACGAGACGCAAGCATTGCAACGAACGGACGTGTCGCGGCATACCGGATCGAACCGAAAGACGCCCAAAGCTGCTTGGTGAAGACCGATGAATCGAGCGGCAAGGTCTGGATCAAAGCCTATTGGTCGTGAACGAGTCAGTGAGGCGCGCCTTGCGGACATTCTGGAAACTCCATCAGAATGAGGACCTTAGAACTCGAGAAACATCGCCGGGCGCGAATTTGGATCGGCGCGCT
>PQAN01000438.1:2164-2364 GCA_003105285.1 Methylocystaceae bacterium
GGTCGAGAAGAGCGTAATGAAAGAGTCGAGGGCGATTGCTGTCGAGATTCGCGTCCCGCAAGGTCCGAAATTCATGTACGCGCTGCTTGGGAGTCGATTGTGTCCGGGCGGCGGAGGCAGGTTGACGGTCGACGTTCACATCTCGGCCCTGACACAGCGCGTGTTCGCTGATAGCCTTGCGCAGCGCATCGACGAAGTTC
>PQAN01000438.1:2461-3605 GCA_003105285.1 Methylocystaceae bacterium
TGTTCGGCCCTGGAAAAATTTCGTCCGACCATGGAGTGAGCGTCACGATCCGGATGGTTCGAGCCTTCGCGGGTCTTGCGATTGGCCTGCAAGCTGAAGCCGAGTTCGTGCAGCAACTCGCCGACCGGCGTGCTGCCGATCTCATGCCCCATGTCGCGTAGGGCTTCGCTGAGCTTGCGCAGACTTTTGCAGGTCCAAAGCAGAGGCGATCGCGGATCGCCGCGTGCGTCCGGTTCGACGAGGGAGCCCAGATCGTCGCGCAGAGTGGGATCGGTCTCGATCAGCCGCTTGCGACCGCCTCCCGGACGCCGCACGCGTGAGCCCTCGCACGGCGCTTTCACACGAAGCTCCGCGAGCCCACGTCCGATGGTGCTGCGCGCGATCCCGGTGATCCGCGACACCGCGGATATCCCACCTCGCCCCGCCGCTTGCGCCTCGGCCGCCGCAAAGCGACGCAGCGACCGCTCGTCCAGCACGGGAGAGAGCGCCTCGAAACGTGTGCGAATGGCCGATTCGTCGATCACGCCAGAAGGCTATACGATCTCGATTCCGCGAGGAATCCCCACACCGCGCCCCGCAGCCGCACTCGATTCGGTTATTCTCAGACGAGCCCTTACTGTCGAATGAGAGCTGAGGGCCGCGAATGTGCAAGCACCCATCGAATTTGGAACCGTGGTGTGGACGGCTCTGGCGCGAATGGCGTGAGCGGAGCATAAATTGCTTGGGCAAGGAGCGACAGGGGGCTCGGGTAGCCGCGCTGCTGAGCGTCGAAGCATTTGAACAACCTCGTCGAGAAAGATCATCAAGCGACCAGGCTTCGCTTGGGTCCCATGCTCGGCTCGAAGCGGCTCCAAACCGCCTCGATCGCGATCGCTGGCGTCGAACTCATGCACCGAATCAGGAAAGGTCAGTTCAAGTTCAGAGGGCTTCGCATCAAAGAGAACCGGGCGTCCGAAGTCGGGAATACGGCGCTTGCTGCGTAACCCCACGCATATCGCAGCCACTTCTTGCGCTTCAACGGAATTATGCACCGTTGCCTTTTCGGGGAATGTCATATGTCATCTCGGATGTCACGGAATTACGGCGCGAGAACGCGGCGCTGGGATATTTTCCCCGGCATCGCCCTGCTCATTTTTTTGTGCGG
>PQAN01000438.1:3659-4910 GCA_003105285.1 Methylocystaceae bacterium
GGCCTCCCGTCGCCAAAGGCGTCAGTGCTTTCCCCCGCCTTGTGGCGGGCGCGCCGCCTGCGGCTATGAAGCGCATCAATGATGTTTTCGACGCCGCCGACGCGCGGATACGCAAAGAGGCCGCTTCATGCAAGGGCTTCTGGGATCGTCGAACCTCGGTCACAATGGCCGGCCCGCATTATCTCAGCGTTCTCGCCTCGGACGACTTTTTCTGCGGCGGCGCTTATCCCGACGATAGCAATCTCGCGCTCGTGTTCGACCTCGTGACCGGCGCTTTGGTCGATTGGGGAAAGCTCTTGCCGGGACTCGCGAAGAAGAAGCAAACCACCACCGCCGCCGACGGCACGACTCTCGGGACGATCTCATCGCCGAGGCTTCAAGAACTCTACATAGACGGGACCAAGCCGAGTGAAGATTGCACTAGTGCTCTCGACCTCGATCAGTTGGATTTTATTGTCTGGCTCAATACGAAAGAGCCGGGCCTCGTCGTCAAGCCGATCCTGGCTCACGTGGTGCGCGCTTGTGGTCCTGCAATCACTATTCCTCTCAAAATTCTGAAATCGACCGAGGTCAGCGCTGATTTTCTGAGGGCATTCAGTCTCCCGCGAGAACGCCGAGATGCGGGTGCGGATCGACGAGCGCCTAGGCTGCGAAACTAGGCTGCAGGTCATCGCTCGGAACATCGACCAATGTGTTCGTCGATCTCTTCTCGTCACCGAATTTGACATTTGGAAGGCATGTATCGCATGGCCGCTTTCGGATACCCCGTCATCGCTGTGCTCGACGAGCGGCCCGGGAGTGTTTGGTGAAGATCGATCGACCGGCGAGGTCTGGATCAAAGCCGCCTGGTCGTGAACCATCGGCAGCCACCGGCCGACGCGAACTTGATCTTCGAGCCAAGTCCGCAGTAATCTGCTATTGCAGAAGCAGGCGAGCGTCCATCGCTTTCAAAGCCATGGCGGGACTGGCGGCTTCGCGACGAGCGTCAACGTCATGCATCTCGGCCACGTATGCTGGAGGCGAGCCGCCAAATCGCAGCCACCGCCGCGCCAGCGGATGCCGCTAAACACGGAATATATAGCCATATCAGATAGGCGAGATCGTAACCCACCAGTTCGTGCGCTTTGCGTCCCGGCGGCGGCCAGGGCGCCCAATTCGCCTTCCAAAAGAAAACAAGAAGAATTGCCGCGGCTTCAGCGATGATGCAAATCAGTAAGGCGAACCAAGATGGACGCAGGCGAACAAAGGCGG
>PQAN01000439.1 GCA_003105285.1 Methylocystaceae bacterium
TCGAGCAATTCGCGCGGCGAGAGCGGCGGAAGGATCGACGGCAGGCGCGCCGCCAGCATCGACTTGCCGGCCCCCGGCGGACCGTTCATGAGCAGATTATGACCGCCGGCGGCGGCGATCTCGAGCGCCCGCTTGGCGCTCTCCTGGCCCTTGATGTCGGCGAGGTCCGGCAGGTCGCCGACCGGCGCGCGCACCGCGGGCTCCGGCCGCGCCAGCACCTGCGTCCCCTTGAGGTGATTGACGAGCTGAATGAGCGAACGCGGCGCGACGACCTCCATCTCACCCGACGCCCAGGCCGCCTCCGGCCCGCATTGACGCGGGCAGATGAGCCCATGGCCGCGCGCATTGGCGGCGACGGCGGCCGGCAGCACGCCCGCGACCGGCGTCAAGGCCCCGTCGAGCGCCAATTCGCCGAGCACGGTGAAACCATCGAGCGCGTCCGAGGGGATCGCCCCGATCGCCGCCATGACGCCGAGCGCGATCGGCAAATCGTAATGGCTGCCCTCCTTGGGCATGTCGGCCGGGGCGAGATTGACGGTGATGCGCTTCGCCGGCAAAGCGAGCCCCGAGGCGTTCAGCGCGGCGCGCACGCGCTCGCGCGATTCGGCTACCGCCTTGTCGGCGAGCCCGACCAGCGTGAACACGACATTGCCGCTGGCGATCTGAACCTGAACGTCGACAGGCTTCGCCTCTATGCCCTCGAAGGCGACCGTCGAGACCCGGACGACCATGACGCGCTCCCTACAGCACTATGCAATTCGAACTTCGCGATATTCCCCAAGGCCCCGACGCCGAACCGCCATCATGAAACGACGTCGGCAGGCCGGTCGGCGCCGCCGCCGCTGAGTTCGACCCGCTCGGGTTCGCCGGACGGCGGAAATTGGAGCGGCTCGAAACCGAGCAGGTCTCGACAGAAGCTCGGCGCTTGCGCGATGTCTCGCGTATGGACATTCACGAGACCGTCCAAAAACATTCGCGGCTCCTATGCATTACGTCGAAAATATCTCGCGCGGGTCACCCGAAAAAGCCGGCGCCCGACGGCGCTCCCCTTATGCGACCAGGCTCCATCTCGGCTAGACTAATCGCTACCCGGCGCCACGGCAAGAACAATATGAGAACAAAATCTCGCCCGGGACCGGAAAGCCGACGATAACCCATTTATACGCAAACGCCATCCGATCCGGCTCCGACAGATCGGCCGGCGATGCAAAAAAGTCCAGAACTGAAGAGATGATCCGCGAAGCGGCGGCCAGCCGCCCAGTCAGGCCATCGGCCTGCCGGGAATGACGACGGCGAGGGATCCGAGCTTCCGGTCGGGCTCGGAAGGCCGCCCGGTCCGGGACCGATCGAAGATTCGTCCTATTCCGCCGGCGACGCCTTGGGCTCGGATTTCAGCGAGACCGGCCGATGCCTCAGATAAATGAAAAACAGGGCGAGCACCGCGGAAGCCATCAGAACGTAATAGGGCAAGGTGCGAAAAAAGGTCTTGCCGACCGAGAACGGAAAGCGGGACACCCATCGCTCGCCATGATCGCCGGTGACCGTCACGATGCCGACGAAATAGCCTGGATCATTGAACATATGCTCGAAGTTGATCGTGCCGGTCGGATAGAGCCTAGGCCCCCGATAGGCGACGGTCACGGCGTCGAGATCGGCGTTTTCCTTCTCCTCGCCGCCGACGTCCTTGACGATGCGAATCTCGACCGGCATGTCGCGCAATTCGTCCTGCTCCGCGTCCAAGGCGATGATCATATGGCCGGTCGCCGGAATATCCTCGCAAAATTCCGACTTCGAGGTATCGGGCAGATAGCCCGTGAAATTCATGATGTCGGGGCCGATATAGAGACGGCACCGGCCTTCGGCCGCGCCGAGGCGGCCATGGGCGGCGGCCGGAAGGGAGAAGGCGCAGGCCGCCAGCAGAAACGCCAGGCCGCAGATAGGCGCGGCGCCGACGAGACGCCGAACTCCTTCGATCGTTGGACAGATCGGGACTACACCGCCGTCACGCATGATCGTTCTCCCCCTCGAGCGCCGTCCGAGTCGTCGCCCTCCTTCGGCAAGAGGAGATCCAACGGCTCGAGACCAATGTGGCGATTTGCCATGTTATCCTATTCTTTCGGACCGGCAAGAGCGCGCGCAGGTTCCGCTTTTTCGGTCCGGCGGCGCGGCCGAAGCGGGCGGGACAATGACGTCATGCGCGCGCGGCGCGGCCACGCTCGCGATGCGCTTCGAGCGGACGACTTGTTTTTGCGCGGTTCGCACGCCATATTCCCGGCAAGGTTCGCGCCGAAGGGCCGGATACGCTGGCCGCGCGGCCTTTTCGAGAGGATCACATGTCCAATTTCGACCGCAACACGAGCTTCGGCTATCGGGGCGGGGTCTCCAGAGCCGGAACGGCCGAGATCGACACGGGCCTGCGCGCCTACATGCTCGGCGTCTATAACTATATGGTCCTGGGCCTCGGCGTCACCGGCTTCGTGGCGCTCGGCACCCATATGCTCGCCGTCGCCAGAGAGGGCGGCCGGCAGATCGCTTTCACGCCTTTCGGCCAGATGCTCTACGCCAGCCCGTTGCGCTGGGTGGTGATTTTCGCGCCGCTGGCGTTCGTGTTCTTCCTCAGCTTCCGCGCCGACAGGATCTCGGCGGCGACGGCGCGCAACGTCTTTCTCGCCTTTTCGGCGGTGATGGGCCTGTCGCTGTCGTCGATCATGATCGTGTTCACCGGCGCCTCGATCGCCAAGGTGTTCTTCATCACCTCAGCGGCGTTCGGTGGCCTCAGCCTCTACGGCTATTTGACGAAGCGAGACCTTTCGGCCTTCGGATCGTTTCTCGTCATGGGCCTGTGGGGTCTCGTCCTCGCGAGCCTCGTGAACCTGTTCTTCCAGAGCAGTGCTCTGCAGTTCGGCCTGTCGATCCTGTCGGTGCTGATCTTCGCCGGCCTGACGGCCTGGGATACGCAGTCGATCAAGGATCAGTATTACGAGGGCGACGGCTATGAGCTCGCCGCGAAGAAGAGCGTCTTCGGCGCCCTGTCGCTCTATCTCGACTTCATCAACATGTTCCAGTCGCTGCTCTATCTGTTCGGCGACCGCAACGATTGAGCGCCCTACTCCGCGCGTAACGGAAAGGCCCCTCCGACGGGGCC
>PQAN01000440.1 GCA_003105285.1 Methylocystaceae bacterium
CGCTTCGGCGAGTTCGCTCTCATAGAGCTCGCGCCGCGTCGTCTTGTGGCGCAGCAGCGGGTCGTTGGAGGCAAAGCGCCGGCGCGCCACAGCGACGCGCCACACGGCGTCTCGAGGAACAGGATCGATCGGGACGGCGCCCGTCTCCAGGCTTCCATCCCTGTGCAGCACGAGACGCAGGCGCAGACGCTCGCCTTGCGACGTCCGCGTCAATTCTTCGAGCGCGCGCACGAAGGCGGGCTCGTCGAACGCAAAGCCGAGATCGCGCGCCGAAGCGCGCAGGCGCGCCAGATGCTCGTTGAAGAAATGAAAGCCTTCGGCCTGCGTCCACAGCAGAGTTTCGATCAGACCGAAGTCCTCGGCAGGAGCTTCGTTCATCCTGACGAGACCTCGCGAAGGACGCGGAAAAGCCGGCCGTCATTGCGAGGAGCGGAGCGACGAAGCAATCCAGGGGCCGCCCCACGGCTTCTGGATTGCTTCGCCTTCGGCTCGCAATGACGGCGCGTCACGCCGCCTCGACCGAGAGCGCGCCCGTCAGGAATTTCGCCTTGATGAGACATTCCTCATACTCTTCGCGCGCGAGCGAATCCGCGACCACCGCCGAGCCGACGTTGCAGACGAGTTCGCCGTCCGGGAACAGAGTGAGCGTGCGGATCGCGACATTGAAGCGGATCGCGCCGTCCGGCGCGATGAGGCCGAGCGAGCCGCAATAGACGCCGCGCGGCGCGCATTCGAGATCGCGGATGATCTCCATCGCGCGGATTTTCGGCGCGCCGGTCACGGAGCCGCACGGAAAGAGCCCCGTGAACAGATCGGCGAGCGACACGCCGGCGCGCAATGTCGCCTCTATGCCCGAGGTCATCTGATGCAGCGTCGGATAGGTCTCCACCGTGAAGAGATCTGTGACGCGCACCGAGCCGACCTCCGCCAATCGAGAGAGATCGTTGCGCAGAAGATCGACGATCATCAGATTTTCGGCGCGCGATTTCTCGTCCTGCGTCAGAAGCGCGGCGCGCGCCATGTCCTCCGTCGGCAGAAAGCCGCGCCGCGCCGTGCCCTTCATCGGCCGCGCGCGGATGACGCCCTCGCTCGCCTCGAAGAACACTTCCGGCGACAGCGAGACGATTTTCTCTTCGCCGAGCGCCACGACGCCGCCGTAAGCGACCGGCTGGCGCTTGCGCAGCGCGCGATAGAGCGCCGTCGCCTCGCCCTGATAGCGCCCATACATGGGGAAGGTCAGATTGATCTGATAGACGTCGCCGGCGAAGATGAAATCGCGGCATTTGTGGAAACGCTCGGCATAGTCTTCGAAACTCCAGGCCGGCGTCAGCGCGACGTCGATCGCCGCCGCCTCCGTCGCCAGCGAAGCGGCGTTGCGCCATTCATATTGGCGCGGCGTGCGAAACGCGCCGAACAGCAGCAGCGGCGTCCTGGAGCGCGGGACGTCGCCGCCGGCGAATTTGCGCTCCAGCGCATAACCGAGTTCGTAACCCGCGTAGCCGGCGAGATAGAGCCCGCGCCGCGAGGCCTCCTCCATCTTCGCGAAGGCGGCGGGAGCCTCGTCCGCCTCGCGGGCGACGATGATCTCCTCCGGCTCCTCGAACAGCAGCGCGCCGCCGCCTCGGCCGTCCTCGAAGACGACGAAGGGGCCCTCCGGCGATTTGCGGGGATCGTAAGGCTCGTGGCCGGCAAGCTGAGCGATGTGAAACATGAAGGCGCGACGCTCCGTTCGAGCGCCTATACTATATCAGCCGGGCTCATGTATGAAGTAGGAGTTGACGGCGTGACCTTCCCCTCATGCCGAGGAGCCCGCGCAGCGGGCGTCTCGAAGCACGAGGGGAAGCTCCAGATAGCGGGCCAGATAACGGGAATGAAGGTTTCCTCGTCCTTCGAGACGGTCCCTGCGGGACCTCCTCAGGACGAGGAAACCTTCACCCCATCGCCCCGCCCGCTCCCCCGGCGAAAATTGCCGGCGAGCGCTCTGCGCTATATTGAAGTTCAAAGCCTTCGAACCCGGCCCGCGCGAGCGTCATTCATGAGCTATTCCCCCCACGATCCGCCGACCGGGCCCGCGCCCCTGCGGCTCCTGTTCATCGGCGACGTCGTGGGCCGCGCCGGGCGCAAGGCGCTGGTCCAGCATCTGCCGCGCCTGCGCCGGCGCTGGTCCTTGGACTTCGTCATCGTCAATGGCGAGAACGCGGCCGGCGGCTTCGGCATAACGGAGGCGATCTGCGAGGAGTTTCTCGAGGCCGGCGCCGATTGCGTGACGACCGGCAATCACGCCTTCGACCAGCGCGAGGCGCTGGTGTTCATCGAGCGCCAGCCGCGCCTGCTGCGGCCGGTGAACTATCCGCCCGGAACGCCGGGGCGCGGCGCCAATCTCTATGCGGCGGCCGACGGCCGGCAGATATTGGTGATCAACGTCCAGGGCCGCCTCTATATGGACGCGCTCGACGACCCCTTCGCGGCGATCGAGCGCGAGGTCGGCGCCTGTCCGCTCGGCGTCGGCTGCGACGCGCTCGTCGTCGACATCCACGCCGAGACGTCGAGCGAGAAAATGGCCATGGGCCATTTCGTCGACGGGCGCGCCTCGCTCGTCGTCGGCACCCATACGCATGTGCCGACCGCCGATTGCCAGATCATGCCGCATGGCGTCGGCTATATGACCGACGCCGGCATGACCGGCGACTATGATTCGGTCATCGGCATGGAGAAGGAAGAGCCGCTGCGCCGCTTCACCCGCAAGACGCCCGGCGGACGCCTGGAGCCCGCGCAGGGAGAGGCGACGCTGTGCGGCGTCGCCGTCGAGATCGACGCGCGCGGCCTCGCCAGAAAAATCGCGCCGGTGCGCGTCGGCGGCCGCCTCGCGCAGGCGGCGCCGGATTTCTGGGACGGCGAAGTAAATAGCGATCGCGCCTACGGCGGCGCGATGTCGCCCGCCAAATAGCGGGCTGGAGAGCGGAGCGCGGCGATGAGATGGGAAGATTTTCGAAAGTCCGACAATATCGAGGATCGCCGCGGCGAGGATTATGCGGAGGCCGGCGGCGGCGGTCCGGGCTTTGGCGGCGGCGGAGGGCTGGGGCTCGGCACGATCGTCGTGCTCGGCATCATCGCTTATGCGCTCGGCATCAATCCGGCCGTGCTCATCGGCGGCGCGGAAATGTTCAGCCATATGCGCGACGGCGGCGGACAGGTCGCGACGCAGCGGCAGGACCGCCCGACCCGCCAGGCGCCGACCGGCGCGCCGGCGGACCGGCAGGGCCAGTTCATCGCCGCGGTGCTCGCCGAGAACGAGGACGTCTGGTCGAGCGTGCTGCCGGAGCAGAAGCGCGTCCGCTTCACGCCGCCGAGGCTGGTTCTGTTCAACGGCGTGACGGGCTCCGGCTGCGGCAAGGCGCAATCGGCGATGGGGCCGTTCTACTGCCCGCTCGACCGCAAGATCTATCTCGACACGTCGTTCTTCAAGGATATGGACCGGCGCTTCGGCGGCGGCGGCGATTTCGCCTACGCCTATGTCATCTCGCACGAGATGGGGCACCACATCCAAAACGAGCTCGGCATATTGCCGAAGGTCCATCGCGCGCAGGAGATGGCCTCGAGCCGCTCCGAGGCCAATGCGCTGTCGGTGCGCGTCGAACTGATGGCCGACTGCCTCGCCGGCGTCTGGGCCGCGAACGCCAACCAGAAATGGCGGATCATCGAAGAGGGCGACCTCGAAAAGGCGATCCGCACCGCGCAGGCGATCGGCGACGATCGGCTGCAACGCTCCTCGCGCGGCTTCGCCGTGCCCGACAGCTTCACGCACGGCTCGTCGGCACAGCGCGTCGAATGGCTGCAGAGAGGCTTGAAGACGGGACAGATCGACAGCTGCAACACATTCTCGGCGCAGCGGTAAGGCTGCAAAGCTGCGGGGCGTCATTGCGAGCGCAGCGAAGCAATCCAGCAAACACCTCGCGGCTCTGGATTGCTTCGCTGCGCTCGCAATGACGAGGCGCCGCCAAACCGTGAATTTCACGGCAAACCAGCCGATTTCAGGGTGAAATTTCATGTCGCACGACTTGATTCCGAGAGCGCATCTGTTCGGCAATCCGACCAAGGTCTCCGCCAAGATCAGTCCGGACGGGCGATTGCTCGCCTGGCTCGCGCCGCAGGACGATGTGCTCGACATCTTTGTCGCGCCGCTCGACCGGCTCGGCGAGGCGCGCGCCGTGACGCACGACCGCAAGCGCGGCATACAGTTTTTCAATTGGACCTACGACGGCCGTCGCCTCGTCTACCTGCAAGACGAGGGCGGCGACGAGAAGTTTCACGTCTTCGCCCTCGACGCGCATGACGGGTCGACGCGCGACCTCACGCCGTTCGAGGGCGTGTCGGCCTATGTCGGCGACATCGGCCGCAAGGTCCGCGATCGCATTCTCGTCGCCGTCAATCGCCGCGATCCGCGATACCATGATCTCTACACCGTCTCTCTCGCCACCGGCGAATCGTCGCTCGTCGTCGAAAATGCGGGCTTTGCTTCCTTTCTTTTCGACGAGGACTACAACGCCCGACTGGCCCTCCGGGACACGCCGGACGGCCGGCGTGAGATTTTGCGCAGCAAAGACGGCGCTTGGACGCCCTTTATCGTGTTCGAGCCGGAAGATGCGCGGTCGTCGTCGCCGAGCCATCTCGATGCGGCGGGAAAGGCGCTGTTTCTTCGCGACAGTCGCGGACGCGACAAGGTCGCTCTCTATCGCGTCGATCTCGCGACCGGCGAAAGCCGACTGCTCGCCGAGCACGAGAAAGCCGACATCGGCCATCTGCTGACGAACGAGGCAACGCGCGAGCCGCTCGCCTATGCCGTCAACAGCGAGCGGCTCGAATATTTCGCGCTCGACCCGCGCATCCAGCCGGACCTCGATTTTCTGAGCGGCGGCGACATCGGCGATTGGTCGGTGTCGAGCCGAACGGAAGACGATCGCCTGTGGGTGGTCGGCGCTCAGTCCGATACGAAACCCTTCGTCGAATATCTCTATGATCGCGACGCGAAGACGCTGCGCGTCCTCCATCATGCTCGTCCCGAACTCGTCGACGCGCCGCTGCGGCCGATGCGGCCCGTCACGATCACATCGCGCGACGGTCTCGGTCTCGTCTCTTATCTGACGCTGCCGAAAGCGGCGGAGAATCGAGCGCCGCAGCCCATGGCGCTGCTCGTTCACGGCGGCCCATGGAGTCGCGACTCTTTCGGCTTCAACCCCTTGCATCAATGGCTGGCCAATCGCGGCTATGCCGTTCTGAGCGTGAATTTTCGCGGCTCGACGGGCTTCGGCAAGGCGTTCGTCAACGCCGGCGACGGCGAATGGGGCCGGCGCATGGACGACGATCTGCTCGACGCCGTCGCCTGGGCGGTCGAGCAGGGCGTCGCCGATCCGCGACGCGTCGCCATCATCGGGGCGAGCTACGGCGGCTATGCGGCGCTGGTCGGCCTCACGCGCAACCCCGATCTCTATGCCTGCGGCGTCGACGTCGTCGGCCCCTCCAATTTAGAGACGCTGCTCGCGACCATCCCGCCTTATTGGGAGTCGTTCCGCACGCAATTCGTCAAGGCGATCGGCGATCCGGCGACGGAGGACGGGCGGCGCCTGCTGCGCGAACGCTCGCCCCTCCATCGGGCGGACCGCCTCGCCAAGCCGCTGCTCATCGCGCAAGGCGCGAATGATCCGAGGGTAGCGAAGACGGAATCGGATCAGATGGCCGCCGCGCTCGAGGGAAAGGGCGTGCCCGTCGCCTATCTGCTCTTCCCCGACGAAGGCCATGGCTTCGCTCGGCCCGAGAACAGGCTCGCGTTCCATGCGATCGCCGAATCGTTTCTCGCGCGGCATCTCGGCGGCCTCGCCGAGCCGACGCGGCCGGAGGAGCTGAAGAACAGCACGGTGCGGATCGAAAAAGGCGCGGCCGAACTCGGCCTGGCGCAATAATAGCCGTCCCCTTCAGATCGTCCGCCGCGCCCGCGTCGCGAGTTCGCCGGCGCGCAGACGGCGCGCCAGCGCCGCGACATTGCCGGCCGAGCCGAAATCCTCGCGACGGGCGATGAGGCCGACGGGCTCGGCGAGCCGGGGCGCGAGGCGCGTCAGCAGCGAATGAGGCGCGGCGCGCAGCACATGCGCGCGATCACGGTCGCCGAAGGCGCGCAGATCGCGCAGCTCGTCGACGAAACCGCTCTCCGGCGCATGGCCGGCCGTCAGCACGAAGACATCGGAGTAGCGCAGTCCCGGCAGCGCCCTGGCGAGTCCGGAGCGCGCGTCGACCGCCTCGATCAGGCCGCAGCCGGCCTCGTCGGCGATCGCTCCGAGTCCCGAATCCGGCGGGCCGACCAAAATGGCGTCGGCGACGAGGCCGGCGACGCAGGCGTCGATGAGCGACGCGAGCGTCCGCACGATCGCCTCCCGCTTGGCCGTCTCCGCCCGTTCGGGCGCAGCCGAGCGCGGCGTGTCGAAAGCGAGGATGATGGCCGAGAGCATGGTCGTCACGTCATTCGAGAGTTATGAGCGTCGGCCCGCGCGGCGACGCTCGAGCGAACGCCCGATCGGGGCGGACCGGAGTCTTTTTCCGTGTTTCGTCGAAGCACGGAAAAAGACTCTGGATTTTCGTTTTTGCGCCTTTCCGGCGCCGAACCGGCGCCCGCTTCGGCTGGAAACGCTCTATACTCCACAGTTTGGGGCCGCGCGGCAAAATCGTCGCGGAGCCGTGAAAGCCGTTGCGGAG
>PQAN01000441.1 GCA_003105285.1 Methylocystaceae bacterium
GCGGCATGCTCGCTCGGGCTGGCGGAACGGCGCGGCGGAGCGCGTTACGGCCTCGGCCAGCTCGGCGCGGCTCTGGTCGGTAATAAGGCCGCGCTCTCGCTCGTCGCCCATCAGCCGATGCTCTATGCCGACCTTCAGGACCCGATCGCGCTGCTTCGCGGCGAGACCGAGACGGGGCTCGCCGGCTACTGGCCCTATTCGGCGGCCGAGCAGCCGGCCGAGCTGACGGCCGAGGAGGTCGCGCCCTACAGCGCCCTGATGGCCGCGTCGCAGCCGCTCGTCGCGCAGGAAGTTCTCGATAGCTATCCCATCCGGCGCCATCGCTGCCTGATGGATGTCGGCGGCGGCGAGGGGGCGTTCCTCCAGGCGGCGGCGGCGCGGGCGCCGAAGCTGCGGCTGATGCTGTTCGATCTGCCGGCCGTCGTCGAGCGGGCGCGCGCCCGGCTCGCCGGGCAGGGCCTGGACAAGCGGACGGCGTTCCACGCCGGCGATTTTCTCGCCGATCCGCTGCCGAAAGGCGCCGACGTCATCTCGCTGGTGCGCATTATCCACGACCATGACGACGCCGCGGCGCTCGCGCTGCTGCGCGCCGCGCGACGGGCGTTGCCGGCCGACGGGACGCTGCTCATCGTCGAGGCCATGGCCGGGGTCGAGGGCGTCGAGCCGCTCTCCGCCTATTACGGCTTCTACACGCTCGCCATGGGCCGCGGCGCGCCGAGGACGGTCGCGGAGCTTCAGCGACTCGCCAGGAAGGCGGGCTTCGGTCGGTTTCGGCTGTTGCGCAACCCCATGCCGGTCGTCACCAGCATTCTCGTCGCGAGGCCGGATCCCGAATATCATGGGCCGTGAGACCGTGAAGCCGAAGATTCGCGGTCTCGCGTCGACAGTCTTCCCGATTCGGCCGACAGGCTTGCCGCCGCTGCGCCGAGCAGCCATCTGTTTCTTAGACAGAGGAGCTTCTGACACGGCCGATGATCGAATCCCTTCTGCTGGCCACGGCGCGCGTCTGCACTTTCGATGGGCAGAGAGTGCTGACGAATGCGAGCGGTTTTTTCTTCGAGCGCGAGGGGCGATTGTTCCTGGTGACGAGCCGTCACGTGATGAGCGACGAGCCGAGCCGGCACTTCCCGGACCGCCTGGAAATCGAGCTGCACGTCGACCCCGACAATATGGCGAAGTCCGAGAGCTTCTCGATCCCTCTCTACCGCGACGGCAAGAGCCTCTGGCGCCAGGGGCTCGACGCGGCGGGCGAAATCGATGTGGCGGCGATCGAGATCGAACCTTCCGTCTTGCCCGAGCAGGCGGTCTACCGCGCTTTCACGCCCGCCCATCTCATCGGCGGGTTCGACTGCGTCGAGGTCGGCTCCTCCATTCTGGTGGTCGGCTTTCCGCTGGGCTTCCATGACACGCTTCACCATATGCCAGTGGCGCGGCAAGGCGTGATCGCTTCTTCCTTCGGCTTGCGTTTCCAGGGGCAGGGATATTTCCTCACCGACGCGCGCACGCATCGGGGAACGAGCGGCGCTCCCGTCGTGATGCGCGTTTCGGACCTCGAGCCAGGGCAAGGCGATCTGCCATGGACATTGCTCGGCGTTCATTCGGCGAGGCTCGACGTCGGCGCCCGCGACCTGCATCAGGACGAGGCGCTGGGCCTGAACTGCGCTTGGTACGCGGATATCCTGCTCCCGCTGACGGAGAGCTGAAGGCGCGCCTTCGCGCTCGCGGCGCCGAAACGGCGGGCCGCTTTGCGCCGACCCGGTCAATTTGCTAAAGGCGCGTCACGTCGCAACCGCGCATTTCCGTGCCGAGGCCCCGAAGAAAATGGAAAAATTCGTCAAATTGACCGGCGTCGCCGCGCCGCTGGAGATCATGAACATCGATACGGACATGATCATCCCCAAGCAATATCTGAAGACGATCGCCCGCACGGGCCTCGGCAAAGGCCTGTTCTCGGAGCTTCGCTACAATGAGGACGGCTCGGAAAATCCCGATTTCGTGCTGAACAAGCCGGCCTATCGGAACGCGCGAATTCTCGTGGCGGGAGACAATTTCGGCTGCGGATCGTCGCGCGAGCACGCGCCCTGGGCGCTGCTCGATTTCGGCGTCAAGGCGGTGATCTCCACGAGTTTCGCCGATATTTTCTATAACAACTGCTTCAAGAACGGCATTCTGCCGATCAAAGTGTCGCAGAGCGATCTCGACAAGCTCCTGGACGATGCGAAGCGCGGCGCCAACGCCACGCTGACCATCGATCTGGAGGCGCAGGAGATCAGAGGCCCGGACGGCGGCGTCGTGCGTTTCGACATCGACCCGTTCCGCAAGCATTGCCTGCTCGAAGGGCTCGACGACATCGGCCTCACCCTGCAAAAGGCGGCCGCCATCGACGAATTCGAGAAAAAGACGGCTGCTGCGCGTCCTTGGGCGTGAGCGCGGCGTCCGTGCTTCCCCTCGCCCGAATTGCAAAAATGTAACGAGGGTTTTGCCGGCGGACGCAGTAAGACTGTATCGGGTGGCGGCGGGCGCGCCGCCTTCGTCGATCTTCTCGGTTCGACCTCTTCTAAGGGGTTTTTTGGACTTGCGCTTCAGACTGTCCCCATCGTCGAGCGACGCCGGCTCCAGCGGTTTCCTGTCCCGCCTCGCAGGGCCGGTCATCTCGCGTCTGATGGGTCGTCGGCGCGCACGACCGGCGCTTGCCGGCGGTCGATTGGAGAGAGAGTTGGACGATCTGAACGACGCAGGCGCCGAAAATTTAGGCGCCGAAGAGGCGCCGCCCGAATTCGCTCACGAGACGGGATCGCCGACGCCGGGAAACGGCGAGGAGGAGCGGCGACGAGCGCGCCTTTCCTATCCTCCCCAGCACGACGAAGGACCGGAGAATGATCACGAAGGTCTCCTGGCTATTCACAATCTGGCGAAGTCCTACAAGGCGCGGCGAGTCGTCGAGGATGTGAGCCTGCATGTGGCGCGCGGCGAGGCGGTCGGTCTGCTCGGCCCCAACGGCGCCGGCAAGACCACGGTTTTCTATATGATCACCGGCCTCGTGAAGCCGGACAAGGGCGTCATCGCGCTCGACGGCTATGACGTGACCGGGCTGCCCATGTATCGCCGGGCGCGGCTCGGCATCGGCTATCTGCCGCAGGAAGCCTCGATTTTCCGCGGCCTGAGCGTCGAGGACAATATCCGCGCCGTGCTGGAGATCACCCAGCCCGACAAGCGCCTGCGCGAACAGGAGCTCGACGCCCTGCTCGAGGAGTTCAAGCTCGAGCGGCTGCGCCACACGCCCGCCATCGCCCTCTCGGGCGGCGAACGGCGGCGCTGCGAGATCGCCCGGGCGCTCGCCGGCCGCCCGTCCTTCATGCTGCTCGACGAGCCTTTCGCCGGCATCGACCCGATCGCCGTCGGCGGCATTCAAGACCTCGTGCGCCATTTGAAAGCGCGCGGCATCGGCGTGCTGATCACCGACCACAGCGTGCGCGAGACGCTCGGCCTCACCGACCGCGCCTATATCATCTACAACGGCCATGTGCTGACGGAGGGAACGCCCGAGGAGATCGTCGCCAATCCGGATGTTCGGCGGATCTATCTCGGCGAAGACTTCCGCATGTGAGACGGGATGGTTCGGCGGCCGGCGATTAAGCGCTAGGCTGTTTTTTCGTCCGGGGCGCCGAATAAATGGTCCTGCGCCAGAGCCAGAGACATGCTATAAGCAAAAAACAGGCCGAATTCGCTTCGGTCGCGGCCGGATCTCGGACTCTATAAGTCCAAGTCCATGGTCCAAGTCTCGAGTGGGCGGAAAATGGCGATTTCCACCAAGCTGATGATGCGCCAGGGCCAGGCCTTGGTAATGACGCCGCAGCTCCTGCAGGCGATCAAGCTCCTCCAATTCTCCAATCTCGAACTCTCGGCGTTCCTGCATGAGGAGCTCGAGCGCAATCCCCTCCTGGAGGCGATCGACTCCGACGATGTTCCGGATTCGCCACAGGATGCGCGAGGAAGCGACGCCGGAGACGAGTTCCAGAGCGCCGAGCGCGCCGGCGAGCCGCGCGAGGGCGACTGGGCGCAAGAGAGCCTCGCCGTCGACGCCTCGCAGCTCGCCGCCGATCTCGGCACGGAAATCGGCAACGCTTTCGAGATCGAGGGGCAGCAGAACCTCTCCTCCGATCCGCTCGGCTCCCTCGAGGGCGCGGGCCTCTCGGCGAGTTCCTGGAGTGGGGCGAGCGGCGCGGCCGATAGAGAAGCGCCCAATCTCGAGGCCTATATCGCCGCCAACGCCAGCCTCCACGACTATCTCTCCGAGCAGCTCGCGCTGGCCTACGCCGACGCGCGCGACCGTCTCATCGGCCAGGCGATCATCGACGGCATCGACGAGACGGGCTATCTGCGGGAGGATGTCGGCGAGATCGCCGCCCGCCTCGACGCCGATCCCGACCGCGTCGCCGCCGTGCTGGCGACGATCCAGACCTTCGATCCGCCCGGCGTCGGCGCGCGCGATCTCTCGGAGTGTCTCGCCATCCAATTGCGCGAGCGCGATCGGCTCGATCCGGCGATGCAGATTTTCATCTCGCATCTGCCGCTGCTCGCCAAGCGCGACTTTGCCGGCCTCGCGCGGCTCTGCGGCGTCGACGACGAGGACATCGCCGATATGGCGGCGGAAGTGCGGCGGCTCGATCCCAAGCCCGGGCGAGCCTTCGGCGGCGCGCCCATTCAGCCGCTCGTCGCCGACGTCATCGTGCGGCCGGCGAGCGACGGCTCCTGGCTCGTCGAACTGAACTCCGAGGCCCTGCCGCGCGTTCTCGTCAACCATTCCTACGCCGCTCAGGTCAGCGCCGGCGCCAAGCGCGACACGGACAAGACATTCATCTCGAGCTGTCTGCAGAACGCCAATTGGCTGACGAAGAGCCTCGAGCAGCGGTCTCGCACGATCCTCAAAGTGGCGTCCGAGATCGTGCGGCTGCAGGACGCCTTTCTGGCCAAGGGCGTCGAGCATCTGCGCCCGCTCAATCTGCGCACCATCGCCGACGCCATCGGCATGCACGAATCGACCGTCTCGCGCGTCACCTCCAACAAATATATGATGACGCCGCGCGGCATCTTCGAACTCAAATATTTCTTCTCCGCCTCGATCGCGACGACGAGCGGCGCCGAAGCCCATTCGGCGGAAGCGGTGCGCTACAAGATCAAGCAGATGATCGACAAGGAGAGCCCGCTCGACGTGCTGTCCGACGACGCCATCGTCGC
>PQAN01000442.1 GCA_003105285.1 Methylocystaceae bacterium
GGAAGCGGCAAAAGCGCCGCGCGGCGCCGATCGCTAGAGTCTCCTCTCCCGCGCAGCGGCGGAGGAACAGGGAGGCGGTTCGCGCAATCACGGAACGAGCACCGCCGCTCCCTGCAGACGCCCGTCGCGCAGATCGCCGAGCGCGCGATTCGCTTCCGCCAGCGGATAGCGCACGACATGCGTATCGACGCCCACGGCCGGCGCGAGGGCCAGAAACTCGCGGGCGTCGTCGCGCGTCAGATTGGCCACCGAGACGAGCCTGCGCTCCTCCCACAGCAGCGAATAGGGGAAGCTCGGAATGTCGCTCATGTGAATGCCGCCGCAGACGACGACGCCGCCCTTCTTCACGGCGGCGAGCGCGCGCGGAACCAGCGCGCCCACCGGCGCGAAGATGATCGCCGCGTCGAGCTGTTCGGGCGGCGCTTCGTCGGAGCCGCCTGCCCAGACGGCGCCGAGCGACAGAGCGAAGATGCGCGCCGCCTCGTCGCCCGGACGCACGAAGGCGAAGATGCGCCGCCCCTGCGCTCTCGCGACCTGCGCGACGATATGCGCGGCGGCGCCGAAGCCGTAGACGCCGATGGCGCGCGCCTCCCCCGTCATCTTCAGCGAGCGCCAGCCGATGAGACCGGCGCAGAGCAAGGGCGCGAGCGCCGCCGCGTCGCCGTCTTCCGGCAGAGGGAAACAATAAGAGGCGTCGGCGATCACATGCGTCGCATAGCCGCCGTCGCGCGTATAGCCGGTGAACAGCGGATCGTCGCACAGATTTTCGCGGCCGCTCTCGCAATAGGCGCAGCAGCCGCACGTATGACCCAGCCACGGAACGCCGACGCGCTCGCCCGACGAGAAGCCGGTCACGCCGGCGCCGATGGCGTCGACGCGGCCGACGATCTCATGGCCGGGCACGATCGGCAGGCGCGGATGCTCGAGCTCGCCGTCGACGACATGGAGATCGGTGCGGCAGACGCCGCAGGCCTCGACCCGAAGACGCAATTCGCCCGGGCCGGGCTCGGGCGACGGCCGCTGCTCGAGGACGAGCGGCGTTCGCGGACGGCGCAGAACCATGGCTCGCATGACGCCGCTCATGACGCTACTCCTGCTCGCCGCCGGACCCCAGGAAAGACGCCGCCGACAGCACGATCTTCTGGTCCTTCTCGCCGATGACGCCCATGTCCTTGCCGGCATAGGGGATAACGTCGAGCACATGGCGGATCGTCTCCAGCCGCGTGCGCAGCTTGTCGTTGGCGCGGATCACCGTCCAGGGCGCCGGGGCGCTGTCGGTGTGGGCGAGCATCGCCTCGATCGCGGCGGAAAACTCGTTCCATTTGTCGATCGCCTTATAGTCCAGCTCGGAAAGCTTCCAGCGTCGCAAGGGATCGTGATGGCGGTCGTGCAGCCGCTTCATCTGCATCTCGCGGCCGATCGACAGGAAGAATTTGACCAGCCGCACGCCGTCGCGCGCCAGCATCGCCTCGAAACGCGGCGCCTCGGCGAGAAAGCTCTGCGCCTGGGCGGGATTGGCGAAGCCGAACACCGGCTCGACGACGGCGCGATTATACCAGGAGCGGTCGAAAATGGTGATCTCGCCGCGCGTCGGCAGATGCGGGACGTAGCGCTGGAAATACCATTGCCCCTCCTGCTCCGGCGACGGCTTGCCGAGCGCGGCGATGCGCGCGAAGCGGGGGTTGAGGTGCTGGGTGAGGCGGGCAATCGCCCCGCCCTTGCCGGCCGCGTCGCGCCCCTCGAAGACGATGACGATGCGCTCGCCCTCGTCCTTCACCCAGTCGAGCAGCTTGAGCAGCTCGATCTGCAGCTTCGGGAGCTCATCTTCGTAGCTGCCGCGCTTCAGTTTTTCGTCATAGGGGAAATCTCCGGAGCCGAGCGCCCGCTCGGCGATGTCGTCCGGCAGGCAGGGATCGTCGAGATCGAAGGACGTGACGCAGCTCGCTGCGATCTGGCGCTCCCGCGCTTTTTTCTGCTTGGCGTTCATATCCTCTGCCCCGTCCTTGCGCGCGCCGAATCCCTTCATCGATATAACGCCGCCGACCGGCGGCATTGCGACGGGCGAGCTGAACGCTCTGACGGATCGAGAGCCTTCGAACTCGCATCGAACGCGCCTCGGCCCCGCCGCCGTTGCCGGCGCGGGTTGGAGAAGGGGTCCGGGACGCGTCGGCCGCCGTTCGGCCATAGCGCTAAAAATCTCTATCGGCGTCGACGCGTCCCGGACACGGCTGCTGTCTCAGCCGACATCCCCGGGTCCAGACATCCTTGAACGCCTGGAGGCCTACCTCTAGCCGGAGCCGCGCTCGAGGAGCACGACCTCCTCGCCCGATCGGCTTTCCGTCCGCCTGGGGATCACGAACGGCTCGAGAGCCGTTCGGCGGCGCGCCGGCCGCGACGGGACCAGGGTCGCATCCCGCCGTCGTCCGCCGCCTCCCGCCCGCGCTCTGTGCCCTTTGGAGCGCCCCTTTGATGGGCGGGAGCGGGATGAATATAGGAATATAATCCAGAGATTGTCAAGCCGGAGTTTTTGCCGGGCGCTCGTGTCGGTGAGCCGGGCCGCGACTCCTTTCCCGGTCAGGCCTGTGGCCCACCGGGAATGACAGCGCGAACTGGTCAAACATCGAGGTCTTCGTAAAGGTCGCGTCGAGTGGCCGAGGTTTTCGGGCGTCTGTCATTCCCGGCGCTCGCGCGAGCGAGCGACCGGGAATCCAGGGGCAAAGGTTAGAATCTGCGGGGCGCGGCTCCTGGATTCCCGGTCGGGCCTGTGGCCCGCCGGGAATGACAATGCGAGGCGATCAGGCGTTGAGGTCGTCATAGAGGTCGCGCCAAGTGGGATTGACGCTCTCGATCAGTTGGAGCTTCCAGGCGCGGTTCCACTTCTTCAGCTTCTTTTCTCGGACAATGGCTTCGGTGACATCGGCATGGGTCTCGTACCAGACGAGAACGTCGACTCCATAACGGGAGGTGAAGCCGGGCGTGAACC
>PQAN01000443.1 GCA_003105285.1 Methylocystaceae bacterium
CAGGAAGTGAAAATCTCCACGCCGCGCGGAGAGCCCATCGAGGCGACGGCGGGAGCGTTTTTCTATTGGGAGCAGTTTCGGCTTCGGGGCCTTCGGGCGTATGGCGGCCAGGCCGGCGTCTGGTTCGGAAATCCCACGACCCCGGCGGCGACTCTCGTCGCCCGGACGGCGCTCGATTGGCTTACGCGCAATACCTACACGAACCCCGAAACCAACAGCATAGCACCGTTCTCACATGTGGTCTGGCATGTGAGCCCAGAGCTCGATGTCAGCGCAGGCCTTCGCTATTCCTTCACGGCGAGAACGGCGATCGCCACGGGACAGGTGCAGGGCCAATCGCTGGATGGCCTTGACCCAGCGCAGCAGGCGCAGGCGCTGACCTTGCGGAGCAACCAGCTCGGTCCCGCCTCCTATTACTACGGGGCGGCCACGCACCAAGGCTTTGTTTCGGGGCTTTTGTCCGTTTCGTATAAAGTCGCGCCCGACGCGCTGGTCTACGCCACCTATTCGCGCGGCGCCCGCCCGGGCGGCCCCAACATCGCCTATGCCGCCGCCTATCTCCCGGCCGCGGCGAAACCGACCGTCAAAGGCGAAGAGCTCGACAATTATGAAGTCGGCGTAAAAAGCGAGCTGTTCGACCGGCGCCTGCTCGCCAACTTCGCCGCTTTTTGGATGGTCGACCGCAACTATATCACCAACGTCGTGGACCTCAGTCCATCGGGCACAACGACGACCTATCTCGCAAACGCCAAGCGTGCGATTTCACGCGGCGTCGAGGCGGATTTGCGAGCTCAGCCGATCGATGGCCTGAACCTCTATGGTTCGGCGACATTCAACGACGCCTTTTTCGACTCGTTCAATTCGGCGCCGTGCCCTGTCGAATTGTCCAACGTCAACAAAACATGCAACTTCACCGGCAAGCGTCTCGCTCTGGTTCCGCGATGGGCCTTTGCCGCCGGCGGCGAATATACGCGCCCGCTCGACGCGACTCTTCCCTTCCTCGATAAGGCCCTGGTGGGCTTCATCGGCGCTGATTTCAACTGGCAGAGCGCTTTCTACTCGGACACGAGCGACTCGATCTACAGCGTGATCCATCCATATGGCCTTCTCAATCTGCATATCGGCGTCGCAGCGGCCGATGAGAGCGTGAGGCTTACCGGCTGGATACATAATGCGCTCGACAAGCATTATTACACGAACCAACAGCCGGCTTTGATCGTCGGCGCGGGTTTGGTTTCCAGCACTGTCGGCGACCCATTGATGGCCGGCGTTACGCTCGCCGCGAAATGGTGAATTCGAATCGGCAAAGTGTTTGTGTGGAGATGTATCATGATATCGAGAATATCTTCATTGTCTTCCCCCACCAGTTTGTCCCTTTCAAATGCCCTGAGACAGGTGAAGCATTGGCTGTGGGATGCAGATTTGCGCCTCCAACGCAGAGGTTTGCAGCTCGCGCTGCTCGCGATATTGGCCGCGGTAGCGATGCTGTCGGAATTTTATGTCCATGGCCAATTCCGTGACATACCCGGCTTGCTGAATGCTGATCACGTCAAAGTGCTTTACGGAGTCAAGGACGTGGACCTGTCCCGGGTGGAGGCGCCGATCGCCGCCACGCTCGTCAAGGCTTCCGTCGCCGCTGTTTTGTTCGCTGCGGTCATCGGTCTTGCAGACGTGATATTTTATCATCGTCTCGTCGGCCGGCCGTTCGACTGGGAATCGATGATCAATATCTCGGTCGTCAATAATGTGTTCTTGCTGACGGTCCTGTTCACATTCGTGAACCCACTCATCGAGGACGCGCTCGTCTACTACGACAATGCGCTGAGCGTCGTGCCGACGATCGTGCATCTGAATGGGTTCGTTGCGATCATCATCGCCGGATTGATCGCGGATTTTTGCTATTACTGGTCACATCGGTGGGGGCATAAAATTCGGCTGTTCTGGAATCTGGGCCACGTCAATCACCATCGTTCCCGTAACCTCACGCAGCTGACTTATCCGATCGACCCCCCGACGCTGTTCCTCAATATCGGCAATGGCAAAGTCTTTGTTCTCGTCATGCTGCCGGTCTTGGCGAAAGTCTTTTCGACCGATATCCACGACAGCGGATGGGCGCTCGCCTTCATCATGATCTTCGAGGCGTGGACCACGCCGTCCCATTCGGTCGTGCTCTATTATGCGGAGCTACGGTCCGGCATTTTGAGAGCGCTGCGTTGGATTTTTGTTACGCCAGCCGTGCATTTTACGCATCATTCGAGAGAAGATCAGCACAATATTTCGGACGGCTGCAATTTCGGCGCACGATTTACGCTCTGGGACAGAATATTCGGGACCTATGTCGAGCCGCCTCCCTATATTCCCGCAACCGGCCTGTTCAGCGACGACGCGGACTATTGCAATACGCCGCTGAGATATCTGTTCCACCCCTATGTCAGAATGTTCCAAGAGCTTCGTAGGAACAATATTCGTTACTGGCCGGCAATTATCTTCGGCAGAACCTCATACGACCCTCCGGTTCCAGTTCGGTCAAGCGTCTGAAAGCGCCTGCGAGCGCAACAAGAATTTTCAGCAAATCATAGACATTGGAGAATTCGTCATGACGAATGTCGTCAATGAAGCGGAAATTGCAATTTCCAACTATCAATCGAGCCGCTTGATTATGGAGGATAGGGAGCGCAGCCAATTGTGGCAGCAGCGCTTGGCCGAGGCCGTATTCGGAATGACGGTCTATCTGATCGAAAAGCGGGATTTGACGAATATATTTGGTTGGATACAGACGCAATCGGAAATTTTTTCAAATCTCCCGGATCATCGGAGCGAAGACTATCATTCATGGCAGCAAGTGTTTTTTCGAGCGCAAGCGTTGTGCGAAAAGTTCCTGGTGTCTCGTTATGGGCATGACGAGATGAGCGAATGGGCGCGGGCGAACGCTTGGGTTCATAAAAGCGTGGAGAGGAGTCGCGGCGGCGGAGCCGCGGATGTCGCAAATAGAATTGCTCGCCAAGCCGAACTCTACTCGTCCGTTTATACGATCCGTCAGGCCAATTATGCCCAGGCGGAAGTGGTCATTTTGCATTGCGCGATCTGGGATTACCGCGAAAGAGCGCGCGAGCGCGGGGTTCCCATTACGCTCGAATCCCCCTGCGAATACTGCACCAAGGCGATATCATCGAACATCGCGGCGAAGGGCCATAAGCCGGAATTCGATCTGTTCGACAATGGCGCCAGTCATGGATGCCGTTGGCGGATCACGCGATTGATGTAGCCCGACGAATATTTTGCAGTTCTGATAGGCGATAAGGAAAATCATCATGTGCGGGATCGTCGGCTGGGTCGACTGGACACGCGATTTGCGTTTCGAGAAGAATACGATTTCCAAGATGACGGCGACATTGACGCTGCGCGGGCCCGACGACGAAGGCGTTTGGCTGTCCGAGCGTATGGCTTTCGGACATCGTCGGTTGTCGATCATCGATTTGAGCGGCGGCGCGCAACCGATGGTCGCCAGTGACGGCGACCTGCCGGTGGTCATCACTTATGGCGGCGAAGTCTATAATTTCCGCGAGCTGCGCGAACAGCTGGTCGAGGCCGGCCACAGATTTCGCACGCGCTCCGACACCGAGGTCGTTCTGCGCGCTTATCTGCAGTGGGGCGTGGAGGCGTTCGCCAAATTCAACGGCATGTTCGCTCTTGCGATCTGGGACGCGAAGCGCTCCGAACTCTGGCTGGTCAGAGATCATCTGGGCATCAAACCATTGTATTACTACCCGACGGAGACCGGGCTCATCTTCGGGTCGGAGCCGAAGGCGATCTTGGCGAATCCGCTGGCGAGGGCGGAATTGGACGCGTCTGGCGTGGCGGAGATTTTCGCCGTGGCCAGCGCTCCGACCCCCGGACATGGACTCTATCGCAATTTCCATCAGGTCAAACCGGGCCGCGCGCTGCGTGTGTCCGAGCGAGGCGTGAACGAATATTCCTACTGGTCTCTCCCCGGCGAATTGCACGAGCCGCGATCCGGCGCAGCGGCCGAGCGCGTCAGGGAGCTGCTAGAAGACATCGTGCAACGGCAGATGGTCTCCGATGTTCCATTGGGAGCTCTGCTTTCGGGCGGGCTCGATTCGAGCGCAGTCAGCGCTCTGGCGGCGCGGACATTGGGAGTCGGGCGCCGACTGTCCACGTTCTCCGTGGACTTTCCCGAAAGCAGGGCAGAGTTTCAGCGCACCGCTTGGCATGACAGTCTCGACGAGCCTTACGCCCAGGAAGTGGCGCGACATGTCGGAACAGATCACACGACCATTCTCGTCCAACCTGAAGACGTGCAGAAATACGAGGACACTGTTCTACGCGCTCGCGATTTTCCCGGCTGGGGGGAGATGGACATCTCACTCTATCTGCTTTTTACGAAAGTGCGCCGACACACGACGGTGGTTCTATCCGGCGAAGCCGCGGACGAGGTATTCGGCGGCTACCCTTATTTCCACGACGAAAGAGCGGTCGAGCATCCGGGGTTTCCTTGGATGTATGGCAAGTCGAGCCCCTCGATCCTGCTGAGGCGCGAGGTCGAAGACGCCGTGCGGCCGTTGGACTATGTCGAGGACCGTTACCATGAGGCTGTGGCCGAAGCTCCTACCGTCGAAGGCGAGTCCGAGCGCGACGCGCGATTGAGAAAGATCGGCTATCTCTCGTTGACGAGATGGCTGCCCTCGCTGCTGGAACGCAACGATCGCATGAGCATGGCTGCCGGCCTCGAAGCGCGTGTGCCCTTTTGCGACCATCGCCTCGTCGAATATGTCTGGAAGCTTCCCTGGAGCGCGAAGAACGGCGATGGCCTGGAGAAAGCTCTGCTACGGGGGGCGATCGGAAATCTCCTTCCGGCTTCCGTAGCCAATCGGCGCAAGAGCGGGTTTCCAGCCAATCCGAACCAGGGCTACTTACGATCATTGCTCGATCGCTCCAGTCAATTGTTGGCCACGCCGAACGCACCGGTCTTTGAATTGGTCGATCCCGTCAAGGTCAGGACGCTTCTCGAACAAGGGTCGGCGTTGCCCAGCCCGCGCAGCTCCAGCAGCCAAACGGCTGGGCTGTCCTTCCTCCTCAATCTCGATCAGTGGCTACGAACCTATCGGGTCGGCATAGGCTGACGCCGAGAGCGGCAATAGGAGAACGGCCATGTGTGGAATCGCCGGATGGGTCGACTACGCTCGAAGCAATCTGGATACTGCCCTACTCGAACGAATGACACGGACCTTGACCGCGAGAGGTCCGGATGGCGGAGGATATTGGCGCGGCGATCATGTGGCGCTTGGACATCGGCGTCTGGCCATCATCGACTTGGAAGGCGGAGCGCAACCGATGACGTTCGAGCAGAATGGCCGAACGATCACCGCGCTGACCTATAATGGCGAGCTCTATAATTATCGGGAGTTGCGCCAAGAATTGCGGCATTCGGGATATGACTTCCACACGACGGGCGACACCGAGGTCGTGCTTGCCGCATGGAAGGTCTGGGGGCCGAAGTGCCTGGACTATTTCAATGGCATGTATGCCTTTGCGCTGTGGGACGCCGAGCGGCGGGAATTGTGGTTGGCGAGAGATCGCCTCGGCGTCAAGCCGCTATATTATTATCCGACCCCTTCGGGCGTCATCTTCGGTTCGGAGCCGAAGGCTCTGTTGGCCCATGACGCGGTAGAGCCGCGTGTCGGCGAAGAAGAGTTGTTGCAGTTGCTTCTTCCACTTCTCAAGATTCCGGGGCGCGCTCCCTATGCGGGGATGTCGGAGGTCCGGCCCGGACATATCCTGCGGGTGTCGGCGACCGGGCGGCATGAGTCGAGCTATTGGGCGCCATGGGCGAACGTCGACGATCATGGCGACGATCGGTCCATTATCGAAAGCATCAGAGCTCTATTGGAGGATACCGTCGAACGGCAGATGATCGCGGACGTTCCCCTTTGCACGCTGCTGTCGGGCGGATTGGATTCGAGCGTGCTGACAGCTCTGGCGCAGCGCATTCGCAGGGGCAGCTCTCCTGTTCGATCCTTCTCGGTGGATTTTGGAGACGCCGACGCGCCGGCGAGCGACGGCAGCACCGACGATGGCCCTTTCGTGAAGGAGGTCGTCGACCACCTCGGCGTGGCGCACACACGGGCGACATTGGATCCAACGCTCTTGGCGTCATCGTCGATACGCACATCCTGTGTTCGCGCTCGGGATCTGCCTCTCGGCATCGGCGATCTCGATATGAGTCTCTACCTCTTATCCAAGAACGTCGGCCTCAGATCAAAGGTCGCTATATCCGGCGAAGCCGCCGACGAGGTCTTCGGAGGGTATCGATGGTTTCATGATCCGCAGTCGATCGGAGCCGACACATTTCCGTGGATGGCCGACTCCGCCGCTCATGGCAATCTGCATCGGCGGATCGTCGGCTATTTTCGCAAGGATTTGCTGGAGCGTCTCAGGCTCGAAGAGTATGTCGCAGATCAATACCGGACGGCTCTCGCCGAGATCCCCGCCGTGAATATTTTCGATCGGGACGAGTCGCGCATGCGGGAGGTTGCGCATCTCGGCATTACGCGATTCTTGCCGACGCTCCTGGATCGAAAGGATCGAATGTCCATGGCGGCGGGAATCGAAGTCAGAGTTCCATTTTGCGATCATCGGCTCGTGGAATTGGTTCTTCCTCTTTCCTGGAAGCAAAAGACAGCCTATGGGCGGGAAAAGAGCCTTTTGAAATCGGCGGCAGTCGACATCTTGCCGCAATCGATCATTCACCGAAAGAAAGTTCCATATCCGACAACGCATGACACGACCTATTCCAGCGTCGTTCGGGAACAATTGGCGGCGCGGCTCGCGGAGCCGGATGGTCTCTTAGGAGAGATTTTCGATTTCGAAGCTTTGAGACACGCGTCGGCGCAGGCGGAGCACGGCAGCTTCATCAGCAATGTCGGGGCCGAGCTGGCGTTGAATTTCGATACTTGGATTCGAGACTATCAGCCGACTTTTGCTTTGTGATATTGCGCCGAGAAAAAGGATATGCCTTCGATGACTCGCCCAGACGACACTGTCGCCGCCGCATCCATGGGCGGGTCCATCCTGGGCGCCTATGCGTCTCTCTATATCTTGCTGTTTTTGGCGGGGGCGGAGATGTATTTGGTCGCTCCGCTTCTTCCCGCGCTTTCCGAGGACTTTCAGGTCGCCGTAACCGCCGCTGCGTCGCTGGTCACCGCTTATGTGTTGGTGCAGGCTCTCCTCGGACCGCTGCTGGGTCTCGCCTATCCGCATCTGGGCGCGAGACGGCTGATCATCGGCGGCGCGCTGGTTTTCGCTCTCGGCAATCTCATTTCCGCCTCGACGGGCGACTTCGGCGTTCTGCTCGCCGGACGCGCTTGCGCTGGCCTCGGCATCGCCATGGCTGGCCCGGCGATCTGGACGTATATCGCCTACACGGCGCCGGATGGAGTCCGCGGGACTGCGATCGGTTTCGGGATGGGGAGTTTCGCGTTCGGCCAGGTGGCGGGCGTTCCGATCGGCGCTTTTGTCGCCGCGGCGGCGGGCTGGCACGCCTCGTTCGGCGTTCTCGCCATCGCCACCGCCTCGACATTGCCGTTGTCGTGGAAAAGCCTGCACGACGTGACGCCTCGCATTCGCGACTCCGGCCAGTGGCGTTCGTTGACCTTCCCCTGGGCAAGTCCTTCGGTGCGCCGCACTTTATTCGCGACTTTCCTGTTCCATGCCGCCAATCTCGGCGCCTACACTTATCTTGCCGAAATCATGCATGCGCGATACGGGCTGGCGACTTTTCAGCTCGGTTTTATCGGCATGCTGAGCGGCGTCGGCATGTTTCTCGGATCCAATATCGGCGGGAGCATCGGCGATCGCTTACGGCGACGAGGCTTCGCCGAATCTTGGCTCCTTCCGGCGTGGTCGCTCATCCTGCTCGCGACCATGGCGGTCGCCTTGCTCGGCTTCTCCCTGTGGGTCGCCTTGGCGGGAGTTTTGCTGTGGTTCGTCGCGGCCGGCGCCTTCGACACCAATCAACAGACGCTGATATCCACGCTGGCTTCGGGGTTTACGTCTGTCGCCCTGGCGTGGAATTTGTCGATATTGTATTCGGCGGCGGCTTTCGGCGTATGGATCATGGGCGTGGCCGAAAATCGTCCGGCAAATGTCTTGATAGCGGGATTGTCCCTCGCGAGCCTTGCGACCTTCGGCTCGATGATCGCCGCCTGGCTGCTCTATGCGGAAGGCAAGAGACGCGCATAGGAGCCCAAGGAGCGCGCCGTCGAATTTCGCGCGCAGTCGGCCCTGAGCGGCCGTCGTGTCGTTACAAACATCGAGAGTTTTACGACCTGCATTACCTTCGAGGTAATTGGCGAAAATTATGGAGCGGCTATAACGACGCGGTCTCGGATCGGAAGGGCGCGTCGTCCCGGCCGTGAGTTCGTCGTCGGCGACTCCTTTCCGGCGATGCGCATCAAACTTGGCATTATCTTCATGAAAACTTTTGTCGTGGCCGTCTTTCTGGCGCTGGCTGCATGTTCAGCCGAAAATCCGCGCGAGACCTATCTTTCCGTAAGCGACGGGAAGGGCGGCGCGCGCACTCTGCTGCGCGTGGCCGGCGAGGAGCCGGCGCGAGGATATGAGATAAAGTGGCGTGAATTGAAGAGCCGCGAAGCGTTGGACGCGCTTTACGCCGGGGCAGTCGACATCGCCGGCGTCGGCGACACCGCTTTGATCAACGGCCGGGCGAGAGGGTTGCCGATCAAGGTCATCACCGCATGGCGGATCACCAATGAGAATACGGCGATCGTCACGCGCGCCGACTCGCCTGTTCACGCGGTCGGCGATCTCGGCGGCCGGAAAGTCTGTGTCACGCGCGGAGCCATGGAGCATTTTCTCCTATTGAAGGCGGTGGAGGCGGCGAAGCTCCCGCAGGGCGCGGTCGATACGGCCTATCTCACGCCGTCGGATTGCAGGGTCGCGCTGGATTCGGGAGCCGTGGCCGCTTGGGCGTCGGCGGGCAGCTACACCATCTCGGAACTCTTGCGCAACAAGGCGCGAATCTTGATCAGTGGCGACAGCGTGGTTCCGGGCTTTGGAATCATCGTCGCGACCGAGAAGTCGATCAAGGAAAAGCGGCCGGCGATCGAAGACTTCGTCGCTCGTCTCCGTCGCGCGAGACTCTGGGCGCTCGATCATCCTGAAGCCTATGCCGAGGCCATAGCTGCGGAGACGGGCACGCCATATGACATAGCGCTGCTGCAGGTGAAGCGCGACAGCGCGGAGCCGGTTCCGGTCGCGGGCCTGGAGGGGCCGATGCGAGAAATTCAGCGCGTGTTCGTCGACGCCGGCGTGATCAATACGCCGATAGAAGTGAGAGCCGCTCTCGACATCTCCTTCGACCGACCGAATAATCCATAGTGAAAGGCAAAGAGATGTCTGGACAGGCCGCGAAGAACCAGTCTGCAATTTCGGTTACGAATGCGAAGGCTCAGGCGCACGTTGCGCTAACGGAGCGCTATCGCGGTCCGAGCACGGAACCGGTGGGGTGGAACGAGACATTGTCGGTTCTGCTCGCGCATCGGTCCGTGCGGGCTTTTCTGCCCCGGAAAGTGGAGCCTTGGATTCTCGAGGCGGCGATCGCCGCCGCGCAATCGGCCTCGTCCTCGCTCAATCTGCAATTGTGGAGCGTCATCGCGGTTCAGGACCCGGAGCGAAAAGCGCGGTTATGCCTCGGCGTCGCCGATCAGCGATGGATACGCGAAGCTCCGCTCTATCTGATCTGGGCCGCCGATCTGTCTCGACACGCACGGATCGCCGAACGCGCGTCCGTGGGCGACGACTTGCTCGACCCGGATAATCTCGATCCGCTGGCGACGAGTCTCGTCGACGTCTCATTGGCGGCGCAGAATGCGGCGGTGGCCTTCGAATCCCTCGGCCTCGGCTTCTGCTATATCGGCGCCGTAAGGCTCTACCAGCAGGAACTGCGTGACGAGCTGGCGTTGCCGTCACATGTCGTGCCTATCTTCGGCATGTGCGTCGGCTATCCCGATCCAGATCGACCGACCGGCGTGAAACCCCGATTGCCGCAAGCCGCCGTTCTTCATCGCGAACGTTATGACGCGACGGCCGAGGCGGGTTATATCGATCGATACGACGCTCATATGTACGCCTTTCAAGGGGAGCAGAAAATCCAGCAAGTGATCTGGAGCGAATATTCGCTGCGTCGCCTCTTCAATCTCCATGCGAGCGAAGGGCGCGAAGCCTATAATGCCGCCCTGCGCGATTTGAATCTCGCACGGTGAACGCGCCCATCCACGATTGGACCGCGCTCGGGCTCGCGGAGGCGTTCCGCCGACGCGAGTTGCGCGTGGCCGATATCGTCGAGGATATGCTCGACCGCATCGCTGCATTAGACCCGCATCTGCAAAGCTATGTCACCGTTTCCGCGTCCCTGGCGCGTCGGCAGGCCCGTCGCGCCGATGCGGAGTTGGACGCTGGCCGGGTCAGAGGCCCGCTTCATGGTGTTCCAATAGCTGTCAAGGATGTATTGGCCACCAGAGGAATCGCCACGTCCAATGGCGCGACGCGGCTGACCGATTCCAATCCGGCTCGCGATGCGGTCGCTGTTACGCGTCTCGAAACCAGCGGGCTCGTTTTGCTCGGCAAGCTCAATCTTCCGGAAGCTGCTTTCGGTCTGCACGACCCTGTTGTCGGGACTCCGCGTAATCCTTGGCATCTGGACTATTGGCCGGGCGGCTCATCCAGCGGGCCCGGAGTCGCGACGGCGGCGTGCCTTTGCTTTGCCGCTGTTGGAACCGATAGCGGCGGCTCCATTCGTCACCCGAGCGCCGCCAATAATCTGTTCGGTTTGAAGCCGACGGCGGGCGCGGTCGACGTCACGGGCGTTTTTCCGCTCGCTCCGTCTCTCGACCATGTCGGCCCGATGGCGCGTTCGCCCGCTGATCTCGCCGCGCTTTTTACCGTACTGGCCGGCGAGGCGCGCGGCGGCGCTCATGATATCGAGCATCGGACAGGGGCGCTGCGCATCGGCGTCGATCGGGCCTGGAACGAAGAAGGGGTCGACCCGGTCATTGCTCGCGCGCTCGTGGAGACTGAAAGGCGTCTGCTCGAGCTCGGAATGAGATTGGAGCCGGTTCATCTTCCTTCCTGGCGCGAAAGCGCGGAACTCTGGATGGTCATTTGCGCGTCCGAGGCGGTGAAGGTCCATGCGGGGCGAGGTTCGCCCGTTTCGCCGAGCCTCGAGCGGTTGCTCGAGTTCGGCGCGAGGCTCGATGCGGCCACCCTTCGGGAGGCTCTCGTCGAACGCAAGCGCCTCGCATCGACGCTCGACGCGTTGTTTACTTCCGTCGACCTGATCTTGTCGCCGGTCCAGTCCTTCGCGCCGCCACGGATCGGCGCGGCGAGGGCGGCCGAAGCGGCGAGGGGGCTGCCGATGTCGCCGGTCGATATCGGCTACACCGCTCTCTTCAATCTCACAGGGCATCCGGCGCTGGCGATGCCCGCCGGCTTTACCGCGAACGGACTGCCGGTGGGTTGCCAATTGGCGGCTCCGATAGGGCGGGAAGGGGCGCTTTTCCATCTCGCGCAAAGGTTCGACGAAGCGACCGGGTTTTCGCTACGCCGGCCGCGGCTCGAGAGACTCGTCGTCAATTCGTGAAGGTGTAATCGCGAACGGCGCGCTCGGCGCGCTCATCGGCCGGATAATAGAGCTTGATGCGCAGACCGGACAAATCCTTGTCGCCATCGCTGTGCAGCGGCATGACGAAATTGATGAGATTGGCCTCCATGGGACCCATTTGCATCGTTACGGGCACGAAAGGCGTGTTGTCGTTGTTGTGCTCCGCGGCTCCTGGCCCGGCTATCAGTCCGCGAGAGCTCGCATCGACTTCGATTCTGGACAGCCACGCGCGGCGTTGGGGATCCGTATCGATGGCGATGTCCCGCTTCACGCGGGAAAGCTCCGAGGCGATCGTTTCGCGCCACGACAGGACGCGGGAAAGATAATAGTCTGAGCCGATCATCGCCTCGATGAGATTGAGCCGTGGTTCGGGCAGCAGCGTATAGGCTTGTCCCAATACGACATAACCGCGGCTGAGCGGCTCGATGAATGCGCCATAGGGACGGTTCATCATGACGATGCGCCAAAAGCGGTCGAAGACCACGGCCGGAAAGGGCTCCGCACTGCGCAGGATGAGCGACATGCCGAGGAGCGTCGAGGAATAATGGCCGTCGCTCGCGGACTGCGGTCGAGGCGGCGCAAATCCGGCGGCGAGATAGAACGCTTTCTCGTCCTCCTCCGACATCGTCAGCGCCTCGACCAGCGCGGACAACATCGACCTGCTGGGTCTCGATCTGCCGGTCTCGAGGAAACTCAGATGTCTCGGAGACACCTCTGCGATCATAGCCAGCTCCAATTGGCTCAGCCGCCTCGCCTTTCGCGCGCGCGTCAAGGCGCGTCCGAAATCTCCTGCGCTGTTGGGCGCGCTCGCCGCTTTTCTTTTCACCGCGCTCGACCCTCCAAATTCTTCGTATATCCCTTTATAACAAGCGGATCACTAATTGTCTATTCAATCTATAGATCATATAAGTTTATTTCAGAATCCGTTTTTGCCGCCCGAACCAGAGCCGAGCCTCCGAGCCTATGCACCGACGAGCAAGCATCGCCGTCCATCGCGGCGCGGCGTCCCGAGGCGTTCGACTGCGATCGAGATGGGCGCCCGCGAATTCGAGTGAAGATTACCTTTCAAGTAATTGCTCGGAAGTGTTCACCTATTTACGGCTGAAGCTCGAGCGGCGAGCAAATCTGAGCGGCGGCGGTTTCACATAGATCGTCGAACAATTCTATTGGCCGCCGCGAGCAATCTCCTGCCGATGACGAGGTGAGCCATGCCGAATATCGAGAAAGAACGTGATTGTGTCTCTCTTTATTTCGCGCGGAAAACTCGGGTGGGCGTCGGCATCCTGGCGCTCGGCGCGCCGCTCGTCGTCCAAGCGGCGCCGGCCGCGAGCGATCAGCCGAAACCGGCAGACATTGAACTCGGCGCCGTCGACGACGTGATCGTGACCGGCACGCGCGAATATGGCGTGAAGGCGCGTCAGAGTTCGTCGCCGATCACGATCATCAGCTCCGAGAAATTGAAGGAGACCGGTCAGACGAACCTCATGGACGCCTTACTGCGTCTCGAGCCTTCGTATAACGCCAACGCCGTCAATTATGATTTGAGCGCTCTCGTTCGTTCGCCGCGTCTGCGCGGCCTCACCGCCAACCACGTCCTCGTTCTCGTCAACGGCAAGCGCCGGCATGGAACGGCCGTTATTTCCACTGGCGGTTTCCCCAAGGGCGCGGCCGGACCCGATCTCGATTTCATTCCCGTCTCGGCGATCGATCACGTCGAAATCCTCGAAGATGGCGCGGCGGCTCAATATGGGTCCGACGCCATCGCCGGCGTCATCAATGTCATCTTGAAGGATTCGCCCGATACAGGCGAGGTCGCCGCGCTTATCGGAAGATACGGCAGGAGCTATAATCCAAACGCGCTCGGCGACGGCTTCACACGCAATGTCCAGGTCGACAAGGGCGTCGCCATCGGCGACCGCGGCTTTGTGCATCTGAGCGGCGAACTCACCTCGCATTTGCACAGCAACCAGACCGGATCAGATCAGAATGTGTTTCAGAATGGGCTGCGCGTCGGTCCCGGCACGCCCTATCCCTGGGTCGATCCGAATGTCGCCGCGATCATCGGCGACCCCAAATATTTCCTGCCTCTTTTGGGCGTCAATTCGGGATTGAAGCTCGATAATGGCGTCGAAATCTACGCCTTCGGTTCGGGAGGGACACGCGCCGCGGAATCATTCCAGAATTATCGCGCACCGGACTTCAATGGAACCGCGGCGAACGCCGTCATTTATCCCAATGGCTTCGTTCCGGCGGAAACAATAAGCGAATATGATTGGTCGGGGACCGTCGGCTCCAAGGGGGCCTTTCTCGACAATGGGCGTTGGGACATCAGCCTGACGTACGGCGGCGACAATGTCGATGTCGGGCTGAATAGTTCCGCCAATCGGAGCTTGTTCAACGACGTTCTTGCGGCGAGGGGCGCCGGCTGGACGCCGACCAGTTTCTATATCGGGCAATACTCCGGTTCGCAGCGGACGATCAATCTCGATTTCAACAAGCCATTTGCGGTGAGCTTCCTGCCGGCGCCGATCAATGTCGCGATCGGCGCCGAAAATCGGCATGGGACATACAAGATCAAGCAAGGCGATTTCTGGTCGTATTATTCCGCTGGACCGGCCGCTTTTGTTGGCGTGCGGCCGACCGACGCCGGCAATCACAGCCGCGACGTCTATGCGGGCTACGTCGACGTCGGCGCGAAGCTCCTGCCCAATTGGAAGGTGGACCTCGCCGGCCGTTACGAGGACTACAGCGATTTCGGCAGCACGATCAACGGCAAGCTCGCGACGCGCTATGACTTTACGCCCGCGTTCGCCGTCAGAGGCGCGGTGAGCACGGGATTTCGCGCTCCGACCTTGGCCGAGGAGTTTTTCTCTCAGTCCGCCGTCTCGCCGACCGCGGCATATGTCATTCTTCCGCCCAATTCGCCTGCGGCGGCCATTGCCGGCGCGCAGCCGTTGCGGCCCGAGAAATCGACGAACATCAGCGT
>PQAN01000444.1 GCA_003105285.1 Methylocystaceae bacterium
TGGGAACATTCTCGGGCTCGTTCCTCTGGCCCTATTTCTTCCCCTTCCCGCAGCGGCCGGAAGGATTGGTCGACGCCGCTTTCGACGAGCTGGCTCGGCGATGGAAGCCCATTCTCGACGCCTGCGACGAGCAGGGAATCGACCTCTGCTTCGAGCTTCACCCCAGCGAGGACCTGCATGACGGCGACAGTTTCGAAATGCTGCTCGCGCGCGTCGGCGGCCATCGCCGATGCCGCATTCTCTACGATCCCAGCCACTTCGTCTTGCAGCAGCTCAAATATCTCGAGTTCATCGACATCTATCACGAACGCATCGGCATGTTCCACGTCAAGGACGCCGAGTTCAATCCGACCGGACGCCAGGGCGTCTACGGCGGCTATCGGCCGTGGCTCGAGCGCGCCGGCCGGTTCCGGTCACTCGGCGATGGTCAGGTCGATTTCCGATCGATCTTCTCCAAGCTTGCTCAATATGACTTCGAGGGATGGGCGACGCTCGAATGGGAATGCTGCCTGAAAGATAGCGACGACGGCGCGCGCGAGGGCGCGGCCTTCATTCGCGACCACACGATACGCGTGACGGAAAAAATCTTCGACGATTTCGCGGGAACGCCCCTGAGCGCGGCTCGGACGAAGGCGATTCTCGGCATCTCCTGAGCCTGTTTCGAGGACATTCATCATGACGAACGTGATCGAGCCGGACACTGCGTCCGATGGCTTTGCGCATCACTATGCGCGCATCGACGGGCAGAGAATTCACTGCTCCATTCTCGGCGACGGCGAGCCCGTTCTCCTGATCCCGGGGTGGCCGCAGACCTGGTACGCCTGGCGCCACACCATGACGGCGCTGGCCGAGAATGGCTTTCGCGCCATCGCCGTCGATCCGATCGGCGCGGGATATTCCGCGCGGCCGGATCACGGCTATGACACGGGCTCCGCGGCGCGCGTGCTGCACCGGCTCATGATCCAGCTCGGCTATGACCGCTACCGCGTCGCCGGACATGATGTGGGAATGTGGGTCGGATATGCGCTGGCGAGCGATTATCCCGAGGCGGTGGAGAGGATCGCGCTGACCGAAGCCGTCATCCCGGGCCTCGCCCCTTCCCCGCCGATCTTCGTTCCGCCATCGGACAATATTTTCCTTTGGCATTTCATGTTCAATCAGGTCCTGGACCTGCCGGAGTTCCTCACCTCCGGTCGCGAGAGGGAATATCTGAACTTCATGTTCGACAAATGGTCCCACCGACGGGATCGCGTCGCCGCGGACGTCTACGCCGCCGCTTATGGAACGCCGGGCGGCATGCGGGCGGGCTTCGCCTATTACCGCGCCATTCCCGAAACGATCCGGCAGAATCGCGAGCGCGCGAACAGGCCGCTGGCCATGCCGGTTCTCGCGATCGGCTCCGAATATGCGACCGCGGATGCGCCCCTGGAGACGCTTCGCCCGCATGCGAGAAATCTGCGGGGCGACATCGTGCGCGACTGCGGCCATTTCATCATGGAAGAGCGCCCGGATGAATTCAATGCGCAGCTCGTTCCTTTCTTCCTCGAGGGGCTCGCCTGATGGCCATCGACCCAGACATCGCCGCATTGCTGACGCGCCTGCCCGCCGCGCAAGCGGCCTCTCTCGACAGTCTTCGTTCCGATGTCGACCGCGCACTGATGTCGATGCAGGGCGCGCTGGAAGCCGTCGATCGAATCGACGATCTCACTGTCGAAGGGGACGAGCCCTCTGTCGCCGTCCCTGTCCGGGCCTATCGGCCCGCCGCAGCAAAGAAAGACGAAAAGCAGCCGGCGATCGTCTTCGCCCATGCCGGCGGATGGCGTCTCTGCTCGCTGCAGGCGTACGACAATCCTTGCCGCGCCCTCGCCAATGCGACAGGTTGCGTGGTCTTTTCGGTCGGCTACCGGCTGGCTCCGGAGCACCCCTACCCTACTCCTCTCGAAGATGTCTATCGCGCTCTTTGCTGGGTCGCGGACCGCGCGGAGCAATTGGAAATCGACAGACATCGCATCGCCGTCGCCGGCGACAGCGCCGGCGGAAATCTGGCGGCCGCCGCCGCGCTGCTGGCGAGAGACCGCCACGGCCCTTCGATCGCGCATCAGCTCCTCATCTATCCGGCCGTGGACACCGATCTCGACACGCCGTCATACGCGCAATTCGCCGGCGGCTATTATCTGACGCGCGACATGATGAGGCTTTGCTGGGAGGACTATCTCGGAGGCCGACTGTCCGCGCCCCCCGTTTACGCGGCGCCGTTGCGGGCGAATCTCTCCAGACTGCCGTCGGCGACGATCATGGTCAATGAATACGATCCGCTGCGCAGCGAAGGCGAAGCCTATGCGCGCAAGCTCCGAGACAACGGCGTTCCCGCTGAGCTCATTCTCCTCGAGGGAATGATCCATGCCTGCATGCACATGCTCGGCGTGGCGCCGGCGGCAGGGACTCTTTTTATCCAAGCCGGCCGGGCAATCCGCCAGAGATTCGGCCTCGATCCGCGTTGAACGGCCGTTTCGATCAACGACGTCGACGCAAGCACGTTCGAAAGCAAGAAACGGATAGCGGAAGGCGCTCGAGCATGCTCGAAGCGATCGATGCTTCACGCGGAGTCCGAACATGAAAACAATATCGGCGTCGACAGCCTTTGCACTGGCCATACCCATGGGAGGATTGTCGGCGACAGAATCCTCGCTCTTGCAAAGCGGACGTTACGAGGTCGCCGTGGCTCTCGAGCTCCCGCATCTCGTCGACGCCGCCGCGCGAAAAACGGCGACGATCTGCATCGACCCCGATAATACGGCTTCGTACGGGCTCGAGGCTCTGAGCGACAGCAATCCGCTGGCGAAATGTTCGCCGAAAAGCGCGCATCTCGTCGACAAGACCCTGACCTTCGACATCATCTGTGCGGGGCCGGATGCGGCCAGGGCCGTGGCGACCTATCGATTTACGTCCGATCGCCAAACCTTCGAGGGCCAAATCGTGATGACGATGGGCGGCAAGAACATGACCATGACCGAGACGCAGCTCGGCC
>PQAN01000445.1 GCA_003105285.1 Methylocystaceae bacterium
CGACGAGAATTCTGGTTGTTGCTTTGGATTCCCGATCGCTCGCTGAAGCGAGCGTCGGGAACGACGACGCTGCGAACAGTAGGTCGAACGGAACGTTCGGTCGGGCTCTTCAGACTCGCACGGCAAGGGGCTCTACCCGATCGTCAGCTCCATCGCCGCCTCCATATGCAGCGGCAGGCGCCCCGGCGCGACGAAGACGGCGTCGGCGCGCAGCACGTGAGACGCGGCCCAAGGGTTGGCGGCGAGCCATCTCGACGCGGCGCGCGAGACGCGCCGACGCTTTTCCTCCGTAATCGCGGTCATCGCCTCCTCGAGCGAAGCCCGCGCCTTCACTTCCACGAAGACGACGGTTCGACCGCGTCTGGCGATGATGTCGATCTCGCCGCCGCGCACGCGGTAGCGGCGGGCGACGATCTTGTAGAATTTGCAGGCGAGCCACAGCGCCGCGAGCGCTTCGGCGCGCCGCCCGCCGAGATGCCGCGCGCGCCGCGCCGCGCTCTCGGCCTCGGTCACTGTTCGCGGCCGGCGGCGAGCTGGATGGCGCGCGCATAGACTTGGCGGCGCGGCTTGCCGGTCGACGCCGAGACGACGCTCGCCGCGTCTTTCAGCGAATGCGCCGTCAGCGCCTCCTCGATTCTGGCGTCGAGCTCCGCCTCGCTGAGCTCATGCGCCGCCTCGCTCGGCGGCGCGACCAGCACGACGATTTCGCCCTTCGGCGGCTCTTCGCCGGCGAGCGCCGCCGCGAGTTCGTCGAGCTTGCCGCGCCGCACCGTTTCATAGAGCTTCGTCAGCTCGCGGGCGATCGCGGCGTCGCGCGGGCCGAGCACGGCGACGCAATCGGCCAGCGCTTCGGCGAGGCGGCGCGGCGACTCGAAGAACACCAATGTGCCGGGGATGCGTGCGAGTTCGGCGAGCCGCGCCCGCCGCGCGCCGCTCTTGTGCGGCAGAAAGCCTTCGAAGAAAAAGCGGTCGGTCGGCAGGCCCGCGACGACGAGCGCCGCGAGCACGGCGGAAGGGCCGGGCACGGAGGTGATCTTCACGCCGCGCTCCAGCGCCTCGGCGACGAGCTTGAAGCCGGGGTCGGAGACGAGCGGCGTGCCGGCGTCGGAGACGAGCGCCAGCGCCGCGCCGGCCTCGAGCCGCGCGATGAGATGCGGCCGGATCACGCGCGCATTATGTTCGTGATAGGCGACGAGCGGCGTCGAAATCCCGTAATGGGCGAGCAGCGTCTTGGTGACGCGCGTGTCCTCGGCGATGACGGCGTCGGCCGCCGCCAGAGTGGACAGGGCGCGGAAGGAAATATCCTTCAGATTGCCGATCGGCGTCGCCACGAGATGGAGGCCGGGCGCGATTTTTTCGGCCTCGGCGCGCAGGCCGAAGGCCGTGTAGCTCGCCGTGGTCGAAGCGGCGTCCTCGCTCGAGGCCATCTTTTCCTCCGGGCCGCCGCGAGCGGCCGTCTTTGACGTTCCGATGCGTTTCCAAAGCCGAACCGGTTTCCGCTCCGGCTGGGAACGCTCGAGCGCCGCGCCTCGTTCGGTTCGTCGTCCGCTTGTTCTTTTTACAGAACAAGACTGAGCCGTTCAAGGCCGCAATTTCCCCGCAAATTTCATTTTAGTGGATTTTTGCAGTTGCCGAGTGGGTTTTGTCGTCGCAATACCGAAGTCGGTCGATAAGGTCTTCGACCTGTCGGGAATGATGCGCTGAGCGAACGGACCGAGCGGATCCGCTGAAGGACAGCGACCTTGCGTCGAGCCGATCGGGCGGGAGGCTGTGTTATTTCATGAGTGACGTCGACAAGCTACAGCCGAGCGGCTCGGCCCTCCTCAGACTGCGTCGCGTGTTCTGCCTCGGCGTCGGCGCGGCCCTGCTTTCCGCCTGCAATCCGACCGCGGGTCCGGGCGTTCCCGGCGCCCGGGACCTGCATCTCGGCGCGCCGGTCGGGCCCGTGGAGGTCGGCGCGCTCACCGACGGCAGCGAGCAGATCGGCAATGGCGCGACCCGCATCGCGCTCATCGTCCCCTTGAGCCAAGCCTCGGGGCCGAGCCAAGTCGGCGCCTCGCTGCGCAATGCGGCGAAGCTCGCTTTCGCCGACAGCGGCGTCAACGACGTGACGATCCTGGTGAAGGACGATCGATCGTCCCCCGCCGGCGCGCAGGCCGCGACGCAGGCGGCGCTGAGCGAGGGCGCGGAAATCATCATCGGCCCGGTGTTCGCCGGCAATGTGAAGGAGGCGGGGCGGCTGGCGCGCGGGGCCGGCAAGCCGGTCATCGCCTTTTCCACCGATTCTTCCGCGGCCGGACGCGGCGTCTATCTCCTGTCCTTCCAGGTCGAGTCTTATGTCGAGCGCATCGTCGATTACGCGGCGCAACGCGGCAAGAAATCGATCGCCGCGCTCGTGCCCGAGAGCGACTACGGCGCCGTCGCGCTGGCGCAATTTCAGCAGAGCGCCGCCAATCACAACGTCCGCGTGCTGACGATCGAACGCTATAAGCCCGGCGCCGTGCAGCCGTCCGTGCAGCGCATCGCCCAGGCGAGCGAGCAGATCGACGCGTTGTTCATCCCCGAGCAGGCCGAGGCCATGGTCGCCGTGTCGCGCGAATTGCAGGCCGCCGGCCTCGACACCAGGCGCATCCAAGTGCTCGGCACAGGGCTCTGGAACGACGCGCGCGTCCTGAAGCTGCCGGCGCTGCA
>PQAN01000446.1 GCA_003105285.1 Methylocystaceae bacterium
TAGCGCGGAAGTCGCGCCGGAGGACAAGGTGAGCAGCAAGGGCGAGGCCTTGCTCGACACGCTCGCCATTCTCCAGCAAGACCGCTTCAACGTCCATGTGCGAGGCCTGCGCCAGAAGGGCGATAGCATCGACGCCTATTTCGTGGAGAAGATGCACCGTCTCGAAATCGCCGGCGCCACGTTGACGATCAACAAAGAAACGAGCGCGGCCATCGTCGACGGCAATCCGTCGCTGCTGGTGGACGTCTACCGCCACAAGAGCAACGGACGGTTGGAGATCTCTGTCGGAATCTCGGACGGGGCCCCGGCCGAGGGAATTGAAGCTGCGGAGGCGCCGCGCCCGTTGCATGAGATTCCCCTGCAATATCGAGGAAAATGGGCCTATTCGGCCCATAATTGCACCGCGGGAGAGCCGACCGCCATCCTTGTGATCGATTCCAAAGGTCTGCATCAGGCGGAAGGGGAAATGATCGCTCTCGGTGTCCTCCCTAAGGGGAGCTCGCGCCGTACGATTTATATCAACGCTCGAAATTCGGGCGGCGGAGGAGAATGGCATTCTACGGAGGAGTTTACGCTTTCACCCGATGGCGCCGTTCTCGAAAAAAGGGAGGTCCGGCCCGATCCATCGTCGGTCACGCGATTGTTCCGCTGTCGATAAGGCGCCGAATGAAGCTGCGCCACAAGCGGAACAGAGTGTTGGGAGACACGGGATGATATCCAGACGAAGGCTTCTTCTGCGTCCCTTTATCGTCGGCGTCATCAGCCTCGCGGCCGGGGGCGCTATGGCGGCGGGGCGCGATACCGTTTTCATGCCGCATTTCACGGCGCGGCTGGTCGATGTCCATGAGGTCCCCCGCGAGGGAGTCGAATGGCTCGAGATCGAGTTCGCTTCCGGGGCGATCTCGCAGGTCGAGACGGTGCTGATCCGCATCGATCCATGGACCTGCGAGCGACCCGCGTATCTGTCCGACGCCAATGCCCGCAGGTTCGTGGCGAAGCGCTGTGTCTCGGGAGGCGGCCCCACGAGCGGTTCGAAGGGTTGGGACGTCAAGCTCGACGCCGACGGGCGGCAGACCTACCGTATTCCCATCGCTCTTTCTCCCGAGGCGACGCCCGATCCGCCCTTCGATATCGAGGTCCCCATAAGTCACGCCTCGAGCGGCGAGGAAGATGAGGCTCCGAAGGAAACGGCCGCAGTTCTGAGGTTTCGCTGGACTGGCCGTCGATAAGAACACCGCCATCAAGCGGATGCCGCTATCTGATCCAGCCGGCCGCTTCCGCCAAGAGACGCGCTTTGGCGCAGTGCCGGGCTTTTTCCTGCTCGGAGAAGCGCGGCATGATCCGCTGATATCCTCTGATCTGCGCGTCGAACAAAAACCATGGCATGTCCGGCGCTTTCGCGGCGACGAAGGCTCTGATCGCGTTCTGGTCGACCTCGAAGCCACATATGTCCTGAGACGCGATGGCGACCGTGCTCCCGTCCAGAAGGTCGTCCTGACTATATTTCGGCGCAGCTCCGCCTTCGTCGGCGGCCGCGGCGATCGGCGTGAAGCAGGCCGCGACCAGCGCGGCGACAAGGCACGAAGTGGCGTGGCGCATGGGGAGGGTCACTCGCAACGTTTCAATGTAACGCGTGCCCGACCAGCTTCCTCCATGAGGAGCGTTTTCTCCTCGTCCGAGAGGCTGAGCTGATAGAAATGGCTTTCGCCCTGGCGAAGCGGGCGCAGTTCGACGAGCATCTCGGCGGCGTTCCGCTCCTTGTCCGACGAAAGGACAATTTTGCGCTTCTCGGCGAGAGCGCTTTCTACGTCCCGCGGCGTCATCGTTTCCGGCGTTCGGACATAAGCGCCGGCGACGACGAATGTGCCGGACTTCGTGGAGATGCGATCGGCGGCGATCCCGACGAATCCGTTGGGAGTTTGGTCCGGGAACGGGGCCGAGCGCGGCCCCTCGACGCAGATTTCCGGGCGTACGGCCCAGGCGCCCAGAAAGCCCGGCAAGATGCGCGACACATCGAGAGGGGCGTAGGCTCTGCGCGCCCCCCAGGCGCCGGCGACCACGATGCCGCTTTCGTCCACAGTCACGCTGGACGACGCGGCGTAAGCGGGCGAGGCCGTCATGAGGAGGCAGATGAGAATGCGTTTCAACCTATTCGACATCGGGAGAATCCTTCCGGCGCTCACGGCGCCGCGCAGGGAAGCTTGCGCATCAGGTGGAGCGAACCGGCTCGAAGGGCGCGCGTTTCGAAGACGACCCTCGGCGTCTCGACGCGGATCAGCGAAGCGTCCGTGAAGCTCGTGACCTCTTCGCGCGTCAGATACCCGCTTTCCAAAGTTTCCCAGGCTGTCGCCCGGATGGGGACGCGCTTGAACTCCTTGTCCATTTCGTCAAAAAGGATGGCCGTTCCCGGAGCGCCGAAGTAATACGCCTTGTTCTTCATATAGGCGGTTTCCTCCTCGCCCGAAGCGTCGGAGCCGAGCGGCGCGAGCTCCACGAGGAATCTCCAAACGCTCTTTGCGGGGTCGATGCTGTCGCAGCCGAGCGCAAAATTCGGCGTCAGGTCAGGCGGGCCGGACTTATGTTTCGCATTGGGAAAATACAAGCGGACGCCGCCG
>PQAN01000447.1 GCA_003105285.1 Methylocystaceae bacterium
CACCCAAAATCCCACATAGCTCGCCATAGAGCGAGGTCATGCGCTGCTGGCCGTCCAGCAAGAGCTTGACGATGCCCGCCGCGATCGGACCGTCGCCGCGATGTGCAGCCGTCTTGGCCTCCGTCGCCCACACAAGCAGGCCGCCGACCGGATGCCGACGGTACAGCGAGTCGAACAGGCCGCGAACCTGATCGCGGTTCCAGACATAGCCGCGCTGGAATTCGGGCAGCGCCATGTGCCCACTGTCGATATGGTCCAGGATCGTGGAAATCTTCATTCGCCATCCCCCAGCATCAACCGCTTGGCGCGATCGAGAGCGGCTTCGACCGCCTTGATTTTCTGGTTCAAATCAACCCGTTGATTAATCTGTTTGGCGCGACCCGCCTGCGCCCGCAATTGAGCGATCTCGCGCAAAAGCCGCGCGTGCTCCTCCAGCGCCGCACGGCGGCGGTCGATTCGATCGGCTTCGTTGGCGAGTACGAATTGGCCCGACAAGCGCGCCGCATTCAGCGCCTCGATCCGAACCAGCCAGCCGTCGTACACCGTCGATAGATCGCGTGCGGGTTGCAGTGCAAGTGCCAGGCTTTCCAGGAATGATCGTTCGATCGCAGACGGTGCGCCGAGATCGATCTCGTCCGCGAGCACGATGCGCTCGACCACGATCTTGTTGCCCTCGTTCTGAGCTGCCCGCTTAGGTGCGACCGACAAGGCCGCGCGCGAGCCCGACAGAGTGATCAGCAGTACCGGATAGGGAATGGCACGATGAATGAGTTCCGTGAGGCGGGGCGAGCGTGCCTCCGGCCGAAGCATCGCGGATAGGACCGCAATCTCCGAATAGTTCCGGCCTTCGTTCACGAATGCCGGTATGGCGACGGTGTTGGGCTTGAGCGCCGCGATCCACTGCATCTCTTCGATGCCGTCTTGAATGGCGCGCTTGTCGGCCGTCGTCGGTGCACCTTGCTCAAGCAGCGTCTTTTTCGGCACGCGCATGTCAAGGCGCGCGCCCGGCGGCAAATCCAGAGCCGTTATGATCGGGTCAGTTGCCGCCACCTCCGTCATGGCGCCACGTCCGTCGTCGGAGCCAGAGCGACCAGAAACGCGACGACCTCGAAGTCATTGATGCCGGCAAACTCCCCCTTCACCGCGTGCGTGCCGCCCATTTGAAACAGGCTGGCGACCGCTCGCTCTTCGCGCTTGCCGACAATGGTGCCGACGGCGCGGGCGAGCAGCTTGCGATAGGGTTCCATGTCGCGACCAGCACGCGTCGCCTTGTCGAACCGCCCATAAGCCGCGTGGTCCGGCTGGTCGCGGCCAAGACTGAGCTTCTTCAGACGATCGAGTACCTGCTTCGCCTGGGTGTAGGGAAGGAGGACCTCCCCATCTTCGCCGACATGAACGACGTAATGCGGCGCCAGCGGATAGCCCGGCTCGGCGACGGAAGAAGCCGCCTCGCCGACGGCACGCAGGCAGAAGATGACACCCGGCGGCACCGGGCTCTCTCCTTCGTCGGGTACGTCAGTGACAGCGTAGGTGCCGAGCGGCAACGCGTCGAGTCGATCCCGATTGGTACCCAGATAGCCCGCCAGATCGATCCGAAAATCGTTGAGCGTGAGGTCCGCGATGGAAACGCCACTGGACAAGTCTTCGAGATCGATCACGGCGTCCTGCAGCTTCTGAAGCTGCGCGCGACGGTATTCCAGATCGTTCATCTCGTTACCTGCCTGGAACTCGATGACGTTCTCCTCGCCCGTGGCCGACACGTCCAGAAGCATCATGCGTCCGCTGACGCGGGATTCGAGGTCGAGGTACTCGTCCAACTCCATATTCGGCCAGAAATTGACCAATTGGATTTTGGAGTTGCGGGAACCGATCCGGTCGATACGGCCAAATCGTTGGATGATCCGCACGGGATTCCAATGGATATCGTAGTTGACGAGGTAGTCGCAGTCTTGAAGGTTCTGACCTTCCGAAATGCAGTCCGTGGCAATCAGAAGATCGATTTCCCCCTCAGCGGCAAGCTCAGCGGGGCGTTCCTTGGATCTTGGCGAAAAGGAGCTGAGGATACTGGTCATGTCCCCGCGAACGCCCGGCAATGTGGTCCTGTTCGCCCCAGCGCCGGTAACGACCGCACTATGCAGGCCAAGCGCCGACCGCGCCCAATCGGCCAACTCGCGGTAGAGATAGTCCGCCGTATCGGCGAACGCCGTGAACAGCAAAATCTTCCGGTTATCCGGGTTGATCGGATTGCGGACTTTTTCAACAATCAGCCGCTTGAGCGCAGCCAACTTGGCATCGCGCTTGGGGATAACAAGACGCGCGGCTGCTAGAAGCTCCGCCAAGCGTTCATGGTCCTCGACGAGATCCTGTCGCCAGCGAATACGGTCAACGTCCTGGAGAAGCACCTTGACCTTTCTGCCGACGAGCAGCGGCTCGAATGCGGGATCGTCCACATCCACGTCGTCGATCGGGATTTCCTCGATCGAGTCGTCATGGGCGTCGATCTTGGCGAGCAGAGCATCAACGTCCGCGAGTTGGCGTTCGATGGTCAGGGAGAACGACGCCACTGAACTCTCCATGCGCTTCAGGATATTCACGCGCAGGAGGTGAATGAGGCTTTCCTCGCGATCAAGCTGCCGGAAGAACTGATCGCCACCTCGAATCTTCGTACTGTACTTTTCGTCATACGCTGCCTGCTTGTGTGGCAACACGTATCGCAGTGGCGCGTAGGCACCGAGAGTAAGGCGACGAATTTCGTTGTTGACCTCGCGAATAGGCCGAAACTCACCCGTAAGGTCAACGTCTGCCTTGATGTTCACTGGCGGCAGCCGGTCAGGAAACTGCCCCGTTTCCTCGACCCCGTAATAGCGTTGCACATGCTTTCGCGACCTGGCGATCGTCAGCATGTCGAGCAGCTTGAAGTAGTCAAAGCCGAGCATATCCATAAGCCTAGCTGGCCGACGTTCGCCTTCTGGAAGGTCGAGCCAACGATTGAACTGGCCCTGCGCTTTACGGATCGTCGCCTCGATGCTTGGAATACCGTTGGCTGAAAGAGCGACGTCATTTCCCTCTGTTACGAAGGCGATTTGGTTCTTGAGGTCGGCAAGACGGTTGTTGACCGGCGTCGCGGACAACATCAGCACCTTGGTCTTCACCCCCGACAGAATGATCCGTTTCATGAGGTGGTCGTAGCGGCTGTCGCGGTCCTTGTGGGTCGGCTTGTTCCTGAAGTTGTGCGACTCGTCGATGACCACGAGGTCGTAGTTGCCCCAGTT
>PQAN01000448.1 GCA_003105285.1 Methylocystaceae bacterium
GACATCACCGACCGCAAGCGGGCTGAAGAGGAAAAGCGAAACATGGAGGAACGCTTACAACGATCTGAGAAGATGGAGGCCCTCGGGCAACTGACGGGCGGCATCGCGCATGATTTCAACAATGTGCTTCAGGTCATCACGGGCTCCCTCGGCGTCATCGAGCGTCAAATCACGCGCGGACGCGGCAACGAGATCAAGCCCTCCGTGGCGGCGATTCGAAAGGCGGCGAACACCGCCTCCAATCTCATCAATCGGATGTTGGCCTTCTCCCGCCGGCAGACGCTGCTGCCGCGGGTGATCGAGCCCGACAGGCTCGTCGTGGGTCTCGAGGAGATGCTGCGGCGGACGCTCGGACCCGAAATCGACCTCGACCTGCGCCTGGGGCGCTGCCGGTGGAGCGTGACCTGCGACCCGTCGCAGCTCGAGAGCGCCCTGCTGAACCTGGCGATCAACGCGCGCGACGCCATGCCGCAAGGCGGCGCGCTGAGGATCGCGACGGCCGATCGGCATTTGTCCGCCGATCCGTCCGATCCGGATGTGCAGCTCGGAGACTATGTCGAGATCGAGGTGACGGACAGCGGCGTGGGCATGAGCCACGATGTGCTGAACCATGTTTTCGAGCCTTTCTTCACGACGAAGCCGACCGGCCGGGGAACGGGCCTGGGCCTGTCGCAGATCTACGGCTTCGTGAAGCAATCGGGCGGATTCGTGCGGATCGACAGCGCGCCCGGCGAAGGCACGAGCGTGCGAATCTATTTGCCGGGACACGAGCGGCCGACGAAGCCGCCGGCCGAGGAGAGCCCGGCCGCCGAAAAGATCGAGTCTCCCCGCCCCGCGCATCGCGGGAGAGCCCTCGTCGTCGAGGATCAGACCGAGGTCCGCGCCCAGATCGCCGAAACGCTCCAGGAAATCGGCTGCACGGTCATAGAGGCCGGCGACGGGATGGCCGGATTGAAGATCGTCGAATCGGGCGAGCCGCTGGACCTGCTGATCACCGACGTCGGCCTCCCCGGCCTGAGCGGACGTCAATTGACCGAAGCCGCGCGCGCCGCGCGGCCTAAGCTGCCGATCCTGCTGATCACGGGCTATGCGGGCAAGGCGTTGGAAACCTTGCAGCTCGCGCCGAACATGGAGGTTCTGCGCAAGCCCTTCGCTCTCGACGAACTGGCCGCCAGGGCCAAGGCGTTGTTGGAGGGGACGGCTCTGTCGCACTGAGCGGGCGTGACGGGGAAACGAGCGTGCGGGCCCTTCTCCGGCGGTGCGGCGATCTCGATTTTTGCGATACCGACGATCAGGGCCATGGCTATGTCAGAACAATTCGACGCCGCCACGCATTTCGACGAAAACCTCGCTGCAAAATACGATCGTCGGATTCGGTCTTTTTGTCCTAGCTATGATTCCCTGCATCGGATGATTGCGCCATGGCTTCAGGGGCTGCCTGAACATACGTGCTTTCTTTCCGCGGGCGCCGGCACAGGCGCCGAAGTGCTGACCTTGGGCAAACAGTTCCCCTCTTGGCGTTTTGTCGCTGTCGACGTCTCGATCGACATGCTCGACGCCTGTCGGAGTCGGGCGCACGAATGGGGAATGGTCGATCGAGTGACCTTCTTCAATGGCCGGTTGCAGGATTATAAATCGACTATTCAGTTCGATGCGGCCTCCTCTATTTTCGTATCCCATTTCATCGAGGACAGACGGGAGAAGTCCGAATATTTCCGATCTATCGCGGCCAGCCTTCGGCCTGGCGGCTCGTTCATCCTCGCTGATCTCTTCGGGGATAAAAACTCTCCGGAATTTGCGAGGTTGTTCAGCGCGTGGCTGACATCTTATGCTTCGCATGGGGCTTCCCCGGAAGAGCTGTCCCGAGCTCGAGAGCACATCGAGCGGGACGTCGCTTTTGTCCCCGAAATCGAGTTGATTGCGCTGTTGGCCGAAGCCGGATTCTCGACCCCGATCCGCTTCTACCAAACCTATTTGTTCGGCGGTTGGTTGGTTACAAAGAGTTGAGGCCGTTATCGGCGTTTACAAAGGAATGCGCCGCGCCGTGTTTTATGGACCGGCGTCGCCGGAACCGTTTCGACGGTCATCCCTAGGCTCGTGAAAGTGCGATCACATGGCGATCCTACCGACTGTCACGATCGACTACGGTCATGTCAGGTTGAGGCCGCCATCCGATAATAAGATTTCACCCGTAAGGTAATCCGAGGCGACGAGCATCGCGACGGCTTGGGCTATGTCCTCCGGGCTGGCCGCCCGGCCCATTGGCGCGCGCTCCCGCCAGATCTGTTGCGCATCCGTCCAGTCGGCCGTCAGAGGCGTGTTCACCAGGCCGGGAGCAACGGCATTTACTCGGATATCCGGCGCGAGCGACAGAGCGAGCAATCGCGTTACGTGGTTCAATGCAGCTTTCGTCGCGGCGTACGGAATCGACGCGCCCTTTGGCCGGATACCGGCATGGGAGCCGATATTGACAACGCAACCAGACTTTCCGCGCCGGGCTGCTTCTCGTAGCGCCGATTCCGCCTCGGCCACCAATCGGAAGGGAGCCACTACGTTGACCTCGTGCAGTTCCTGCCAAACCGCGGGCGTCGCTGCGGGGAGGTCCGCATGCGCGATGATACGACTGACGCCGGCATTGTTGACCAAAACGTCGAGCCGTCCCCAGAGAGAAACAGCTTCCCGCACGAGCCTCGTCCTGTCGGCGTCCCGAGCCAGATCGGCTTGCACATACGCCGCAGACCCGAGTTCGGCGGCTAATGCGCGCCCTGCCTCGACCGAGCGGCGCGAATGCAAAACGACCGAAAATCCCTCGCCGGATAATCTACGCGCGATGGCGGCGCCGATGCCGGAGGTGGAGCCCGTCACGAGTGCGACGGGGGAGGAATGTTGCATAAGAAGTAGTCCTTCATTACCGAAACTCGTGAATTTCGAGAATTCACCGCCCCGGATTCGCATAGCCCGCCAGTATGGAGCGTCTCGAGCCAGCGGTCAGCCGCCGTCCAATCAACGGACAACATATTGTTTAATAAGGAATATTGTCATATACAAATCCGAGCCGGAAAAGCCGAGGCCCGGCCTCGCCTCACTTTCTCGCCGCATAAGGATCAAATCCATATCTGCTCGGCTCGGAGGCGAGCGACGCCCCGCGAACATGTCGAAAGCGGCCGGGTCGAGCGACGGTTCAAACCCGAAGACGAGGCTGCCATCGCCGAAGCCGAAAGGCCTGCGCCTGTCGGAACGCGATTCCTCGCGCGTCCTCGCTCTGCTCGAAAATCCGCCGGAGCGCCTCGTCCGCGCCGCGCTCGAGCAGGGGAGCCGACGCCAAAAAGCTGCTCGCGCCTCTTGACATTGGCCGGATTTTATTCCTAAACTCCGCTCACCCTCGCCGAACGGCAAGGGCGCGGCTCGACGGGTCGGGCGGCGCCGGCGGGGGACGGTTTCGGGCGGGCAAGGACGGCGACCCTCGTCTCGCGCTCCCCGACGCCACGCCGCCGGCTCCGGCTTCTCCTTCGTGCGGAGGCCTGCGACAGCGGGCGAAAGCCGGCCGAATATCCGAGGCTCGCGCGGGGATAGACTACCCGAAAGGGGAAAACAACCCTGGGCCCGGAGGCGGCGAACAGAAAAGGCGAACCGTGTCCGGGACAAAGCGGCCCCGAATGCGCAAAACCTTCTCGCCACGGCCGACGGAGCCGCGGCGTCCCGGACCCCTCGTCTCATCCGCGCCTGAAAAGGGCGGCGGAAGTTTCCGCGCGCGCATCTTCTGGGCGCGCCATGGAGGTCGAACGCGAACATGCCGATGCCGATGGAATACCAACATGCGTCCGAGGAGTTCGAGCGGTTCCTGCGCGCAGTCATCGAGCTTTCCGGCCTGACCACCCGCAATCAGGCCTACACGACGACGCAGGCCGTCCTCCAGGCATTTCGTCGCCGCCTCGAAATGCGCGACGCCATAAGGTTCGCCGGCGAGCTTCCCCCGGTGCTGCGGGCCATCTTCGTCGCCGATTGGGACATGGAGGAGCCGAGACGAGACTTCGCCTCGCGGGAGGACATGACCGAGGAAGTCAAAACGTTTCGGCGGGATCACAATTTCTCGCCCGATTCGGCGATCGAAGACGTCGCGCGAGCGCTGCGCGCGCATGTCGATCGAGCGAGATTCGATCGGATGATCGAAACCCTGCCGACCGGGGCCGCCGAGTTCTGGCGCGTCGACCGATGATGCGGCCGGCGCATCGGCTCGCCTGCGCGAATTGCTCGGCCTGCTCCAGATCGACCGAGACGGGGTGCGAAACGCCGTCCCGACTCCTAGAGCGCTTTCAGCCGAAGTGGAAACCGGTTCGGCTGGAAACGCTCTAGAGCGGACTCCGCTCAAAGTG
>PQAN01000449.1 GCA_003105285.1 Methylocystaceae bacterium
CGCGCTTCGCCGATCCGTGGAGGGCGCCGACGGCGGCGAAATAGCGACGCCTCGAGGCTTCTCGACCCATATATCGACGCGCTGCTATTCCCCACGGTCGGGTTCACGCCTTCGTTTCCGAGAGGATCTCCGAAATCATCTCGAAGGGCGAGATACGCCCTTTCTCCGTCACGCCACCCTCACATCAAAAAGGGGCTCTTTTGGATGCCGATCCGGCGTCCTGGCTCAAGGCAATCGGGTGCAAGGCGATCGGGGAAGGAGTGTTTTCCTCTCCTTCATCCTGAGGAGGCCTCGAAGAGGCCGTCTCGAAGGACGAAGGAGAGGAAAACACGTCGCGAGCGGACGTCCTCGTCCTTTTAAGACGCCCGCTTCGCGGGCTCCTCAGGATGAGGACGTCCTTCACCCGATCGCCCTGCGTCCTGCTTCGATGCGGATTGACACAGAGCGAACAAATATGGTCCCCTCGGCCCATCGCCGGTCTCGGTTGAAAATTCATCCACAATGTTCGTCGGACGATCGCCAATGTCGTTTCGGCCAGGCGCGCGCCGACGCCGCGCTTCGCAACGTCGACTCGGCAATCTCCGCGCCGCCATCACATTGACCTTCGCAATCGCGGCCCCTTTCGGGACTCGCGCCGAGACGATCTCGCCCGACGCGCTCCTGCGCGCTTATCCGGATCATCTCGCAGGCCGGGACAAAGACGCGCTGTTGTGGCGCGATGGGATGAAGCAAGCGCTATCGGACGGGAAGGCCGAAAAGAGCTTCGACGACAAGCTCGCGAACGCCTCCCTCCTCGACCAATTGAGCCTCGCCTACCCCAAGGGCCCGCTGGCGCGGCCGCCCGGCCCGCGAGACGATCCCGGCCGTTTTCGCAACACGGAATTTTTCGACAGAATGTATGGGAATTGTGAAAAGGGCGAAACGCAGAGGCGACTTGTCGACGTGTCATGGATCGACGGGACGAAACTGCGAGTGACCAGCGTCAACGGCGTCGCGGACAGGCTGCGAGCGGTCATACGCGACATCGGCCGGCTGCCGCAAGACATCAAACGCTACGCCTATCCGAGCGCCGGCGCGTTCAATTGTCGCGTCGTGAAGGACACGGGAAAGCGCAGCATGCACGCCTACGGCGCCGCGATCGACGTCAATGTGGCGCAGGCCGACTATTGGCTGTGGCGCAAAGGCGCCTATCGCAACCGAGTCCCTTTTGAAATCGTCGAAATCTTCGAGCGCCAGGGATTTATCTGGGGCGGCAAATGGGGGCATTTCGACACGATGCATTTCGAATATCGCCCCGAATTTTTCGACGACGACGCTCGCGAATCCGCCGGAACGAAATGACCGGGCGCTTGAAGAGCGCGACGCGAGCCAATAGGTGAAGCTTGCGGCAGGAAGAGGGAGGGCTGACGAGATGAAAAGGGCAAGAATTTTGGCGACGACGGGAGGGATCGGCGCGATCGTCTCCGTATTCATGGCGCTCGCCGCTTCCTCTCCAGCGCAGGCGCGGGACCCTGCCTATATGTCGTGCGGCGAACTATGGTATGCGCGAAACGCGATCTATGCCCGCAACGGATATTGCTTCGAGACCGAGCGCGCGCAATCCGTGTTCGGCGCGGGGTGCTTCCCGCCCTATGGACGCTTGCACGGCTGGGAGAAGGCCCGCGTCAACGAAATCCAGATGTGGGAGCGGCGGAAGGGCTGTTGACGCATAGGCAGCGCAGAGAACCGCGCGGCGGGTCGTCCGCGCCCATGGCGGGCGCGCGTTCCGGGCCGATCAGCGGAGCCGCGGTTCGAACATTGCAAAAGACGCCCGCGCGGACTCCATCAGCGGAATGCGTTCGATCCTGATTTCGTGGAGGAAAATCGCCAGTTCGCGCGAGTCGTCGCTCGAGCCGAAAGCGTGGGGCGACGCCGCGGTTCGGTGAATGAACTGGATGTTCAGCGATTTTCCTCCCCCGACATCGTTCGCTCGGATGTCGATGATGCGCGTTTCCCGGACATGGGCGTCGAACACCCAGGAGTCGGCCTTCACGCCATTGACCAGCACATCCGTCTCCTGACGATGCCCGGTCGGGACGAACGGCGTCAGATCGAAAATCAGCCTCGATCTCTTGAATCTCCTGCGCAGCCCGAGCTCGAGCGTCGAGAACGCCCCGTCGCTCCAGACGCCGTCCGGCTCGGCCGGACTCCATCCCTTTCCGGCATAGTCCCAACATTGAACGGGATCGGAAAAATCGATTACGGAGCCCGGGGTCAAACCCAGGCGCCAATTGGCCATCCTCTCTTTCGCGCGGGCGGGTTCGCGTCCGACGCCCGGCGAGCCTTCGAGGCCTCCGAGAAGAGCGCCGAGCGCGAGACGGCGTCCCGTCGAGCGCCGAAACAATGAACCGTGGGAGCTTATGCGCGTTTTCGGCGCGGCCGAAGCGGCGACGCCCGACAGGATGCGTTCATATTCGCGGATCATGCGATCCTCGCTGAACAAATGCCGGGCCCGCAGCCTCGCGCACCGGCCCATGTCGAGGCGCGCCCGCGGATTTTGCCGCATGAAGGCCATTGCATCGGCGATGCTCTCGACGCACGCCGCTTCGCCTTCGGAAGGCGACGGGACGAGGATTCCGGACGCGCGATCGATCTGTTCGGGAATGCCGTCGACATTCGTCGCAATGACCGGACGGCCTCTCGCCATCGCCTCGATGATCGACAGCGGCATCCCCTCGGCATAGGACGCCAGGACAAAGACGTCGCACGCCTCCAACAGGCGCGGAACGTCGTCGCGCGGTCCAAGGAACAGAACATTGTCGGACAGCCCGCGCTGCTGGATCGCGCGTCGAAGATCGTCGGCGTCTCCTGTCGCGCCGCCGCCGGCGAACAGCAGACGAACGCCGGAGAGCTGTCCGCGATCTCGCAATTTCTCGAGCGCCTCGAGGCACAATATCTGCCCTTTGCGCCGTTCGACGCGCGCGGCGCCGAGACAGACGAGTTCGTCGTCGCCGATCCCCAACGCCTTTCGCGTCACGGCCCGAGCATCGGCTTCCGCGGGCGCAAAAAAACTTTCCGGGCAACTGTTCGTTACGACATGCTTCGCCCGATCGATATTCGGCAGCACTGTCTCGAAGCGAAGCCTGCTCGCATTCGACACGAAGACGATCGCCGCCGCCGCTCGCAACGCCTCCACGGAGCGCGCGCGCAATTCGGGAAAACGCGTCATACAATCGCCAGACAGCAGATTGATCGCCGTCACATAAGGAATTGCGCGGAGCTCGGCGATTTTCTTGAGCGCCAGAAGCGACCAGATTTCCGCTCCCTCCACCAACAGGAGAACATCGGGATCGGCGGCGTCGAGCAAACGCGCGGCGTCGCGAAACGCGAAGGCCGATCGCTGCAAATTTCGTTCGGACGCCTGGTAGTCGATAATGGGCGTCCCCGCCGAAGTCATCGCCGTGCGCGACGCGGCGTTCTTTGCGTTGCACGCGCAGGCGAATTGCACATCGAAGGATTCGCTCAGGCCGCCGACGAGTCGCTCGGCCACCCGGTAGGTTCCGCCCATATTGGCGTCATCCGTGACAATCAACAAACGCGTCTTCGTCATGCGCTGTCAGCCTTCGACAAGTTTCGAAACGACGCCGAGAGAAAATTCGTCGGCATACGTCGCCCTCTCGGCGTCTCCTTCGGCTGGAAGCGCTCTAAGCGGCCCTCGTCACGCTCGGCCGCTCCGAGACGTCCTGCGCCAGCGAGGCGCGGAGCGGCGGCGCGTCGGAGCCGAACTGATAGGCGTTGGTTCTGATGAGCTTCAACAGATCGTCGGTCGCCTCGCGCCATCTGCGAACGCGTGGCAGCTTCTCCGCCGATCGGCGATAGGCGAGGGATTCGCGAATACGTCTCGCGAGGCTCTCGCCATCCGTCACATCGAAATAGCTGACGGAGTCCCCGCCGACTTCGCGAAAGACGGGAATGTCGCTCGCAATCGCAGGCAGGCCGAAATGCGCCGCCTCGACGAGCGGCAGTCCGAACCCCTCGGCCACAGAAGCGAAAATCAAGCTGTGTGCGTTCTTGTAGAGATGGCCGAGGTCGACCGCGCTGACTTGGCCGACCCAGAATAGGCGCTTGTCATATTCGCGATGCGAGAGGATGCGGCGCTCGAGCGCGCGCGTGTTCCATCCGTGCCGCCCGACGATGACATAGCGGACGTCGACGCCCCGCTCCCACAGACGATCGAAAGCGTCGAGCGCCACCGCATATCCTTTCTTCGGCTCCAATGTGCTGACGCTCAGGAAGAGTGGCGTCTCGCCCGCGCAAATCGCGCCGATCGGCTCGGATGGAGCCTCGTTGCTCTCGATGTCGAAATCCGCGCCGAGATGCTGCCAGCCGATCCGCATTCGCGGATTGACGCGCTTCCCGTTGGCCGCCACATAACTCGAAAATTCTTGCGCCGCGCTCTTGGAGACGGCCACCAGCGCATCGCATTTCGACGCGACCTCGTCGAACCAGATCGCGAAATTCCTGACGTTGTCGGGATGAAAGAGCCCCGGATAGAGAAGCGGGTGGATATCGTGCAAGATGACGATATTGGATCCGCCGTTTCGTGACGTCGTCTCCATCGCTTTCCGGCTTCCGGCGACATCGTTCCAGGCGGCGTCGGCCATCACGAATTTGTCGCCTTTCGCCACCTCGATTCGGTCGGGACGAGACGACTGCCGGACATAGGAAAAGAGCTCGCCATCCTGCACGAAGACCGGGATTCCGGCGCCGCTCTCCATCGTCGCTTTCGCGAGCTGACGAACGACGCGCTGAATGCCGCTCACGAAGCTGCAACGAACGGTGTCCGTCACATCGATGAGCAGCCGTTGCCCCGGCTCGGCGGTTACGCCGTCGAGCGGCAGGCGCGCCCCGGCCGGAAAGAGTTGTGGGTCCCGTCGCGAATTGGCGATCGTCAGTTCCTGCGGCGTTCGTCCCTCATGCAAATGTCCCAGGCCGACAAGCCGCGTGACCGTCCAGTACAGCTCCTTCATCTTATAGGACAGGCACGACGACCTGCCCGCGCCGGCGGCGTCGAGAGCCGCTATACGCCTCTCGAGCTCGCCGATCTCCTTGTGCAGTTCGCACGCGATGTAGTCGTGAATTTTGATCGTGTCCATGGCAGAGCACTTCCGTTGAAGCCGCCCTCGAGTCGGCGCTGAATTCATTCGCTTTCGACAATGAATTGCGAATCGACGAGCCGACACGACGTGCTCGGCGCGATCGCAACGGATGCAGAAACACGGGAGACACTCGCAACGATCACGCAAACGAAGAATTACAGGCGAAAAATTCTCGCGAGGCTCAATGCCGACAGAGCTTCCTTCGCCAAAGGAGCCCACTCCTGCGCGGCAAAGCCGCAATCGAAAGTCGAGTAGAACGCTCTTTCGGCGTTCGGGAGCGAACGAAAATCATAAGCTTTCGCGGTGCGGTAGCGCTCCACGGCGGCGCCGAATAAGACCATCGTCTCCGCCTGGCTCGCATGCGCGGACATCATCTGCGCTTTGACGGCGCTCTGCGACGCGGGCAGCTCGACGACGACCTCGTCCTCGCCGTCGCAAAAGCTCTGAGTCGCTATTCCGTCGATCCCGAGATGATAGAACGGCATCTCGATCAGCGCCGGCGCGCGCTCGGCGAGAAGCCCCGCGGCGGCATGAACGCAGAAAGCGACCCCGTCGTGATCCGGATGGCCGGCCTCGAAAGCATGTGTGAGAACAATGCTTGTCCCACGTCTCTCGAACAGCGAGGCGAGGCGCCGGGCGATTGGGGAGAGAGCGCGGCAAACTTCTTGATCGGCAACGCCGAGCTCGACAATTTGCCGCTCGCCTATTCCAGCGACGGCGAGCGCGGCGCGCAATTCCTTTGCGCGCGCGCTCCCATAGGCAGCCGGCGTCTCGTAACCGGCATGAAGCGCATCCACCCCATTGCGCGGCGCGCCATCGGTAACGAGCACGACGGTCACATTCGCGAGACGCGAGAGCAGCGCGCCGCAGCCGATCGTCTCGTCGTCCGGATGAGCGACGACGACCGCGACGCGCGACGCGTCGATCGTCGCACTGGACGAAGCGTCCGCGATCTTTTGCAGGAACAGCGTCGCCGCAGCGTCGCCTCGAGAGCTATGGAGCAGCTCCGCCCCATTCGAACGAGCCGTGTCGGCGCCGCGCGCCTTCGTTTCGAACAGCTCCGCAGTGCCGACGTCGCTGGACATGAAACGCCCCCGGTTTTCTCGCGAGACTCTGCTTTCGATGGAAGCGCGCTCTCGCAACCAGAATTCGGACCGCCGCGTCCTCAAAGCTGAGCATCTGCTATTTGCGTCGTCTCAGAAATAAGGGAAATTCCGGATCGGATCGTCTTTGATTTCGTACGTGCGACGTCGACATCGGCGTACGCATTCGCGCATCGGCGGCGACGCGTCTCATCCTCGACAAATGGAGCGTCTTTGCGAGCATTCCCTCCGAGCGCCAAATTTTGCCAAATTTCTGGTTCGTGATGCGACAGCCTTTTGCATTATCGGCTGTGATATTATTCGCAGGAGTTCATTGAAATGATCGCTCATGAAGATCGTAGCGGACAGGCTTTGCGCGAATGCTCGGTCGGGGCCATGTCCGCCAATATGGCGCTCATGCATTTGTGTCTCGAAACGCCCGATCGTCATGTCGCGCGCCACATATTGGACGATGCGATCGCGCGCGAGCGCGGCGCCGGACGCGATCGACTGCTCGAAGTTCGCTCTCTTTGGCGCGAGACGCCGAACGCATATGAACTCATACAAGCGATCGTCCAGACCGAGGCGGCCGACGGCGGCGATGGAATCGCCCGCTGCGCGGCGGGCTTCGACGCTGCCGCGAAGGTCTCGCCCATCGCCGGCGTCGCGCTCTACAGCCTCGGGCGAGAAGACCTTCTCCAGCAGGCGACGGCGGAAGTCGTGGACGATCTCGAGAGCCAAGGCCTGTTGGAGCATGATCGCTGCGCGCTGGAGATCGGATGCGGAAGCGGCCGCTTTTTGGCCGCGCTCGCCCCGAAGCTATTGTACGTCATCGGAGTCGACGTCTCGGCGAACATGCTCGGCCATGCGCTCCGGCGTTGTGCGTCTTACCGGAATGTCGAACTCATGCAGGGCGACGGCCGGCGATTTCCGTCCTTGTCGCGAGCGAGTTTCGATCTCGCGCTGGCCATCGACTCCTTTCCCTATCTCGTCGCGGCGGGTGAGGACGTAGCACGCTCCAATCTCATGGAGGCGCGCCGCGTCCTTCGGCCGAACGGCCGTCTGCTCATCATCAATTATTCCTATCGCGGCGACGACGATCGCGACCGCCGCGACATTCTTCGTCTCGCTCGCGAGATCGGATTCGCGGTGCGGCGCTGCGGCGTGCGCCCGTTTCGTCTCTGGGATGGAGCTGTCTTCGACCTCGAACGAACCGCGCCATGAGGCTGTCGTCGTCGTGTCCGGCCTGTCGCTCGAATGACGGCCGCGTCATTGCGAGGAGCGAAACGACGAAGCAATCCCGCGACTGTTTCATGGCCCCTGGATGCTTCGCTTCGCTCGCGATGACGGGCGGCTCGTGGGTATCGGCGTTACGCGACGGGACAAAGGGAGCGGGACGACGATGCGCATAGATCAATTCGGGCGACACACAGCCGAATTTCCTCTGCCGCCTTACGGACCATCTCCATGCTGACACGCAGCGCCTGGAAGACGATCTCGCCGCTGGACTATCGATCGGCCTTCGAGCGTTTCGGCGGCTCCTTCGCCGTGCATCCGCGCGTGGTCGGTCTGCTGGCTTCGCTCGCCCGGCGCCCAGCGCGCTATGCGGGGCTGATGCGGCGAGGCGACCTCATCGCCGCCGTCCCCTTGTGGGGCGAGCATATCATCGCCACGCAGCTCGCTCTCGAATTCTACGAGGCGACGCATCTGATCGATATCGGCGATTCGGAAATCGTCCTGCCCGTCGCCGAGGGCGTCTCGATCGACCTGCCGTTCAAAGCGAATTTGATCTCGCCTCTGCATGCGAACAACATCGGCAATGTCGCGCGCGAAGAAAATTTCGCGATGACGCTCGCCAAGGGCGTTCAGACAGGAGATCGCCGCCTGTCCGCGAAGTCTCGATCGGAGCGGCGACGCGAAACGCGCCGATTTCAGGACGTCGGCGGCCGGTTCGTCCCGATGAGCGATTTTTCGGCGCGGGAGGCTGCGGCAATCTACACGCGATTGTTCGAAAAGCGCTGGGGCTTCGCTCCGCTCGGCAAGGAGCTTCTGCCGACGGTCCTGAGCGAGCTCGCGGATATGCTGTGCGGCGACGCGCTGTTCGTCGACGATCGGGCCGTCGCCATCGAACTCGCCTACCGGACAGACACGCCGCATTGGCTGCTGGCCAATGGCGTCAATCGTGGGCTCGACCCCGAGTTTCGCGACTACTCGCCCGGAAGCGTATTGCTCTTTCACAATATCGCGCGCCTCGAGGAAGAGGCGAACGCCTGCGGCAAAAGTCTGCGGTTCGGCTTCGGCCTCAACGACGCCGATTATAAGGAGCTGTGGACGTTCGAAACGCCGGTCTATCGACTCGATCCGCCGACGCCGCGAAAATGGTCCGATCTTCTCGACGCTCGCGGTCTGATGTCCGCGCTGCGCGGAAAGCGGCGGACGGCGCACGGCTATGCGGTCGCCAAGCTCTCGGGGAAAGCCTCCTCCACGGCGGAGGACGAGTCGTCGAAGATTTCGATTCGATAGAAAAACAATGCGAGTTCGCGCGGGTCCGGCGGCAATCCGAGCGCGGACGGCGCGACCGCGCGGCAATGCTCGAATCGTATATTTATCGTTCCCGTCTCGCTGGCCGCCTCCAAGACGAGAGACCGAGCCTGGCGGCCCGGCGAAGCGAGCCTCCAAAACGCGAGAGGGACCTCATCGACGAAGACATAACTCTCCTGGCTCGGCCAGGAGGGGGCGAGAAACGGCGCGAATTCGAAGACGAGGCGCAAAGTCTGGCCCTTGCGCGCATCCGTCCGCAGGAGGATCGTGGAGGAGGCGCCATTGGTCCACACGCCCTCCGCCTCGCTGATCGACCATCCATTCTGCAGGAAATTCCATGCGAGTTCCGGCTTCGAGAGATCGAGCGCCGCGCCGACCGGCGCGATCGTTCTCGCGAAGGAGCGCAGGCCATCGCTCCGGCGTCGCTCTTTCAAGACGCCCGTGAGGAGGTCGACGTAGCGCGCGATCGTCGGCTCGACGCGGAAATCATCCGCTCTCCTGCGCCCGGCCTCGGCGAGCCGAAAGCGGAGATTCGTGTCGCGCTGCAAGGCGTCGATCGCCTCTGCGATGGCGGAAACGGCGACGTCTTCCTCGAGCGGCAGAAGAACGGCGCAGCTCTCGTCTATCAGCTCCAATATCCCGTCGACGCCCGTCGCGACGACGGCGAGGCCTTTGGCCATCGCCTCGATGATCGACAAGGACGTGGCCTCGGATTTCGACGGCAGGATGAAAATGTCGCTCGCATCGAGCAGGTCGACGACATCGGATCGCGCCCCGAGCATCGAAACTCTCGCTTCGAGGCCGAGATTGGCGATCTCGTTCCCGACTTCTCGCACATAGTCCGCTTGGCCCGCACCGGCGAAAACCAAGTGAATGTTTTCGCCGCGTCCTCGCCCGTCGAGCAGCGCCAAGGCCCTTACGATGCGCATTTGGCCCTTGTGCGGCTCGATGCGCGCCGTCGTGAGGCAAACGAGCGCGTTCTCGTCCTTTAAACCGAATTCCTCGCGCAGCCGTCGGCGAGCGTCGGGATTTCTCGGCTGGAAAAATTTGTCGGGACGGCTGTTCGAGATGACGGTCCTTGGAACGCGATTCTCCGGCAATAGCAACTCGAATCGTCGCCGATGCGCATCGCAGGCGAACACCAGAGTCGTCGCCTCGTCGAGATGTCGCGTGCCGAGTTCGAAGAAAGCGCCGACGCGCTCCTTGCTGTCCTCGAGCAGGATGTTGATCACATCGACATAGGGAACGCCGCATCGCCCGGCGGCGGATTTGAGCGCGCCGAACGAGATGAGTTCGCTGGCGTCGACCGTCAAGACGAGATCGGGATCGCTCTCCTCGAGCAGATCGAGCGCCTGATCGACGGAGAAAACGGACTGTAGAGAATTGCGCCACGGCGCCGCTTCGTCGACATCATAGGCGTGAAAACGGACTCCGGCCGCCTGAAGCTCCGCGAGCGCGCCGGCGTTCACGTCGGTGCGCCGGCAGGCGAAGCGTACGTCGAACGCGATTTGGAGCGAGGAGGCGAGCTGATACGCGACATTGGCGGTGCCGCCGCAGCAAGTATCGTCCGTTACGACGAGGAGGCGCGGTTTGAGCGCCTCGGTGGAAAGCGCCATTGCGGATGCCTTTCGTGAAAACAATTTCGAAATGCCGTCCTCGACTGGCGCGATCGAGGCTCGACGATGTGAAAAGCGATAGCGGAGGTCATGGATAAGCTGCCTGCGCGCCTCTTTATGATAGCGCTAGCCGAACGGCGGCGAGAACTGAACCCCGATCGAATACGTACGCAGGACGATCGTGCGAAGGTTTCCTCATCCTGAGCCCGCGAAGCGGGCGTCTCGAAGGACGAGGAAGCCTTCACCCGGTCGCTCTGAATACGTACGGTCCAACCGAAACGCTTGGACTCAGCTTCTCGTCGGCAGATGCGAGAAGCGGAAGAAGGCGGAGGCGATCTTGACGACGAAGCCGACGAAGCCCGAGCCGCCGTAAAACCCATCCTTGTTGAGCTGGACATAGACATAGGCCGGCGCGTCGGACCAATTGGACAATTCGCACACGAGAAATCCTTCGCGCGCTCTTATCGACTCGAACAATATTTTCGTCGCGGCCATGAATTCGCGAATGCGCGCACGGATCGCAGTCGCGCCCGCCGCCTCCTGCGGCGCCCTCTCGCCCGCGCCGATCTTCGCCTTGTCGTCGTCTGGATGACATTGGCTCGTCGGCCGGAGCTTGGAGGAGATATTGACGGTCGCGGCGATGACATTGCCGAGCGCGAAGTCCCGGCTTTCGCCCGGCTGCATGCGTTCGCACCATACCATCGTACGGCCGGCGAGGCACAGAACGGCGGGATCGGAGACATCGTCCAAGGCGTTCGTCCTGTAGACATAAGGCGCGCGCGCCCAGCTCATGGTGGATGCGTCGCAGGGAGCCGCGCAGATCACCACATTCGCGGACGAGCAGAGATAGGCCGGCTGCAAGAATTGCAGAGCGGGCGCGCCGTCCCTGGCGAGTTCGGTCAGCTCGATTTTCTCGACGACATTGCCGTCGCCGGCCGAGAGCAATATCTCGCGTTGCTTGGCGAGCGTCGCGACGCGGTTCAGCCGTACGTCTCCGCCGCCGCAGAAGATATGCAGGAACGCCCCGAGCTCGTTTCCGATCCACGAGCGGCGCGCTTTGGGGTGCGGGCTCTGGCGCGGAATGGTCTTCGTTCCCGGCGACCGACAGACCGATCTGTTGGGCCGATCGAAAAAAGACGCATTCGGACCGAGCGTCACGACCAGCCCTTCCTGCCCATCCAACAGGCGGAAGTCGCTCTCGCCCTCCTGCAAGAAAAGCCGCGAGCCGCTGAAGAACGGATTGCGCGCGATGGTGCGCAGCCCGAGGTCGATGAAATATGTCGGCGAAAGATACATGCGAAAGCCCCATCTTGCGCCCGCGGCCGGGATTCGGCTCGCAGGCTCGATCGTTGCTTCGACACTCTTGAACTCGGATATTGATAGCGCTCGACACCATGAGATCAAGCTCGGGTAGAGCGGCGAGCTCGAAGCTCAATATCCGGTCATCTCGAGATAACCTCGGCCCTGATGGGTGCCGCGAAAGATGATCGGCCCTTCCCAATATTGGAAGCTTGTCGCCATGACGCTCCTAGCATTGAGCGGTGACGTCTCGATGTCGAGATTAATGCTTTTCACGCGCACGCGCCAGCCTGTCGGAAAGCTTCGATCGCCGAGCCTCGTCGTCGACAGCGGCGCAAAATCGATGTCGTCGCTCGCGAGCGTTCTGGTCGTTCCGTCGGCGGCGATGAATGTTCCGGCGCGATAGGCGTTCGCCGTCTCGCTCCTCAGTCGAAACAACATGAGCTTCTCGCCGCTCTCGAGGTGCAGCGAGAACCAGTCCCATCCCTTCTGATCGGAGGCGAGCGGCTGGCTGCTCCACTCGCGATCCATCCAGGCGCGGCCCGAAACCTTCACCTCGCGATCGCCGATGACGAGCGCCCCTTTCGCTTTGAAAAAAGGTTGGCTGTAATAATAGGAGGCCTGTCCGCGCTCCGACTTGCGGCTCAGCCCGTCGTCGCCATGCAGAACGAAGGGCGCGTCGGCGGAAAGCTCGAGCTCGTAGCGAAAGCCCGCCGCCGAGGCCGATACGCCCGCGCGCGCGAGCCCCGCGCCCGGCCGGCCGTCGAGCGCGGCGAAAGACCAATCGTCGATCCAGGCGCGGAACGGTTCGGCCTCGACGCCGGCCTGCCCGACGCCGCCGCGCGCGCGCGTCTCTGCGAACAAATGATCGCTGGCGCTGGTGATCGCCGCATGCCCCATCCAGACATTCTGGTTCGCCCAGCCCGGACGCTCCCGCCCCGGCTCCGTCGCCTGCCGGAACAGCGTCCATTGCACGCCATAGGCGACGCCGGCCTCGTCCTCGAGATTGGCGGTCAGATACCACCATTCGATGCGAAAGCCCGGATGGGCGCCGAGATCGGCGGGAAAGAGGAGCTGTTTTTTCGCTGTCGCCTCGGCAAAGCCCGGCGCCGCGTCGCCGAGACGGGCGAAGCCGTCCGCGAAAGCGGCGCCGCTCAGGCCGAACGCCAGCGCGGCGGCGGCCAGGGTCGAATATCGCCTAACGTTCATTGGCGAACACCGCGAGCAGAGCCGCCGGCGCCGTCCGCGCGAGGCGCAGGATCGGCGCGAGCGAGGCGACGGCGGCCGTCAGCAGGGCGAGCGCGAAGACCTCCGCCCATTGGCCGGGAAAAAGATAGAGCGGAAGCCGCCAGCCGAAGGCGCGCACATTGACCACGGCCACGAGATGCCAGGCCAGCGCCAGTCCGAGCGGCACGGCGACGATCGCCGTCGGGGCAGAAAACAACAAGATGCGTAAGAATTCGAGCTGCGACAGACGCCGCCTGTCGACGCCCATCGCCCAGACGGGCGCGAGCTGCGCTATTCGCGCGCCGGCGAGCGTCGACAGGCTCGCGAACAAGGCGACGGCCGAGACGATCAGCGTGAGCGTATCGAGCGCCGCCGTCACGGCAAAGGTGCGCTCGAATATGTGCGTCGAGCGCTCCTTGAGCCCGGCCTGATCGAGAATGCGCGCGATCGCCGGCCCGAACTCCTCCTGCAACGCGAGGATCAGGCCGGACGCCGCCTCCGGCCTCGTCCTCAGGCTGTAATTGGTGCGCTGCGCATCCGGCCAGCGCGCGGTCAGCGCGTCGAGACCGATGCGCAATTGTCCCTTCGGATTGCCGTAATCGGGATAGACGCCGACGATCTCGGCGCGCCAGCTCCCGGTGGGCGTCGGGATTTCCGCTTTGGCTCCGATGGCGAGATCGAGGCGCCGCGCGAGCTGCTCGCTGACGAGCGCGCCGTCGCCGCGCTCGACCCTGTCCCATGCGTCCTCGGTTGCGGAGAGCAGCGGAAAATGCCCGCGAAACGTCTCATGGGCGCGCGAGCCGACAACGTCCACAGGCCAGCCGGAAAGGCGCGTCTTCGCCCTCCATGCCGGCAGGACGGCGGCGACGTCGGGACGTTTCTCGAGCCATGCCTCGATGCGTCGCGCATCGGCGTCGCCTGCCGCCTCGAGATAGACCTCCGCCACCAGTCGCCGGTCGAGCCATTGCGTGAAGGTCTCGCGGAACCCGGCCACCATCGCGCCGACGCCGATATTGGCCGCGAGCGCGAGCAAAAGCGCCATGAGCGCCAGCGACAGTCCCGGAAGCTGCTGCCGGCTGTCCGCCCAGAACCATTTGGCGACCGCGCCGGCGGCGCGTCTCTCGCCGACCCGCAAGGCGGCGGCGAGCAACAGAGGCAGCAGCAGCGCCGCGCCCAGCAGCAACCCCGCCATCGACACGAAGCCCGCGTAGAGACCCTCGCCATAGAAAAAGGCGGCGAGCGATACGGCAAAGCCGGCGCCCGCGAAAACGCCCTGGCGGCGCAGATAGGACTGCTGCGCCTCTCGCCAGGCGAAGGGCTGTGCGACGGCGAGAACGGGCAGACGAAAGGTCTTGAACAAGCCGCCCGCCGCCGCCACGAGCGCGCCGAGCGCCGCCATGCCGAGTCCCGACGCCCACCAGACGAGATCGAGGCTCAACCGTCCTTCGACCTGCGCGCCATAGAGCCCGTCGAGACTGGCCGAGACATTCGGCAGCAGAGCGGCGGCGATCAGATAGCCGCCGATCATGCCCGCGGAGCCGGCGATCAGCGCCAGAGCGGACAATTCGCAGAGCATGGCGACGGCGAGCGCGCGCGCCGAAACGCCGACCGCGCGCATCGTCCGCACCATCGAGAGACGCTGCTCGAACGCCAGCCCGAAAGAGGCGTGAACGATGAACAGCCCGACGACATAGGCGAGCATTCCGAACGCCGTGAGATTGAGATGGAAACTGTCGGTCAGCTTCGCGAGCTCCGGCTCCTCCTCCGGCTCGACGAGGCGCAGCTCGCCGCCCGTTATCGTCTCGAACTGCGGCGCGCTCGCCCGCGGCGGTGCGCTCACGATCAGGCGAGACAGCCGTTCGGGCCGCATGAGCAAGCCTTGCGCGACGCCGATATCGACGACGAGCAGGCCCGGCGGGAGATCGTCCCACGCCGCGAACGGCGGCAGGGCGTCGCCGGCGGCGGGCGCTGCGGCTCGCGCTTTTTCGACGTCGAGCCGCGTCTGCGGCGACAGCAGCGTTCGTCCGGGCGACCGAAGAAAATCCTCGATTCCCTCCTCGTCGCGAATGCGCGAGAGAGGCGATTCGCGCGGCAGCGTCAACGGCTCGACGCCGATCAGTCGAAACGGCTCGTCGCCGATGCGGATCGTCCCTTCCAGCACCGGCGAGACCTTCCAGCCGGCGCGCCGCAGGCCGATATAGAGGTCTTGCGAAAACAGCGCGCCACGCGTCGACACGAGGCTCCGCGAGGAGCCGACGCCGAACAGCCCGGCGGCGCGATCATAGCTGCGGCGCGCCTGCTGGTTGAGCGCCTGCACGCCGCTCCACAGCGCCGTCGCGATCGCGAGCCCGACGAGCAGCGCTCCGAGATTGGCGGGTCGACGGCGCCAGTGGCTCAGCAGCGTCGCGAGGGTCCAGAGCGTCTGTCTCAAGGCGCCGCCAATATTCCCGAGGCGAGATGGGCCTGGCGCTCGAGCCGCGCCGCGAGGCGCGCGCTATGCGTGACCATCAGGAAGGCGCAGCCCGCGGTCGCGACCAGTTCGAGCGCGAGGTCCAACACCTCGTCGCCCGTGGCCTCGTCGAGATTGCCGGTCGGCTCGTCGGCGAGCAGCAGGCGCGGCCTGATCGCGAGCGCCCGCCCGATCGCCACGCGCTGCTGTTGTCCGCCGGACAATTGCTCCGGATAGCGATTCGTCAGATTCGTCAGCCCCAGGCGGCGGGTCAGCTCTTCCTGCCACGCTTTGTCGAAACGGCCGGCGATGCGCGCCTGAAAGGCCAGATTGTCGCCGACCGTCAGGCTGGGGACGAGATTGAACTGCTGGAACACGACGCCGAGCGTCTCGCGCCGCAGCGCCGCACGCCCGGCGTCGGCGAGCGCCGTCACCGATCGGCCGTCCAGCCGAATTTCACCGCCGTCGGCGTCGTCGAGGCCGGCGACGAGATGCAGCAGCGTGCTCTTGCCGCTGCCCGACTCGCCCATCAGCGCCAAGCTCGCGCCCGCGTCCAGCGAGAGGTCGACGCCTTTCAATATCTCCAGCGGCCCCTGCGGCGTGGCGTAGGTCTTCTTCAAGCCGACGACGCGCAGTAGAGTCGACGTCACTCCGCCGCCTCGGACTTGTAAGGCGCAATGTTCGCGAGGGCGTCGGCGGCGCTGCGCCGCGCCGTCTGGACCTCGTATCTCGCTTGCAAATTCATCCAGAATTCGGGGCTGGTCTCGAAGAATTTCGCGAGCCGCACGGCCGTGTCGCCTGAAACGCCGAGTTCCTCGCGCGCGATACGTTCGATGCGCGTTCGCGGGACGCCGCAAGCTTTGGCGACGCGGCCGGCGGAAAGTCCGAGCGGCTCCAAGAATTCCTCGCGCAGCATCTCGCCGGGATGCGTCGGCGGCAGAATCGCGACGATATCGAGCTCGTCTCTCACAGGCGTTTTCTCCGGGCGCCGCTTTCAATGTATCGCTTAGAGATACAAGCCGTCAAAAGGTCTCTTCCGATGGAGATCGCCGTTAGGATTTGAGCTTTTTCAGGCCGCATCCGAGCGGCCTCACTTCGTGCTGTAGTGAAATTGAACGCCATGCGCATAGCCGCTCGGCGGCGCGGGAAACGGCGCCGCCCGGCGCACGGCGGCGAGCGCGGCGGCGTCGAGGGCCGCGAAGCCGCTCGACCGATAGACCGCCTGATGCGTCAGATTGCCCGTCGGATCGATGAAGAAGACGACAACTCCCTGGTTCGGCGCCGTCTTGCCGCGCAGATTCGGCGGAATATGCATGTGCCGCATGATCAAGCCGAACAGGATCGACAGATAGGTCGTCTTCGCCGTCCCGCCGCTCACCGGCGCGGGCTTGGAGGAGCCGGCGATCTTGAAGTCCGGCACGGGCGCGAGCGCAGCGATCTGATCGGCGATCGACTTCGATTGCTTGGGCTCGGGCGACGCCTTGACCTCGACCTGCCCCTCCTTCTCGTCCGGCGCCGGCTCCTGTTTCGGCTCGGCCTTTTCGATGATCTCGGCGTCGGCTTTGTCGTCCTCCGATTTCAGCAGCGCGGCCTGCGGCGCGGATTGCGTCGCCGCCTGCCGCTCCGGATCGGGATTCTTTTCGGGCGAGGGCTTCGCCGCCTTTTGATCGTCGGGCGGCGCAGCGCGCTCCGCCTTGGTCTCCTGGTCGGGCGCCTCGCGCTCGATCGTTTCCTGATTTGCCGCGCGCGGAGCGTCGAAGGCCGGCTTCTCGTCCTCGACGATTTTTTGCTGCGGCGGCTTCTCCTTTTGCTCGGGCTGCGGCTTCTCGGGCTCCGGCGGGGGCTCCGGCGTCTCCTGAGGCGGTTGCGCAGGCGCGGGCTCGGCGATCACCTCCACTGGAATTTCTTCATCCCGCTGCGGATCGTTTCTCGTCAGCGACTGTTCGTAGGACAAGATCGCCAGCGCGCTCACATGCACGAGCAGCGACAGAGCGACCGGAACGAGCGAGCGCCGCGCCGGGACTCTGGCCGATGGCGGCGCGATCAGACGTTCGGCCGGGTCTGCCTTCAAGCTCATGTCGAAAGAGGAGGTTCGAGCGTCGAGATCGAGCGGGAAAAGATAAATTCGAACATTCGCGGCCGTGACGACTCGCCGGCTCTGTCGGCGATATCCGCAACGGCCGCCGCTCCGTGAGCGGAGCGGAAGATCCGAAAGCTGTCCATTTACGCCGACGCGATCCGCAAAGCGGCAAAGCATTCACACGAATGCGTCGCCGGTTCAACCCCTGCGCGACAGGCCGGATCGTGGACAAAAACGAGGGCGGCGGAGGGACGCGGCCGCGCCGAAGCTTCTTCGTTACGGTTCACGGCGGCGAGCCGAAGCGCCGCCTGATCGCCTCGTCCGCGCCCGGCCCCGGCGCCACGCGAACATCCTCGAGCGACAGCGGCCTGCCGCTCGCCGCGCTCACCTGCATCCGCGATATCTCTTCGCCGCTCTCACGATCGAACAAAAGGATCGGCGCGCGTCCCTCGCCGACGATCCAGCGATCGCCCCATTGCATGAGCGCGACGACGATCGGGAATAGATCGCGCCCGCGATCGGTCAGGCTATAGTCGCGCGGATTGCCTCTGCCCCGCACGTCGGTTCGCTCCATCAGACCGTTCTCGACGAGTTTCGCCAGTCGCTCGCTCAGCACATTCTTGGCGATTTTGAGATTGCGCTCGAATTCGCCGAACCGGCGCGCCCCGAAGAACGCTTCCCTGACGATCAGCAGCGTCCACCATTCGCCGATCTGCTCGAGCGCGCGCGCCACGGAGCAAGTCTGCGACGGGAAAGTGTCGTTTTTCATGGCGCCGTCACCGCTCTTATTTGGTCTCTTGACACAACTAAATATATTCGGCCCTATCGTTTGCGCAGCATTTTTTCACATTCATCGTCCTTTCGCCCGCTCCGGAGACGCCGATGCCCCAGACGCCTTTCGAAGGAGCGCTATCGCCGAACGCTCTACACAGTCTGAGCGGGCTGGAGATCGTGCGGGGAATGCGCGACGGCCGACTTCCCGTCCCTCCCCTCGTGCTGCAATTCGGCTTTCGGCCGGCCGAGGTCGAGGCCGGCCGCGTCGTGTTTTCGGCGACGCCGGACGCACGCCATTACAATCCGCTCGGGACGGTGCATGGCGGCTATATCGCCACGCTGCTGGACACGGCGATGGGATGCGCGGTCCATTCGAAGCTCGCCGCCGGCCATGCTTACACGACGCTCGAGTTCAAGGTGAACTTCACGCGGGCGATCACGACCGCGACGGGCGAGGTGCGCGCGGAAGGCAAGCTGCTGCATCTTAGCCGCAACATCGCGACGGCCGAAGCGCGCCTTTGCGACGAGAGCGAGAGGCTGCTCGCGCACGCCACCACCACCTGCCTGATATTTTCCGCCGCGCGACCGCGGACCGCGCCGCCCGCATGACGCCGCGCCCGATCCCCGCCCCCTGCGACCGAGACAAGACAGCCCATAAGGTCTAGGCTTCGCGCGTCGCGTCACAGCGCGCCGCCGAAAAGACCGCCGCTCGGCGCGATCAATCAAGAAAACGACGAGGGGGAGTACATGACCATCAAAAGCGTGATGTCCATCACAATCGCCGCCTTGGGCTTTGGCGCGAGCGCCGCGCTCGCGCAGAGCTGGGCGCCGCCCGCCGAGATCGCTCCCGCCGAGCCGGCCGCGGTCGCCGTCGCGCCGGAACCCGACGCCGGCGCCAAATCCGCCGCCAAGCCTGCGCCCACCGCTGTCGCCGCCGAAAAGCCGGCCTCGAGCGCCGAGGAGAAGAAAGCCAAGTCGAAAGACTGCACCGCGCAAGCCGACGCCAAAGGACTTCACGGCAAGGAGCGAAAGAAATTCCGCGATCAGTGCAAGAAGGCCTGACGCTACGCCTTCGCCTCGCGCGCGACGGCGCGCCAGCCGATGTCCCGGCGGCAAAATCCGCCGGGCCAATCGATGGCGTCGACGCCGCGATAGGCCAAGCTCCGCGCTTTTGTGATGGTCTCGCCGAGCGCGGTGACGTTCAGCACGCGCCCGCCGCCGGCGACGAGCCGCGCCCCGTCGCGGCGCGTTCCGGCATGGGTGACGATGACGTCGGCTATCGCGCTCGCGCGCTCGACATGGCGGATTTCCGACCCCGTCAGCGGCGTCCCCGGATAGTTCCTGGCGGCGAGCACGACGGTGAGCGCCGCGCGCGGTGAAAACCGAATAGGACGCTCGGGCAACGCGCCCACAGCGCCGGCCAGCATCAGCTCGAGGAGATCGTCCTCGAGGCGCGGCAGCATCGCCTGCGCTTCCGGATCGCCGAAACGGACATTGAACTCGATGAGCTTCGGCCCGTCCTTCGTCAGCATCAGCCCGACGAACAACACGCCCTTGAACGGCGCGCCGAGGTCGCGCATGGCGCGTAGCGTCGGCTCGACGATCTCCGCCATCACGCGCGCCTCGATCTCGGGCGTGACGGCCGGCGCCGGCGAATAGGCGCCCATGCCGCCCGTATTGGGCCCGACATCGCCGTCGCCGACGCGCTTATGGTCCTGCGCCGAGGCGAAGGGCAGCGCGCGCGTTCCGTCGCAGAGGACGAAGAAGGACGCCTCTTCGCCGACGAGCTTCTTTTCGATGACCACTTCCGCGCCGGACTTGCCGAAAACCCCGGAAAACATCGCCTTCACGGCGCGCTCGGCCTCGTCGAGCGTCTCGGCGACGACGACGCCCTTGCCGGCGGCGAGGCCGTCGGCCTTGACGACGATCGGCGCGCCCTCGGCGCGCAGATAGGCGAGCGCCTTTTCCTCGTCGTCGAAACGCTCATAGGCCGCGGTCGGGATATCGTTGGCGCGGCAGAGATCCTTGACGAAGCCTTTCGATCCCTCGAGCCGCGCCGCCGCCTTGCTCGGGCCGAATACTTTTATTCCCGCGCCCTCGAGCGCATCGGTCAAGCCGGCGACGAGCGGCTGCTCGGGTCCGACGACGACGAGACCGATGTCGTTCTCGCCGCAAAACCGCGCGACGGCGCGATGATCCGCAACGTCGAGGCCGACATTTTCTCCGACCTCCGCCGTGCCCGGATTGCCCGGCGCGATGAACAATCGCGTCAGCCTCGGGCTCTTCGCGAGAGCGTCGGCGATCGCGTGCTCGCGTCCGCCGGAGCCGACGAGGAGAATCTTCATGGCGTTCCCGCCTTCCGTTCACTCTTCATGAGCAAGGCCTTAATCGCTCGCGCGCCGAAAGAAAACCATTCGCCGACGCCCATGCGGAGATCGGCCCATTTTTCGACACGAAGAGACCCATCATGGCGCGCGTCGAATTGCCCGCTTTTCGAAAGAATTGTCGTGAACCCCATTTTCCCGCGTCTCGTCGTCGCCTCGCTCCTCGTCTTCGCTCTCGCTCCGGCCGTCGCCGCTCGCAAGGGACAGACGAAGCCGCCGCACGATGTCGGCGTTCCGTTCACGCTCGACGCCGGCCGCATCCTGCTCGACGTCGAGTTTCGCAAGCCGGACGGCGGCGCGCGGCGGGCGCTCGCCTGGTTCAACATGGGCATGACCGCGCTGGTTCTCGCCAAGCCGCTGTTTCGCGAATTGCAGATCGATCGCGGCGAGCCGCTGCGGCTGCAAATCGCGGGCGCCGCGCTCGAAGCCGCGGCCGACGAGGTCACGGACGGCGACGGCGGATTCGCTGCGCCGAGCTTCGCGCATCTGTTCGCGCCGCGGCCGGTGGAGGCCATGCTGCCTGCGAGCCTGCTGCGCGATTATCGCGTCGGCATCGATTACCGCCGCCGTATCTTCGAGCTGACGCGCGGCGGCGAGGGCGCGCCGGAGGGCGTCGCCGCGCCCTTCGCGCTGAACGAGAAGACCGGCTTCGCGACGGTCTCCGTCTCGATCGCGGGCCAATCGTTCCCCTTCGTCATCGACGCCGGCTCGGGATACAGCTGGATGCGCGGCGCGGTGCTGAAGCAATGGCTCGTAGCGCACCCCGACTGGCGGCGCGCCGAGGGCGCGGTCGGCCTCGCCAACAACAACATGCTCGATTACGCCTTCGAGAAGGAAGGAATCGTCGCGCGTCTGCCCGAAATCGCCGTCGGACCCGTAATCGTGAAAGACGTCGGCGTCCTCGGCACGGCGCCCGTGCTCGGAGCGTTGGACGGGCTCGTCGGCGACATTTTCTGGGACAATTGGCAAAAGTCGGCCACGAGCGCCGTCGTCGGCTGGCTCGGCGGCAATGTGCTCGGCCATTTCAAGCTGACGCTCGATTATCCGAACCGCATTTCCTATTGGCGCGCCGAATCGGCGCCCGATCCGCACGATCTCGACCAGATCGGCGTGACATTGGTGCGGCGCGACGCGCGCTACTTCATCGGCGGCCTGGTCCGCCCGGCCGGAAACGGAACGACGCCCGGTCCCGCGGTCGAGGGCGTCGCGCCGGGGGACGAACTCGTCGGCGTCGGCAGCTTCGACGCGCGTGGCGCCGGCAAGGCCGCTCTACTCGCCGCGCTCGCCGGCAAGCCCGGCGAAATGCGCCTGCTCCGCCTCGAAAGAAACGGACTCCCTTTCGAAGCGTCGGCGCCGGTTCTCGATCTGCGCTGATTTCGACGCCCGCCGACGAGTCGGCCTTTGCGTCAGAGCGATCGGGTGAAAGTTTCCTCATCCTGAGGAGGCCCCGAAGGGGCTGTCTCGAAGGACGAGGAAACCTTCATTCGCGCCGTCTGGAGCTTCCCCTCGTGCTTCGAGACGGCTCAGGGAAAGGACTGTCGTCCTTCACTCGATCGTCCTGGCCTTTGTGCTTTCCCACAAAGGACAATCACGTCCGCCCGTGCCATAGTCGTTTCGTTGTTCATCGTTCATTTGTCTTGGAGGCGTCCATGTCATCTACGATCATCGTTCCCGCCGCTGTTTCCGCCCCTCCCGCCCCCCAGAACGGTCCCTCGGACTGGTCCGAAGCGGTGCGCGGAAACGCCTTCTCCAATATCGAGCGTCTCGGCCAATGGATCGGCGGGACGAACATTCCCGCAAACAACGACCCCTCGGGCTCCTTCGCGCCGGTGGCGTCGCAGAGTCTCGGAACCGGATCGACGCCGCCGACGATCCATGTCCTCGTCCACGGCTGGGCGCCGGGCTACCGGAGCGTCGTCGACGCGCAGAACGGAAGCGTCCTCTGGTGGGGCGCGAACGCCGACCTCGACGGCGCCTGGCCTTCCGATTTCGCGTGGCTGCCCGCGTCCGCGCCCTCGCTGCAGATCAACTCGACCGGGCTCCTGCAGTCGATCGTCGCGCAGGATTCGCAAGCGATCGTCCTCGCCTATTCCTGGCTCGACGACTCGGCGACCGACAAGGGGTTCCTCGATCTCACGGAGGTCTATCAGTCGGAAGCCTACACGCATGTCAACGGCCTGCGTCTCGCCGACGCGCTCGAACAGGCGATCGCCTCGTCCTTCTGGAACACGCATACGGGGCTTCTGCATCTCATCGGCCACAGCCACGGATCGAAGGTCGCGAGCGTCGCGGCGCTGACGCTGCAGCAGCGCGGCTACCGCGTCGCGCATCTGACGATCCTCGACTCGCCGGAGAGCGAGCTGACGCTCGAGGCCAATGGCGCGAACCTGCTCGGCTTCTACCTCGAGCAGGCGCAGATCGCCGACCCCTCCTTCGATTGCGCCGCCGGCGCCTTCGTCGACAATTACGCCTCCTATTTCGGCGTCGGCTACACCGGCGGATCGCAGCTCGGCAATATCGTCGAGGTGGCGCTCCAGCCGTCGGAGATCTTCGCCATCGACAAGCCCGGCGACCGGCACGGCTACGCCGCCACCTGGTACGGCGGCGCCGCGGCCGGAGCCGCGTCGCAGGACGAGCCGCCGCTCGGCCTCGCCTGGCCGCCCGCGCCCAAGGACTATCAGCCGGCGCTGAATCAGAACTGGCCCGGCGGCGCCTCGGAACACGCCCAATGGAAGCTGCAGGCCGGGACGCCGATCGGCAGCGTGTTCTCGTACGGATACGCGCCGCTCACGGTGAAGACGGATTGGGGAGAGGGCAATGTGAGCGGCGACCCCTCGACGACGCTCTTGTTCGGCCCCGCTTCGGGCGCGTGGCCGGCCTATTCGATCTTCAAGGGCGGCTACGACAATGCGCTCGACGGCGACGGCTACGGCGTCGCCTTCGATCTGTCGTGGACGGCGCCGCAGGCCGGCGACTATCTCGTCGTGACGGTCGAATCGCCCGACGACGGCGGACAGGAGGTCATCGCCGTGCTCGACGGCCAGTCGGCGTTCTCCGGGACGACGTCCGTGGCCGTGAACTCCGATGCGTCGAGCGTCTTTTCAGCCCTGTCGCTCTATGTCTATTTCCTCGCGGCGGAAGGCAATACGACCGGCAGCGTGGCGATATCCAACTTCCGCACCGTGACGGTCGCCGACGCCGAAGGCCGGCTGCGCGCGCGCCGGCTCGCGGCCGCCGCGGCGAAAACGGCGGAGACCGTTCCGGAGGCGGACAGCGAAGTCGCATTGTGACGCCTGCCGGCGATCCGGGGCCGAAGCAAGAGGCCGGCCCGCTCCCGGTAAGGATGCGGGCTGGCGCGAGATTCGCTCGACGCGCGCCGAAGCGGCGTCGAGCGACATGAAATGTCGGTTTCCACTTCGCTGCAAAAGGCGCTAAACACGGCGCCTGATACGAAATCCGGCGGATTGTTTCGCAGGCGGCCGAAAGCGAGCCTGAAGGCTCGCGGTCCAACCGCCCTCTCGGACGGTGAGCCTCAGGCTCGCTCCGCGGCAATCGACCGGAAATCGTGCGAGTTTTCTCCAGCTTCGAGACCGATCACCCATGGCGCGGCAATTCATCTATCACATGCAGGGTCTCACCAAGACCTATCCCGGCGGCAAGAAGGTGCTCGACAATGTCCACCTCTCCTTCTACCCGGATGCGAAGATCGGCGTGCTCGGCGTCAACGGCGCCGGCAAATCGACGCTTTTGCGCATCATGGCCGGCATCGACAAGGAATTTTCCGGCGAGGGCTTCGTCGCGGAAGGGGCGCGCGTCGGCTATCTGCCGCAGGAGCCGCAGCTCGATCCCGAGCTCGACGTGCGCGGCAATGTGATGCTCGGCGTCGCCGAGAAGAAAGCCATTCTCGACCGCTACAATGATCTCGCCGTGAACTATTCCGACGAGACTGCGGACGAGATGACCCGCCTGCAGGACGAGATCGAGGCCAAGGGCCTGTGGGACCTCGACAGCCAGGTGGACCAGGCGATCGAGGCGCTCGGCTGCCCGCCGGACGACGCCGAAGTGACGAAGCTCTCGGGCGGCGAGCGGCGCCGCGTGGCGCTGTGCCGTCTGCTGCTCGAGCAGCCGGAGCTGCTGCTGCTCGACGAACCGACGAACCATCTCGACGCCGAGACCGTCAACTGGCTCGAAGGCCATTTGCGCAACTATCCGGGCGCGATTCTCATCGTCACCCACGACCGCTACTTCCTCGACAATGTGACGGGATGGATTCTCGAGCTCGATCGCGGCCGCGGCATTCCCTATGAGGGCAATTACTCGACTTGGCTCAAGCAGAAGCAGAAGCGTCTCACGCAGGAGAGCAGCGAGGACAAGGCCCGCCAGCGCGCGCTCGAAGCCGAGAGCGAGTGGATCGCCTCCTCGCCCAAGGCGCGGCAGGCGAAGTCGAAGGCGCGCATCCAGCGTTACGAAGACCTCGTCGCCAAGCAGAACGAGAAGGCGCCGACCACGGCCCAGATCATCATTCCCGTGGCCGAGCGCCTCGGCGCGAATGTCATCGATTTCGAGCATCTCTCGAAAGGCTTCGGCGAGCGGCTGCTCATCGACGACCTCTCCTTCAAGCTGCCGCCCGGCGGCATCGTCGGCGTCATCGGCCCGAACGGCGCCGGCAAGACGACGCTGTTCCGCATGATCACCGGCCAGGAGAAGCCCGACAACGGGGCGATCACCGTCGGCGAGAGCGTGCAGCTCGGCTATGTCGATCAGTCGCGCGACGCGCTCGACGACAAGAAGACCGTGTGGGAAGAAATCTCCGGCGGCAATGACGTGATCTATCTGGGCAAGCGCGAGATCAATTCGCGCGGCTATTGCTCGGCCTTCAACTTCAAGGGCTCCGATCAGCAGAAGAAGGTCGGGAGCCTCTCGGGCGGCGAGCGCAACCGCGTGCATCTCGCCAAAATTCTGAAGCGCGGCGCCAACGTGCTGCTGCTCGACGAACCGACCAACGATCTCGACGTCGACACGCTGCGCGCGCTGGAAGACGCGCTGACGGACTTCGCCGGCTGCGCCGTCATCATCTCGCATGATCGCTTCTTCCTCGACCGCATCGCCACTCATATCCTCGCCTTCGAAGGCGATTCCCATGTGGAATGGTTCGAGGGCAATTTCGCCGATTACGAAGAAGACAAGAAGCGCCGCTTAGGGCTCGACAGCGTCATCCCGCATCGGCTGAAGTATAAGAAGTTCTCGCGCTGACTTCGGGCATGGCGCAAACGTCATGGCGAGCGAAGCACTCCAGTAGTCGCCCCCACGGCTCTGGATTGCTTTGTTTCGCTCGCAGTGACGGAAACCCTATTTTCGGCCGCCGGCGCGCCCGCACACAAATTTTCATCCCTTTTTCCCGTGTCTCATTTTGGAGTCGATCATGCGCCTCATTGGAATGCCGGACTCGCCCTATGTGCGCCGCGTCGCGATTTCTCTGAAGCTTCTGGGCCTCCCCTTCGAACACACGCAACTGTCCGTATTTCGCGATTTCGAGGCCTTCGCCGCCATCAATCCCGTCGTCAAGGCGCCGACGCTCGTCACCGATGACGGCGTGACATTGTTGGACTCGACGCTGATCCTCGAATATGCGGAGCGTCTCGCCGAGCCATCGCGAAGCCTCGTCCCGAACGACCCGCGCCAGCATGCGCGCGCCTTGCGCCTGATCGGCCTCGCCTTGGCGGCTTGCGAGAAAGCCGTGCAGATCGAATATGAGACGCATCTGCGTCCCGCCGACAAGCTCCATCGGCCCTGGCTGGAGCGCGTCGAGCGCCAGTTGCTCGCCGCCTATGCGGCGCTCGAGGAGGATGTCGAACAAGCCTCCGGCTGGCTCTCGGGAGAGCGCCCGCTACAGTCGGATGTGACCGTCGCAGTGGCGTGGCGCTTCACGCAGCATCTGCTGCCGGAAGTCGTCCGCAGCGCGTCCTTTCCCCGTCTCGCGGCTTTCTCCGCGCGCGCGGAAAGCCTGCCGGAATTCGTTTCGACGCCGCTGGAGTGAACGAAACGATTCTCGTCTTTGCGGCTCACCGACCCTTCCGGCACACGCGTCTCACGCACGACGCGTTTTTCGTCCGACTACGGCTCCAAAATCTCTACTTCTGGAAAGTAGGTCCGATAGCGCGTCGAGTCGCGTGTGAGAATCGACACTTCTTTCACGCTCGCCTGCGCGCCAATGAAAAAATCCACCAGAACATTGGTCTTCGATCCACCGCGAGCGCGATAGAGTTTGAACGCCTGCCCTGCTCGCCATAGCGCCTCCTGCGCCATCGGCTCATATCTGACGCCGAGCGCGTCGAGAAAACTTGCGCAATCGGCCGCGCTGCCGAATGCGACGGACGTTTCGCTGAAAACGGGATCGACGACCAGTATCGGGCCCCTCGCGGCGCGCTCGACGAAAGCCTTGCGCGAGAGATGCGCCCAGCGCGGATCTCTCGTCACGAAGTCGAGAAAGATATTCGTGTCGACGAGCGTCAATCGTCGCCCCGCAGCATCCTCATGAATTCATCCGTGGTGAGGTCCGGACGCACGCCCAGGCGATCGAGTTCGGCCATCGCCTTGTCGAAACGCCGTTCGACCGCCTCGATGGCCACGCGAGTGGGCGTCGCCTTCTCGACGACGATCCCCCCACCTGGGCCAAGGCGCACATCGACGAGATCGCCCGGCCGGATGCCGGCGGCCTCGCGCACGGATTTGGGCAATGTAACCTGTCCCTTGACCGTGATTTTGCTGCTCATGACGCGCCTTGCGACTGTAATACCTTCAACAGAAAAGTATTACTCCACGCCTCCGAGGTCAACGAGCGCCCCACTGCCGAACCACTGCCCCCGAAAAGCACCCACGACTCGAAGCACGGCCTCTTGCGTCCAAGCTGTCGCGGCGCCATCTCCTTGCGGATCCAATGTCTTGACGCGTTTCCGGCGCCGAATCGCTTCGACCGGAGACGTTCTCGGGAGAGACCATGCTGCAAGCCGCCCTCGACGCCGCTCGACAAATCTTCACGCCGCCGTTCCGCAACGTGCTCTACAAGAGCCTCGGCATGACCTTCGTCCTGCTGGCGCTGGCCTGGGTCGGGCTCGACAGGCTCGCGCTCTCGTTTCTGACCGTCGACAACGCCTGGCTCCACACTTTCGTGACGCTCGCGACCGGCGCGGGGCTGGTCGTCGTGCTCGCCTTTCTCATCGCGCCGATCTCGGTGCTGGTGGCGGGTCTGTTCCTCGACGATCTCGCCGACATCGTGGAAAGCGAGACGGACCCTCACGGTCCGAGGGGCCGTCCCCTGCCGGCGGGCCAAGCGCTCGCCATGGGCCTGCGCTTCGCGCTCGCTTCCGCCGGCGTCAATCTGCTCGCCCTGCTGTTGCTGCTCGTGCCGGGCGTCAATGCGATCGTCTTCCTGCTCGCCAACGCTTTTCTGTTCGGCCGCGAATATTTCGCCTTCGCCGCGACGCGCTATCGCTCGCTGGAGGAGGCGCGCGAGCTGACCCGCCGCCATTCCACGACTCTATTCTTCGCCGGCCTGTTCATCGCCGGCTTCGTCGCCGTGCCGGGACTCAATCTGTTCACGCCGCTGTTCGGCGTCGCCTTCATGGTGCGCATGCACAGGCTCCTGACCGGCCCGGCRAGACGCGCCGCCGGGCCRTAAAAACGAGTCAGGCGAGCCGTTGCGCCTGATATTGCCCCGTCTTGCGGTAGCGATAGAGATAAGCGGGAACGATCGCCTCGATGGCGCTCGGCGCGACGCCCAGGCCCTCCAGCGTCAGCGCGGCGGCCTTGGCCTCGTCCGACACCACATTGTCGCGGCGCAGCAGCTCGACCTGGTCGAGCGTCGTCGTCAGCAGGCTGGGGAACAGCCCGAGCGACAATTTGCTCAGCGTCTGCGTGACGCCCGCGACCAGCCGGCCCGTTCCGAAGGAGAGCGGCAGAATCTTGCGATCGCGCTGCGTGACCTCGAGCACATATTCGACGATCTCGCGGAACGTCTTCACCTCCGGCCCGCCGAGCTCATAGGTCGCGCCGGCCTCGGCGCGGCCGTCGACGGCGAGCGCCGCCGCATGCGCGACATCGCCGACATAGACCGGCTGAAACCGCGTCTTCTCGCCGATGATCGGAACGACAGGCAGAATTCGCGCCATTGCGGCGAATCGGTTGAAGAAATCATCCTCGGGGCCGAAGACGACAGAAGGACGCAGAATCACGGCCTGAGGAAAGGCCTCCCGCACGGCCGCCTCGCCCCCCGCCTTGGTGCGGGCGTAGACGGAGCTCGAACCCGCATCGGCGCCGATCGCCGACACATGGACGAGCCGTTCGACGCCCGCTGCAGCGGCGGCGGCGGCCACGGCCTTCGCGCCCTCGACATGCAGCGCGGAAAATTTCTGCTTGCCGCCCTCGGCGAGAATGCCGACGAGATTGACGACCGCCTCCGCGCCCTGCAGCGCGGCTCCGACCGATTGCGGATAGCGCAGATTGACCTGGACCGGGAAAATCTGTCCGACATTGCCGAGCGGCTGCAGATGGAAGGCGAGATCGGGCCTGCGGCAGGCGACGCGCACCCGCCAGCCGTCACGGGCCAAGGCGCGCACGACATGGCGTCCGATGAACCCGGACCCGCCGAACACCGTCACGAGCCGCCCCGGCTCCAACACATCTTGGCTCATTCTCTCGCCCCACGCTGATCCGGTCGAAACGATCGACGCATCGAAATCCCTTTGCGGGCGGATGCTGTAGCGCGATTTGGCCGCGAATGGAATGCGCCGCAAAAGCGAAACGGACGCATTGACAAGCCGCTCCCCGCCCCCGTATGAGACTGGCGGGCCCAGGTGGCGGAATTGGTAGACGCGCTGGTTTCAGGTACCAGTGGTGAAAGCCGTGGAGGTTCGAGTCCTCTCTTGGGCACCAACACAATCTGAAGATTATATGTCGCCGCTATGGCCGCCGTCCCGATGGCGATGCGACCGGCGCCGAGGCTCTCGCAAAATTGGAGCCTCTACAGGCCCCGCCGGCGCCTCTGTTCTCGCCCACGATCAACCGAATTCTTCGCGCGCCCGAATCAACGCCCTCGACAATCGTCGACGAATTTCTTCGTCACGCCGGAAGCGTCGGCGTCGAGCAGCCGCTCTTTCTTCTTGCCCGGCGTGACGATCGTGACCTGCCTGCCGCTGAAGAGAATGTCGACGACGGGATCGTCGAGGCCGACCTCCGCCACGAGTTCCGTACCGCCGGTCATCTCGGAGTCGGGGCTGAATTTCGACACGCCCTTGACGCTCGCCGTCTTGGCGCCGCTGTCGACCGTGATGGAAACGGGTTCACCCTCCCCACGTCCGATACCGAAATAGGCTCCCAGGCGAAGTTGGATGCGCCCCTGAAGCGCGCAGGAGGCGCGCACCATGGCGTCGGACTCCGCTTCCTTCGAGCGCGCTTCGAGATAGGGACGCTCCTCCCGTCTCCATTCGATTCGCTCGCGAGCGTCGACGCGCAACGAAGCGAGCGCCGCCACGACGATCGAGATCGAAAACAACGCATAGCCGAACATTATTTGTCGTCCTGTCGGTAAGGGGCGTCTCGGCCCCACGACAGACGACATTAAGCTGCGGCGCGAAACGGCACAATTGCCCGAGGTCGAGTCGGCAAAAGCGCGAACGCCGCTTCCCGCATCGGAAGCGCCGCCCGCCTATTCGTTATCGATCGGGGAGCCCGTCTCGGCTCAAAAGCGACTCCTCAATTCGTCGCATATCGCGACAAATCCACCGACACGCGAAGGCCGCCCAGCTCGGAGCGCGAGAAGGCCATCGCCGCGCCATAGGCGTCCAGCACATCCTGCACGATCGCGAGGCCGAGCCCTGCGCCGCCGGTTTCGTCGAGCCGGCCGCCGCGCTGGCGGATCAGAGTCTCGCTGCCCGCGGGAAGGCCGGGGCCGTCGTCCTCGACGACGAAACGCCCGCCCAGCGCCGAGACCCGCACGCGGGCAATCGCGTGGCGCATCGCGTTCTCGAGGAGATTGCCGAGGATCTCCATCAGATCGATGCGATCCACGGCGACGCGCATCCCCGGCTCGATCTTCGCCTCGAAGGCGATCTCCGCCCCCGTGCGCGCGAGCGTTCGCACCAGGGCGTCGACGACATCGGCGACCGGCGTCTTCGCGGTCTCGCGCGAATGCTGTATCCCACGCGCCCGCGCCCGCGCGAGCTCGCGCGCCACATGCCGGTGCATGGCGTCGCCGATGCGCTCGAGCGACTGCGCGATGTCCAATTCGCCTTTGCCGCGCAGCAGCCTCGCATCGGCGGCGAGCGCCGTGAGCGGCGTCTTCAGGCCATGCGCGAGATCGGCGGCGCGATTGCGGGCGCGCTCGATCTCCTTTTCGCGCTCGTCGAGCAGGCCGTTCACTTCATCGACGAGCGGCTGGACCTCGCGCGGGCCTTCCTGGCCGAGGCGCCGCCGCGCGCCCCGCGCGATTTCCCCGACCTCGGCGCGCAACACGGAGAGCGGCGCCAGGCCGAGCCCGACCTGCACCCACATGGCGAGCGCCATCCCGACGGCGATGATCAGCAGAGCGGCGATCAGCTCGGCGCCGAACATATTGCGGGCGCGCGTGACGCCGACGAGATCGAGCGCGACGAGCACGCGAATGTGGGCGCGCAGCGAGCCGGCCTGCAGGGACACGAAGCGCTCCCCGGCCAGCAGCGGCTCTCGCGACGGGCCGAGGATGCGCGAAAAATGGATGCGGTCGTCGGCCCGGCCCTCGCCGGGAAATGGCAGCGTCTCGCCGCCGAGCGAGGGCGAACGCACGATCTCTCGAAAATCGTCGATCGCGGCCTGCCAATAAAAGCCCGACGAGAGCAGTTCGAAGCGCGGATCGGCCGCCGATTTCGTCACACGCAGACGGCCGGTCGCGCGATCGATCTCCAGCCCGGAAACGAGTTGCCGAACATAGGTCTCGATATCGTCGTCCATCGTGCGCTCGAGATGATGCTCGAACAGGAGGACAAGTCCGAGGCCCGCGAGCACCAGCGCGGCGGCGATCGCCAGCGCGCCGGCGAGAAACAGCCGCAGCCGCAGCGAGCGCGTCCTCATTCCTCGACGGCCGGGACGACATAGCCGAAGCCGCGGCGCGTCTCGATGAAGCTCGCGCCGATCTTCTTGCGAACGCGGCCGACGAGCACCTCGATCGCGTTCGACGTCTGCTGGTCGTGGCCGTAGACATGCTCGGCGAGTTCGGATTGCGGCACGACATGGCCGCGCCGGTGCATGAGATAGGCGACGAGCCGATATTCGATCGGCGACAATTCGATCGGCGCGTCGTTCACCTTGATCGTCATGCTGCGCTCGTCGAGCGACACCTCGCCGATCGTCGTCACGGACGACGCATGTCCGGCCGAGCGTCGGATGATCGAGCGAAGCCGCGCCATCAGCTCCTCGAGCCGGAAGGGCTTGGGCAGATAATCGTCGGCGCCGGCGTCGATCCCCTCGACGCGCTCGCTCCAGGAGCTGCGCGCGCTCAAGGCCAGCACGGGCGTGCGGCGGCCCTGCTCCCGCCAGCGCTCGAGCACGGTCAGGCCGTCGAG
>PQAN01000450.1 GCA_003105285.1 Methylocystaceae bacterium
AGCAGCGCTCCGCCGGCGGCGCGTTCGCCGGGCGTATTGCAGCCGGCGAGCGGCGCCGCCAGCGCCAGCGCCGTCGTCAGAACAAGAATCTTCTTCATAGGGCTTCCTCTCCCTTTCGACATGGCCGTGACGGCCTCGCCCGCTCGGGCGCCGACCATCGGGTGCGCCTCATAGGCGGCTGCGCCGACAGTGAAACGACAAAACGAATCGCCTTCGGATCATCGCGAGAAAACCATAGGCGCGAAAAGCGGCGTCCGACAAGCCGACGGCCGAGCCAGAGACAACCGATGGAAACGGGCGGAAAGATGACGTAAGAGCCGAGCTTCGCCATTTCGGCGTCGCGACATTCGAATCGAGCGGGATTGTCGATGAGTTCGAGCCTATTCGACCTTTTGTGGATGGCGGCGCGCCGGCGCGTCCTTGTTCTGCTCGGCGCGACGATCGCCTTGTCGCCGCCTCCTGCCGCGGCCGGCGATTTCCACCATTGGGTTCAATTCGCCGCCGAGGGCCTGCAGGCGCGGGCCGTCACAAAGAGCGGCGCCTGCCCGAAGGCGGCGATCGACGGCCGCGAAACGGCGATGACGGCGCGCGCGCAGGCCGACGATCTGTTTCCCGTGACGATCTGCACGCTCGATATTCCCAAAGGAGCGAAGAGCGCCGCGATCGACGGACGTCCGCTGGCGCTGCCGCCGCCGCGGCCGAACAAGATTCTCGTCGTCGGCGACACCGGCTGCCGCCTCAAGGGCTTGTTCCTGCAGGATTGCAATTCCCCCGGCTCCTGGCCGTTCCCGCTCGTCGCCGATGTCGCGGCGAAGCTCGCGCCCGATCTCGTCGTTCATGTCGGCGACTATTATTACCGCGAGAGCGCCTGTCCCTTGCTGCGCCAGGGCTGCGCAGGGTCGCCCCATGGGGACAATTGGGCCTCTTGGGAGGCCGATTTCTTCGATCCCGCCGGGGCGCTGCTCCATTCGGCGCCCTGGGTGTTCGTGCGCGGCAATCACGAGACATGCGAGCGCGGCGGGCGCGGCTGGACGCGCGCGCTCGATCCTCATCCCTTCCCCGCCGACGGGCGATGCCCGCCGCAGGATCGGCCTTTCGCCGTCGATCTCGGCGGCCCGACGCTCGTCGTGCTGGACGTCACGACGGCCGAAGACCGGGTCGCCAATCTGGAGCAGGCGCAATTCTTCAAGACGCAGCTCTCGACGGCGGGCGCGATTCCCGGACCGGTCTGGTACGCGTTCCACAAGCCGATCTTCTCGTCCATCCGCATCAGCGGAAAGGAGACGGTCGGAGACAACAAGACGCTGGCGGAGGCCGCGCGCGACGGCCTGCCGGCCAATGTGGAGGCGATCCTCTCGGGCCATCTGCACGCCTTCCAGGCGGCGAGCTATGTCGAGGACTATCCGGCGCAATTCGTCGTCGGCAATGGCGGCGACACGCTGGACCCCTATACGCCGGCCAAATTCGACGGTCTCGTGATCAACGGCCTCACCGTCGAGCGCGGGCGCAGCACCGCCCCGATATTCGGCTTCGCGACCTTCGAACGCGGCGACGGCGAATGGCTCGTCACCGATTACGACGTGCAGGGAAAGCCGCTCCTGCGCTGCCATTTGCGCGGGCGCAAGGTGGAGTGCGAGTGAAGTTTCCGATGGTTGATTTACGGCCCTCATAGTGCAATAGTTGCACTATGAGGAGCGGTATCGTTTCGTATGCCCATTTTGCAACGCTTCGGCTCGGTCAGCATTCGTCAGCATTCGTATGTACGCCGACGATCATCGCCCGCCGCATTTCCACATTGTTGCACCTGACTTTCAAGTACTCGTGCGGATTTCGGATTTTGTCGTAATCGCGGGGGACGCACGCCCAACCCAGATCGCCGAAGCCTTGGCATGGGCGCAAGAGCATCAAAACATGCTCGCCCTCGAATGGGTGGAACGGAACGAACGGGGGTGACCGTGCCGAAGAAAATTTTGCCGCGCATCACCTCGGTACAAGCCGGCGAAAGACCGCTGACCTTGCGCATTCGCTGGGACAAGGGTGACGAAAACCTCGTCGACGTGTCGGGCATGGTCGAGACCTTCCGTGTTTTCGAGCCGTTGCGCCGCTCGCGGGAACTGTTCGACCAGGTGCGCGTCGGCGACCATGGGGCGGATGTCGTCTGGTCAGACGAGATCGACATGTCCGCCGATACGCTGTGGCGGCTCGCGCAGGAACAAGCGGGCGTCACCTTGTCGCCGGACGCCTTCAAGCGTTGGCGCGAACGCAAGGCGTACACGCTCGAAATGGCGGCGGCGGCGCTCGGCGTCAGCCGCCGTATGGTTGCTTATTACGAGCAGGGAAAGAAGCCGATTCCGCGCGTCGTCGCCCTTGCCACGCGCGCGCTCGAACTCGCGTGACGAGACGACCAGCCTTCGAGACCGATCGTTTGCGTCCGCTCTCCCACAGGATCGGGGCGCGCGTCCCTCACCCCGCCAGCGCGGGATAGTCCGTATATCCTTTCGCCCCACTGCTATAGATTGTGTCGCTGTCGACTTCGTTGAGCGGCGCCGCGCGGCGCAGGCGCTCGACGAGATCGGGATTGGCGATGAACGGCCGTCCGAAGGCGACGAGATCGGCGCGGCCCTCGGCGATCGCCTCCTCCGCCAGTTCGCGCGTATAGGCGTTGTTGGCGATATAGGCGCCGGGAAAGCTGTTTCGCAAAGCGAGATAATCGAAGGGCGCGATGTCCCTCGGCCCGCCGGTCGCGCCTTCGACGACATGGATGAAGGCGAGCTTCAGCGCCGCGAGCTTGTCGACGAGATAGAAGAAGATCGTCGCCGGATCGCTGTCCGAGATGTCGTTGGACGGGCTCACCGGCGACAGGCGGACGCCGACGCGCGAGGCGTCCCATTCGCGTAAGATAGCCTCGGCGACCTCCAGCGCGAAACGGGCGCGGTTTTCGACCGGTCCGCCATAGGCGTCGGTCCGCTTGTTGGCGCCGTCGCGCAGGAACTGGTCGATCAGATAGCCATTGGCGCCGTGAATCTCGACGCCGTCGAACCCTGCCTCCTTGGCGTTTCGCGCCGCTTTCGCATAATCGGCCACGACGCTGGCGATCTCTTCCGTCGCCAGGGCGCGCGGCGGCGAGACGTCCACATAGCCTTTCTCGGTGACGGTCTTCGTCTTCGCGGCGATCGCCGAAGGGGCGACCGGGGCTCCGCCGCCGGGCTGCAGATCGACATGCGAGACGCGGCCGACATGCCAGAGCTGGATGAAAATCCGTCCGCCAGCGTCGTGGACGGCGTCCGTCACTTTGCGCCAGCCCTCCACCTGCTGCTCGGAATAAATGCCCGGCGTCAGGGCGTAGCCCTGCCCCTGCTGGGAAATCTGCGAGGCCTCGCTGATGATGAGGCCGGCGGTGGCGCGCTGCCGATAATGCTCGGCGATGAGCTCGTTGGCGGCGTTCGAGCCGGGCGTCGAGCGCCGGCGCGTCAGCGGCGCCATGACTATACGATTGGGCAATGAGAGATCGCCGAGCCGAAACGGCTCGAACAAAGGAGACGACGAGGCRGTCATAAGTAGATCCCTTATCTTCGAGCGCTTTCGCGCGCTTGTCCGTCGAYTCCTCGCCCACTTGGGAATTCATCGCAAATTTGCTAGGTCCGGGCCAGATGGAAAAGTTTTCCAAAACAACCGGACGCGTTCATGACCATCGACGAAGAATTCCGCCGCCGTCTCGACGCCGCCGCCGAGGCGACCGAGACGCAGCTCGACGCGCTGCTCGGCGCCGCCCCGCTCGCGGGCGAGATCAGGCGCCCCGCCCGCCTGCTCGAGGCCATGCGCTACGCCTCGCTCGGCGGCGGCAAGCGGCTGCGGCCCTTTCTCGTCATCGAATCGGCGCGCCTCTTCGGCGCGACGGGCGAGAGCGCGCAGCGCACGGCGGCGGCGCTCGAGATGGTCCATTGCTATTCGCTCGTGCATGACGATCTGCCGGCGATGGACGACGACGATCTGCGGCGCGGCCGGCCGACGGCGCACAAGGCCTTCGACGAGGCGACCGCCATCCTCGCCGGCGACGGACTGCTGACCTACGCTTTCGACGTCGTCGCCGATCCCGCGACTCATGCGGACGCGGGAATTCGCGCAAATCTCGTGCTGGCGCTCGCCCGTGCGGCGGGCCTCGGCGGCATGGTCGGCGGCCAGGCGCTGGATCTGGAGGCCGAGACGGCGAAAACGCCTCTCACGCTCGACGAGATCTTGCGGCTCCAGGCGATGAAGACCGGCGCGCTGTTGCGCTTTGCGGTCGACGCCGGCGCCATTCTCGGCGGCGCCTCCCCCGATGCGGGCAGCGCCCTCACCCGCTATGGCGAAGCGCTCGGCGCCGCCTTCCAGATCGCCGACGACATTCTCGACGCGGAAGGCGACACCGCCGCGCTCGGCAAGCGCGCCGGCAAGGACGCGGAGCGCAACAAGGCGACGCTGATCGGCCTGCTCGGCCTCGACGCCGCGCGGGCGCGGCGCGATTTTCTCGTCCAGGCGGCGGTCGACGCGCTCGCGGCGACGCGATTGGGCGAGGCGACCCATATCCTCGCGCAGGCCGCGCATTTCGTCGCTCTGCGCAGCAATTGAGACGAGCGTGACCGGCGCGGGCGAACCCACGACCTCGGCGCGCCGGCGGCGACGGCGTCCGCTGGTCTTACGCATCCTTCGCGCCCGGGCGCGCCTGTTCGCCTGTCTGCTGATCGGAGCGGCGACCGGCGCCGTCCTGCCGGACGGCTGGGCCCATGTGACGCGCGCGCTCGTCGGCTGGAACGCCTTCGTAATCGCCTATCTGGCGCTCTCGGCGGAGCTCATGGCCCGCGCGACGCATGAATCGATGAGGCGGCGTTCGCAATTCGAGGACGAAGGCCGGCTCGTCATCCTCGTCCTCTCCATCGTGACGGCCTGCGCGTCGATGGGGGCGATCGTCGTGGAGCTCGGCGCGGCCAAGGATCTCACGGGATGGACGAAGACGGCGCATCTCGGACTGGCCATTCTGACGGTCGTCGCGTCCTGGCTGTTCATCCATTTGATGTTCACATTCCATTACGCGCATGAATATTATTTCGAGCGCGCGACCTCGCCGGACAGGCGGCCCGAGCTGCGCGGCGGGCTGATCTTTCCCGGAACGGACCAGCCGAATTACGTGGATTTTCTCTATTTCGCCTATGTCATCGGCGTCGCCTGCCAGACGGCGGACGTCTCCACCTCGTCGCCGACGATGCGCGCCGTGGCGCTGGCGCAGGGCGTGCTGGCGTTCTTCTACAATACGACCATTCTGGCGCTGATGGTGAATATCGCCTCCGGCGTCGTCTGACGCAGCACAGGGCTCACAGAGGCTTGCGGCAGATCCAGACGACGCGGCCGCGAACGCCCCCGGCGTCGTCGATCTCGACCTCGACCTGACGGCATAGTTTCTTCGCGCTCTCTTGCGCGCCGGCCGCGACCTTGTCGGCGACGGCGGGCTCGGCCTTGGCGGGCGTCGCCAAACCCTGCTCCAGCAGCGCCTTGCCGGCGGCGAGCGAGACGATCACGCCGAGGCCGAGAAGGGCGATTCTGACGGCGGAGGCCGCGTGGACGGGGCGCGAGGCGAATTCGTTCATCGTGAGGCTCATGACCGGCTCCTGTTTTTGTCGGACGGCTTCGTTCGCGTCATCGGCGAACGTCACGATTTGTAAGGTGACGCGTCGGAGACGTTTGTGCGCGAGCGCACAAGGCGGTTCGGCGGCGTCAGAACGCCTTGCGGCAGACCCAGCGCGTGACATGGCCGCGAACGCCATAGCCTTCGTCGATCTCGACCTCGACCTGACGGCAGACATTCTTCGCGGGCTCCGGCGCATTCGCGGCGATCGGCTCCATGGCGATCTTGGCGACGGCGGCCGGCGCCGCGGGCTCGGCCATGGCGGGCGTCGTCAGCCCCTGCGCCATCATCGCCTTGCCGGCGGCGAGCGAGGCGATCACGCCGAGGATGAGGAACGACACGCGCGCGGCGGAAGCGGCGTGGACGGGGCGCGAAGCGAATTCGTTCATCGAGAGGCTCATGATCGGCTCCTGATCGTCCAAGGGTGTCTCGACCCGTTGTTGCGTCCGCGTCATCAGCGAACGTCACGATTTTTAGAGCGTCTCACGGGATGCGTTTGTGCGTGGGCGCACAGGGTGTGATGCCATTCGGGCTCGATCGCTTCGCGCGGCGCTGGCCGCCCCTTCTCTCTGATTGCAGGGAGACGGTGAGGAAGAGGGGCCGGGGGTCTTTCCCGCCGCGATCAAAACGCCGAGCTTATGGCTCGCCGAGTGCGCAGGACCTGAAAAGAAAGCTCAGCCGATTCGATCGAAACGATCAGCGGCGCGCGTTTCGCATCCGTCTCGGCGGATCGGTGTGGAGACGGTTCCAGGCGCGGCGGAACTGGCGCGTGGAGGCGAAGCCCGCGCGTTCCGCCACCGTCTCCATGTCGAGACGGGAGCCGGCGACGAGTTCCCGCGCCAGCGCGATGCGCATGCGGTTCACATAGTCCGTGACGCTCATGCCCGCATGCTCGTTGAAGAGCCGCGAGAGATTGCGCGGACTCGCGGCCGCGACGCGGGCGAGGGCCGCCACGGACCAGTCGCGCGCCGGATCGGCGGCGACGGCGTCCTGCGCGCGATGGATCGCCGGGTGAATATGGTTGCGTCCCTCCAACCAGGGAGACAGCTGCGGGTCGTCCCCGCCACGCCTCAGATAGACGACGAGGTGGCGGGCGACAGCGAGCGCCGTCGGGTGCCCGGCGGCTTGCGCCACGATATGCAGCATCAGGTCGATCCCGGCGGTGACGCCGGCGCTGGTGAACCGATCGCCGTCCTCGATGTAGAGCCGGTTCTCGCGAACGCGCGCGGCGGGGGCGAGGCGCGTGAGTTCGGCGACGATTTTGTGATGCGTGGTGCATTCGCGCCCGTCGAGCAGGCCGGCGCGGGCGGCGAGCAGCGCGCCGGAGCAGACGGACGCGAGCCGGACGCCGGGGCGGATCGCCCGCCCCAGCCAGGCGACGATCTCCGCCTCGCGCGCCGCATCCTCCGCCCGGTCGACCGCCGATCCGCCGAGCGGCGGGTCCGCGGCTCCGGAAACGACGACCAGCGAGCCTTCCGGCGGATGCTCCGGCAAGCGCGCGATGCCCGTCACATCGAGCCCGATGGAGCTGCCCGCCGACGGCGACGGCCCGACATAGGCGACGGCGAAACGCACGGCCTCCTGTTCGAGATTGGCCTTGCGCAGCACTTCCATCGGCCCGGCGACATCGAGCAGCAGCACCCTCGGCGGCACGACGACGAAGACGGGGATTTCGACAGGCGCCGGCTGCTGCGTCATGCGGCGGTCGGCTCCGCCCGTCCGGCCAGCGCCTGCTCGACGGTCGCGATGCGGGCGAAGCGGCCGGCGAGCGCCAGTTCGGCGCCGGCGCGTATGTCCGCGGCGCTCCATTCCCGGCCGGAGGCGTCGGTCATCGGGAAAGTCAGCGTGGCCTCGCCGACAAAGTCGACCGCATATCCGAGGTCAGAGGCGTGGCGCGTCGTCGTCTCGCAGCATTGTTCGGTGCGGATGCCGGAGACGATGAGACGGCGGACGCCATTGGCAATCAGCCAGACGTCGAGGCCGCTGCCGATGAGCGCGCTATGGCGACGCTTCTCGAACACGGCGTCCGGTTCGATCCTGAGCGGCGCGAGCGCCCTCACCAAGCCGGAAGCTTTCGCGAAAGGGCCGTCGTCGGCCACGTGGAAAATTTGGACGATCGGAATGCCGGCGGCCGACGCGCCGTCGATCAGGGCCTGCTGGCGTTCGATATAGGCCAGAGCGTCGTCTTCCCTGAAATACGGCCGACGCCGGAAGGATTCTTGTGCGTCGACGACGATCAGAGCAGTATCGGATGCGAGCATTTCATCCTCCTTACGAATTGAACATAAGGAGAGTCTATCTTCGCCTGCGCGACGCGAAACGCCGGTTGCGGACGAAGAGAGGACCATTCACGCCATCGCGACCGACCGGCCGGGCGTCGTTCGGAGACGAGTGGGCGCAGCCGCCCTCACCCCCCGACCACCGTCGTGAACACCTGCCCGCCGCGCGCCAGCGTGATCTTCCAGTAATAGTGACGTCCGCCCGTCGCGCGGTCGAGCTCCTTCGTCGACTCGATCTTCTCGTCATTGATCGAAAGGATCACGTCGCCCTTCTGCAGATTGAGCCTCGCGGCCACGGAATCCTCGTCTATGTCCGTCACCGCGACGCCGTTGGCGACGCCCTGCAGCGACAATTCCTCGACGACCGCCGGCGAGATATTGACGAAAGTCGCGCCGTTGAAAGGCGAGGGGCCCTTCACCTTCAACGGCTCGCGCGCCGGCGTTTCGGGCGCGGGCGTGAGGCGCATCGCGGCGGAAATCGTCTTGGTTCCGCGCAGCACGCCGAGCGTGGCGGAGCCGCCGAGCGGCTTGGTGGCGAGGCGATAGCCGACGGCTTCCGGATCGTCGGCCGGCTGCCCGTCGACCGAGACGATGACGTCGCCGCGCTTCAGGCCGGCTTCGGCCGCCGGTCCTTTGGCGATGAGATCGGCGACGAGCGCGCCGGCCGGACGCTCGAGGCCGAGACTGTCGGAAATCTCCTTTGACAGAGTCTGCAAGGTCGCGCCGAGCCAGGGGCGGCGCACCTGCTTGCCGCCGGTCTTGGCCGCCGCGATGACGATCTTGACCATATTGACCGGAATCGCGAAGCCGATGCCGACCGAGCCGCCGGACTTCGAGAAGATCGCCGAATTGATGCCGACGACGCGCGCATTCATGTCGACGAGCGGCCCGCCGGAATTGCCCGGATTGATCGCCGCGTCGGTCTGGATGAAGAAGCCGTAGTCGGAGATGCCGACCTGCGTGCGCGCCAGCGCCGACACGATGCCCTGCGTCACCGTCTGTCCGACGCCGAAGGGATTGCCGATGGCGAGCGTCAGATCGCCGACCTCGAGAGCGTCCGAATCGCCGAGCTCCATCGTCGGAAAGTTGGCGCCTTCCGCGAGCTTCAGCACGGCGAGATCGGTGCGCGGATCGCGCAGCAGGATTTTCGCCGCTATCTCGCGCTTGTCGGCGAGCGCGACCTTCACATCCGTCATGCCCTCGATGACGTGATTATTGGTGACGACGAGGCCCGTGGCGTCGACGATGACGCCGGAGCCGAGCGACTGGGCGGTCGGGCCGCGCGGCCCGCCGCCGCCCTCGCCGAAGAAGCGGCGGAACACCGGATCGTCGAAGAAGGGATTGATCGGCCGCTGCTCGATGCGCGAGGCGAAGACGTTGACGACGGCCGGCGCCGCCTTCTTCACCACCGGCGAGAAGGAGAGGATCGCCTCGCCGCGCGACTGCGGCGCGACGCGCTCGGCCTGCGCGAATGCGTGCGAAACGACGCCCATGCCGAACATGAGACACAAGATCACGCCGAACGCCGATATGCGCGATAGGATTCGCATCGTCTTCTTCTCCGAAACAGCCAAGTTTTCGATATAGGCGCGGACCGGGACTCCGATAAGGCCGCAGGCCTCCCCGAGCCTATACGAGATTGTCCGTATTCCGCTCGCCGCTCATTCTTCCTTCGCCGGGGCCGCTCGAGGCGATCGGCGCGACGAGCCTAGAGCGTTTCCAGCCGAAGYGGAAACCGGTTCGGCGTCGGAAACGCGTCAAAACAAGAAGCTAGAGTCTTTCCGCGTTTCAATGAAACACGGAAAGACTCTAGACTGCGCTCGCAAAATAAATCGTGTGCGTGACGTCGTTCACGGCGCCCCGCGCCGATATCTCCGCCGCACGCCAGGAGAATCCCGCCGCCTCCAAGCGCTTCTCGAATCGGGCCGAGCGATCCGCCGACCATATGGCCAATACGCCTCGCGGCGCGAGGGCGCGGCGAAGCCGCGTCAGCCCCGGCGACGAATAGAGAGACGAATTGGCGGAAAACATCACGGCGTCCGGACCATTGTCGATATCGAGGAGAATGGCGTGATAGGCCC
>PQAN01000451.1 GCA_003105285.1 Methylocystaceae bacterium
CTCATAGTCTGCGAGCGCGGCGTCGCCGGCCTCGAGAAAGCGCTCGCGCAGCCTCTGCCGGTGGCCGTGAAAATGCGGAGCGTCCTCGCGCAGGCCCTTGGCCTCTTCCGCCTTGGGGGCCTCGCGCTTGCTCACGGCGCGGCGGCGGGCGCCGCCTGCGTCGGATGGTCGAGCCCCGCCGGAGAGGCGGTGAAGATTTCGACGCCGGTCTCCGTCACGCCGAGCGAATGCTCGAACTGCGCCGACAGCGAGCGATCGCGGGTGACGGCGGTCCAGCCGTCGGAGAGAATCTTCACCTGCGGCCGGCCGAGATTGATCATCGGCTCGATGGTGAAGAACATGCCGGCGCGCAATTCGACGCCCTGGCCGCGCACGCCATAGTGCAGGATGTTGGGCTCGTCGTGGAACAGGCGGCCGAGTCCGTGGCCGCAGAAGTCCCGCACCACCGAGCAGCGCTCGCCCTCCGCATAATGCTGGATGGCCGCGCCGATGTCGCCGGTCGTCGCGCCGGGCTTCACGGCGGCGATGCCGCGCATCAGCGATTCATAGGTGACATCGATGAGCCGCTGGGCGCGGCGGGGGATCTCGCCCACCGCGAACATGCGGCTCGAATCGCCATGCCAGCCGTCGACGATGAAGGTCACGTCGATATTGACGATGTCGCCCTCGCGCAGCGGCTTGTTGTCGGGGATGCCGTGGCAGACGACATGATTGATGGAGGTGCAGATCGATTTGCGATAGCCGCGATAGTCGAGCGGCGCCGGATAAATGCCGTGGGACATCGCGAAGTCGAAGACGAGATCGTCGAGGGCCTGCGTCGTGACGCCCGGCCGGACATGCGGAACGAGCATGTCGAGCGCCTCCGCCGTCAGCCTGCCGGCGCGGCGCATCGCGTCGAATTCCTCCGGCCCATGGAGTTTGATCTGGCCGCTCTTGCGCCCAGAGCCCGCGAGGCGGGACTCGACGAACGTCATCCTTTCGCTCTTCCGTTGGTGTTTCCCTGGAGACCCTTATAAGTTAAGCCGTTGACGCCGCAAAGCAAGATACGAAGGGCCCGAGACGAGCCCGAGGCTCGAGGGGACGGAACCCTTCGGTTCGAGCTGGCCATCGCCGGGGGTTCCGTCATAATCTTTGCGACAAAAAGCCAGGGACGGGCTCGATGGAGCAGAATGGGAACATCACCGCCGCCGTTCTCGTCATCGGCGACGAAATCCTCTCGGGCCGCACGCAGGACCAGAACACGAGCTATATCGCCAGATATCTCGGCGAGATCGGCGTCGAGCTGCGCGAGGCGCGCGTCGTGCCCGACGTCACGGAGGAAATCGTCGCTGCCGTCGACGCGCTGCGCCGCCGCTACACTTACGTCCTCACCACCGGCGGCATCGGTCCGACGCATGACGACATCACCGCCGACGCCATCGCAGCGGCTTTCGGGGTGGAGATCGACGAGGACCCGCGCGCCGTCGCGATGCTGCTCGAGCGAATCAAGCCGGAGGATTTGAACGCGGCCCGGCGGCGCATGGCGCGCATACCGAAGGGCGCCGAGCTGATCGAGAACGTCATTTCCAAGGCCCCCGGCTTCATGATCGGCAATGTCATCGTCATGGCGGGCGTGCCGATCATCATGCAGGCGATGCTCGACGCCGCCGCGGGACGGCTGGCGAGAGGCGCGAAAGTGCTGGTCGCGACGGTCGACGCCGACAGCCTTCCGGAAGGGCGCTACGCGGCCGATCTGTCGAAGATCGCCGAGGCGCACGAGAAAGTGACGATCGGCTCCTATCCGTCCTTTTCGAGCGCCGGCGTGCGCAATCAGATCGTCCTGCGCAGCCGCGACGCCGACGAGCTGGAGCGCGCGGCCGGGGCCGTGCGGTCGCTGATCGCGCGATTGTCGGCGAATGGAACGCCCATCTGAGCCGAAAGACGAGGAGGCGCGCGTTGACGCTCGAGGACAAGGCTTTCCCCGTCTCCTGGGACGCGTTCCATCGCGACGCGCGCGCGCTGGCGTGGCGGCTGTCGGCGATCGGCGGCTTCTCGGCGATCGTCGCGGTGACGCGCGGCGGACTGGTGCCGGCCGGCATCGTCGCGCGGGAGCTCGGCATCAGGGTGATCGAGACGATTTGCGTCGCGAGCTATCATGAGGAAAATCTGCGCGGCGAGGTCGAGGTGCTGAAGCCGCTGTCGGAGACGATTTTGTCCCGCCCGAGCGAGGAGGTGCTGATCATCGACGATCTCGTCGACACCGGCGCGACCGCCAGAGTGGTTCGAGAACTCCTGCCGAAGGCGCATTTCGCCACCGTCTACGCCAAGCCGCAGGGCCGTCCCCTGGTCGACACCTTCGTCACCGAGGTCTCGCAGGATACGTGGATTTTCTTCCCCTGGGACACGGGGCTCAGTTTCCAGGCGCCGATCGCCAAAGGCGGGGCGTGACCGGCTCTCTTCCGCCGCAAGCGGACGTCCCCGTCCTTTTGGGACGCCGCCTGCGGCGGCTCCTCGGGACGAGGACATCCTTCCCCCGATCGCCGTGGGCTTCTCGCAGCTCTTGCTCGCGCGCGTTTGTGGCGCTAACCCTCGCGACAGGCGGACGTGGCGAAATCGGTAGACGCAAGGGACTTAAAATCCCTCGGGGTTATCCCCATGCGGGTTCGACCCCCGCCGTCCGCACCAGCGCCGTCGGCGCCGCCTCAGTCGCAAATTTTCTTCAGCGCCGTCCATTCGTCGTCTGCGAGCAGCGGCGGCCCCGTCTCTCCCTTGTCCGCGCCGGCGAGCGCGGCGAGGCGGTCCTCGCTCAAAGGATGATCGTGCAAGAGGCCGAAATCGCTTTTTTGCGAGCCGGTGATGCGAAGCAGTAGCGCGCCCATCGGCGCGGCGGGGCGTCCGAGCCGGGCGAGCAATTGGGCGGCGAAGGCGTCCGCCCGCGATTCCGTCTCGCGCGAATGCGCCGCCCCGAGCAGCGCGCGGCTCGCGAAAATCAGCGCTCCCGCTCCGCTCACGTCGCCGAACAGGAGCCCCGCCAGATAGGAGGTCCCGCCGTCGGCGATCATCTTGCGCAGATGATCGCGGTGGCGCAGATGGCCGAGCTCATGCGCCAGCACGCCGGCGATCTCGTCGGGCGTCTCGGCTTTGGCGAGCAGCGCCGAGAACAGATAGACCTTGCCGCCGGGCAGAGCGAAGGCGTTCGGAATATTCGAGGAGACCGTCTCGATCCTCGCCGCGGAGGCGAGGCTGGCGACGCTCTGCAGGCGCGCGGATAATTTGTTCAGCGCCGCGACGCCGTTTGTCGCGCGGCATGTCCGGCCGGGAAAGATCGCCCGCAACTGCTTGTCGGCGGCGTCGCCGAGGCGTTTCTCCCAAGACGCTGGAATGAGCGGCGTGAGCCGATCGGCGGCGTAAGGGATGCCGAACCAGATCATGCCGACGATCGCCGTCGTCGCGGCGAGCGACCAGAGGATGATCGGCCTCGTCGCGGCGCGGCGGCTCTCATGTCCGGACAGGAACCTGCAGCGCGCCCGAATCTCGGCGGAAAGTCGCGCGTCGCGCAGTTCGAGTCGCGCGAGCTCGGGCGCGGATGCGGCCGTCAACCGCAGCGCTCCATCAGGCGCGTCGACGCGGCGAATATCGTCATAGGCCCAAACGGCGACCGTTGCGCCGTCTTCGGCGATCTCCAGCGTCTCGCTGAAAGCCAGGGTCACGCGCCGCTTCTTGCTGCTCCGACCGTCGAAGAAGATCGTCTCGTCGCCGGACGCCGTCATGGAGCCTTCCGTCAGAAGCCGACGACATCGAGACTATCGGCGAAGCCTTCGCCGAGCGCATTCGCCGTGCTCGCGCGCGCGGCGACGTTTTCGGCGGTCTCGAGGTCGAACGCCGTCAGCGAGGCGAGCACGAGCTTCCAGATGCGCTGCGTGAGATAGATACGCGAGAGGACGCCGAGCGCCAGAAATGTCGTGAGGTAGAGGATGATCCAGGCGGCGAGCACAGGGAGCGGCGGAAGCGCTCCCGAACCCGCGCGCGGGATCACGAATCCCGCCGCGGACAATAGGCTGGTGACGAGCCCCGCCACTAGTCCGGCTGCGACCAGGACGAGGACGCAAACGAAGCCGAACTGCAGATAATTGGCGAGAAGCGACGTCGTCGAGAGGTTCGACGTGACGCGAATCTCGCCGATGCGCAACCCCTCCAGCCACCATCTCCATTGGGCGGCTTTGAAGGCGGCGTAGAGCGTCGGATAGAGGAAGAGAAGGATGGGGATGCCGACGAGGGACAACGCTCCGGCGGCGTCGGCGCCCTTCGAGGCGGCGACAGCCGCGATCGCTGGAAACAACAAGGCTGTCGCCCATATCCACCAAGCGTTCTTTAGGAATCGGCCGGCCTCGCCCACGAAATCGCCCGTGAGATCGCCGTAGAAGGTATGGCGCATCTTGTAGCGCTCGAGCGCCGCCTCGGCCCATGGCAGCGCCAATCCCAGCGTGACGAGGACGAGGAGGCCCCAGCCGAAGGCGCGCGCTGCGTAGGCGAGGCCCGAGCCGCTCATTCCAAAGCGCAGTCCGCGCCAGGACGTGCGGTGCAGCCGATAGCGCCGCGCCCGATAGAGGGCGAATTGTCCGAAGGCGGCGAAGAACAGAAAGAGCGGCAGCGAAGCGAAGGCCTTGTATTGCTCCGCCTCGATTCCGATGAGGAAGTAGAGGAGATAGACGGGCGCCAGAATGGCGAGCGCGAAAAAGAAGCCGAACAGCAACTCGCGTCCCGTGCCGAGATATTCGAGCGCGTCGCCGCCGATGATCGTATGCGACCAGAGATGGCGGCGAATGTCGGTCGCGAGCCAAAAGCGGTAGAAACCCGCCGTGACGAGCTCCAACAGCGCCCCTCTGGTGACGAGGCGGCGAAAGTCGCCATCCTCGCCGGTGAAGGCGATCGACGGCGCGGCAATCGCGTCTGGCGCGAGAGGGGAGGGGAGCCGAACCTGATCATCGACGAAAATCTGCGGCGTGTCATGCACGTCGAGCCGCCTTTCGAAATAAAGTCGCAATATATCGCCGCACAGTACAAGCTGTTCAGAAGGCGCGCAAGAGTCGTGCGTCGTTCTTCCAGCGCGATCGAGTGAAGGATGTCCTCATCCTGAGCCCGCGAAGCGGGCGTCTCAAAAGGACGAGGACGTCCGTTTGCGACGTGTTCCTCTCCTTCGTCCTTCGAGACGGCCTCTTCGAGGCCTCCTCAGGACGAAGGAGAGGAACACGCCTTCACCCGATCGCTCTGCTTGCTTTGCAGCGCGCCGTCGCCTCCGCATGACAGGCGTCTCTCGCGCCCCATATATTTTCGCGTCTCATGCTCGGGAGCGGTTTCATGGCGGAGCATTGGTTCATATCCGGCGCCAACAGGGGGATAGGCCATGGGCTGGCGCGGCGTCTCGCCGAGCGCGGCGACGACGTGACGGCCTCAGTGCGCAGCGAAGAGGCGCGAGAGCGGCTCGCCGCCGAGGTCGCGAGGCATCGCGCGCGATTTTCCATCGTCGTGTTCGACGTGCGGGACGAAGCCGCGATCCGCGCCGCGGCGGATGAGGTCGTCGCGCCGCTCGACGTGCTCGTCTGCAACGCCGGCGCCTATGGGCCGCAGCGTCAATCGAGCCTGGATATGGATTTCGCCGGCGCGCTCGATCTGTTCTCCGTCAATACGCTCGGCCCCTTGCGTCTCGTCCAGGCGCTGCTTCCGGCGCTGCGGCTCGCGCGCAATCCGCGCGTCGTCGTCGTCTCGAGCGGCATCGGCTCGATGTCGGCCGCAGGCTCCGGCAATATCGCCTATCGCGCCTCCAAGGCGGCGGTGAACAAGATCGTCCAGGGGCTGGCGACGGATCTGGAGCGCGAGGGGATCGTCGTCGTCGCGCTCAGTCCCGGCTGGGTGCGCACCGACATGGGGGGCGAAAACGCCGAGATTTCGGTCGAGGAGAGCGCGCGTGGCTCGATCGCCACGATCGACGCGCTGACGGCTTCGGACACCGGCCGATTCCTCGATTATCGCAACAAGAGCGTCCCCTGGTGAGAGGAGCGCCGCACCCATGTCGCTCGCCGTCGAGCGAGGCCCCTTCCCCGCTCTGCCCGTGACGCTCGAAGATGTGATCGCCGCCGCGGCTCGAATCGCTCCTCATGTCGTGACGACCCCGTTGCTCGAGGCGCCGCTGCTCAGCGCGGAGCTCGGCTTTCGACTGTTGCTGAAGGCGGAGAATCTGCAGCTCACCGGCTCCTTCAAGCTGCGCGGCGCATTCAATCAAATTCTGCAGGCGAGCGAGAAGGAGAAGCGGCGCGGAGTCGTCGCGCTGTCGTCCGGCAATCATGCGCAGGCCGTGGCTTACGCAGGCCAGAAGCTCGGGGTTCCGGTGACGATCGTGCTGCCGCGCGACGCGCCCGCGATCAAAGTCGCGCGCTCGCGCGGCTATGGCGCCGACATCGTCGTCTACGACCGCGAGATCGACGATCGCGAAACCGTCGCGCGCCGCGTCGCGCGCGAGAAAGGGCTGCGGCTCATCCATCCCTACGACGATCCGCGCACCATAGCAGGGCAGGGGACGGTCGGCCTCGAAATCTTCACGCAGACCGAAGGGCGGGGGATGGCGCCGGACGCGATTCTGCTGTCCTGCGGCGGCGGCGGGCTCGCCGCCGGCGTCGCGATCACCTGCGATCTCTATCGGCGCGCGCCGCGCATCGTCACGGTGGAGCCGGCGGCGTTCGACGATATGCGGCGGTCGCTGCTCGCCGGCGAGGTCATCGCCAGCCGCAAGCGCAGCGGCTCCGTCTGCGACGCCTTGTCGGCCGCTAGTCCCGGAGCGGAGACTTTCGCGATCCTACGCCGCTCGCGCGCGAAAGGGCTCGCCGTTTCCGATCGCCATGTGGAGGCCGCGATGGCGCTCGCCGCCGGTTCCTTCAATGTCGTATTGGAGCCGGGCGGCGCGGCGGCGCTCGCCGGCGCGCTCACGCAGCGCGACGAACTCGTCGGCGGCGTGGCGGTCGTCGTCGCCTCGGGCGGCAATGTCGATCTCGATTATTTTTCCGCCGCGATCAGACGCGGCGCCGCCTATTTGCGGTCCGCCGCAGAAAGCGGCCGGCCGCCGTTCGGTTTGTCCGGCCTCTGACACGACGCGCGCGTACGCCGCGGATCGCGATCACACGCGCCCGCGCATCGCCTCGAGCGCGGCGCGGGCCTCGAGCTCCAGCACGTCGGCGGTCTGCTTGTCGAGCCGCCGGCGCGGCGCGTCCACTCGAAGCGTCGCGCCGACGCGCGCCGGGCGCGTCGACAGAAGAAATATCTTATCGGCGAGTTCGATCGCCTCGCGCAGATCATGCGTGACGATGAGCGTCGTCACGCGCTTCTCGTCGATGAGCTCGGCGATTTTCTTGCGCAGATCGCGGGCGAGCGCGGCGTCGAGCGAGACGAAGGGCTCGTCGAGCAGCAGCAGGTCCGGCTTTATCGCCAACGCGCGCGCGAGCGCCACGCGCCGCGCGAGGCCGAGCGACAATTCGCCCGGGAAATGCCCGGCGTGTTCCTCGAGTTCGAGCGTCGCGAGGAGGCTCGCGAGTTCGTCTTCGCTCGCGTGGGGGGCGGCGATGCGCAGATTGTCGGCGACGTTGCGCCAGGGCAGGAGGCGCGGCTCCTGAAACACCATGCCGAGCCGGCCGCTCGCGGGCAGGCTCACGCGGCCTTTGAAATCGGCGTCCAGCCCGGCGATGATGCGCAGCAGCGTCGTCTTGCCGCAGCCGGACGGGCCGACCACGGCGCCGGCCTCGCCCGCCGCCAATGTCAGCTCCAGATGTTCGAGCGCGCGCTGCGGGCGGCCGTTGGCCGACAGATAGTCCTTAGACGAGACCCGGACCTCGAGCCGGGCCTCTGCGCCATCGCGAGACGTGTCGTTCAAAGGGTTGCACCAGGAAGGTTTCGAGGCCGAGCATCAGCGCGACGAAGGGAATCGCATAAGCGAGCAGCAAACGCACGTCGAAAAGCTGAAAGGCCATGTTGATCTCGAAGCCGACGCCGTTCGAGCGTCCGAGCAGCTCCACGACCAGCACGATTTTCCACACCAGCGACAGGCCGGAGCGCGTCGCGGCGGCGATATAGGGCGCGAGCTGGGGCAGCACGATGTGCCGCAGCCGCGTGCGGGCGCCGAGCCGGAAGACGTGGGCCATTTCGTCGAGATTCTTGTCGAGCGCGCGCGCCCCTTCGCGCGCCACGACGATGGCGTTCGGCAGCTTGTTGAGCGCCACCGCGCCGACCGCGGCGGTTTCCGTCAGGCCGGCCCAGAGATAGGCGAGCACGATGACGACGAGCGCCGGCAGGTTCAAGAGAACGACGAGCCAGGGGTCGAACAGCCGGTCGACGGCCGGCCTGCGGCCCATCAGATAGCCCAAGGCGGAGCCCAGGCTCATGGCGAGGACGAAGGCGGCGGCGACGCGCAGCAGCGTGACGCCGAGATTGACGAACAGCGCGCCGGACGCGGCCTCGTCGAGGATCGCCGCGAAGACCGGAGCGGGCCCGGGCAACCGGCGCGGATCGGCGACGAGCGCCGCCGCCTGCCAAGCGAGCAGCAGCAAGGCGAGCGAGGCGAAGCGGATCACCGCCTCCGGCCTCCCGGCTCGCGCTTGTAGAATGTGCCGGGCGCGAGCGTCTTTGCGGAGCCGACGAGAGCGGGGCCGCCGATCTGCGCCAGCGTTTCGTAGAGCGCCGCGGCGTCTTTCTCTTCTTCCTCGACGCTCCGGTTCGGAATGCCTTCGACGTAACGCTTTCGATAAATCGCGAGCGCCGCCTCGTCCTTCGTCGGGATGCGGGCGGCGGCGACGCGCCAGGCGGCGTCGGACGTGGCGATGAGCTGCTTGGCCTTTCTCGTCGCGGCGAAAAAGCGCGCCAGCGCGTCTTCATGCGTTTTCGCGAAAGCTTCGTCGAACACATAGCCCGTCACGATCGGCGCGCCTTTCGCGCCGAGAGCCGTCTCGACCTCCTTCAGATCGATGACGCGGCGCAATCCGCGCGCTTCGAGATCGGCGGCGAAATTCCAGAATTCGAGCACGGCGTCGAGTTCGCCCTGCGCCGCTTTCTCGGCGAGCAGCGGCGGCGCGCCATAGGCGATCGTCGCGCTCCTTTCGAGGTCGAGGCCCTGGCGCTGCGCATAGGCCTTCAGCAGCAGCCAGCTCTTGTCGACCGGCCCGCCGGCGACGCCGAGCTTYTTGCCGGAAAKATCCGCGACGCTTCTGATCGCCTCGTTCTTCGTCATCACGGCGCCGATGGCGGTCGAATGCGGATAGAAGACGAGCTTTCCCCCTTGCGCGCGTTCGCGCGCCACCCATAGCCAGTCGGATATTATGATATCGGCGCCGCCGCCCTGAATGGCGATCTTGCCGGCGTCGGTATTGGCGAGCTCCGTCACGGCGAGTTCGAGCCCCGCCTCCTTGTCCAGGCCGAAGGCCGTGACGACGGCGAGCTCCCACGCGCCCGTGCCGGTCTTTTGAAGCGCGAGGCGGATGCGGTCGGCGGCGAGCGCATGGTTGCAGGCGAGAGCGAGAATGGCGAGCGCGACAGCGACGACGGCCTGCCTCCAGCGGCAATAGGACGAGCCGTCATTGCGAGCGAAGCGAAGCAATCCAGAGCCGGCCCACGGCCCTGGATTGCTTCGTCGCTTCGCTCCTCGCAATGACGGCGGGTGGGCCGAGGGTTCGGGCATTCCTGAAACACTCCATTCACGCTTCACGAAGCGCCGCCGATCGGCCATTCGCCTTTGAACAGGCCGCCTCGGCTGTCATGCGCCTCGACGCGGATCGTCTTGGCGCCGTTCGGCTTGTAAGTGAAGCGGAAGTTCGGGTCTTCCGAGAGCGAAATCCCGCCTTCCATCGCGAAAACGAGATCGTCGCCCTGCCACACGACGACCTTGTCGACGTAGTGCGCGGGGATATAGAGATGGGTGAGTTGATCCATCTGCATCCCCGAACTATTGGGATGGCGAATCATGATCTGCGCTTCGCGCAAATTCGGATCGGCGCTCTTGAATTCGCGATATTTCATCTTGCCGAGATTGGCCGTGGCCTCGTCCTGGTCCTTGACGGCCGGCGCCGAGCAGCCGCCCGACGCCTTGACGAATTTCACCGTCGAATGCAGCGCGCCGTCCTGCGTCTCGGCCACGACATGGACATTGGTGTAGGAATTGACGCGCACGCGGGTCTCGATCGTCGTGACGCCCGCCTGTTCGCCGAAGGCGAAGGCGGCGGCCATCGGCATGGGATTTTGATCGATGACGAGCGTCGCCTTGCGAATGCGCGACGCCGGCTCATCGAGACGAATGGTTATCGGCACGATGGCGGCGTCCTCCGCCCGCACGGGGGCCAGCAACGAGACGAAGCCCCCCTGTTCCGTGACGGCGCGACCTTGGAAAATATCGGCGACGAGTCCTGGCCATGGGTCCGGCGCCGCCGGCGCCTGGGCGAGGGCGCTCGCCGAGAGGAGAGCGAAGGCCGCGACAATTGCGCCGCTCCGGCGCTTGCGAGCCCGAAGGCTCACGGTCCGATCTCTCATCTTCGTTCCTCCTCGAGTCTTTCCACTGGTCTTACTCCCCGACGCGCGCGTCTCTCAAGGGCTGTCCCATTCGAGCTCGGCGAAGCCCGCCGTCGCATTGCGGATGTTGTAGTCGTCGAACAATTCCCAATTCGGCCGCTCGCTCCGCCCCGCCGTTTTCGACGCGGCCTCGAGACCGGCGCCGGCGGCGATCTGCGCGCGCAAATCGCGCGTCAGCCGCTCGAGATAGGTCTTTTGCGCCTCGAGCGCCTGCGGCCAGGGCGCGACGACCGGGCCATGGCCGGGCACGACGCGCACGGCCTCGATCTTCTCCAATTCGCCGACGACCGCGAGGAAGCCCAAGAGGCTGCCGTCGACGATCGGCACATGCCGGAGGAACAGGAGGTCGCCGGCGAACAGCGTCTTGGTCCCTTCGTCGAGGACGGTGAGATCGGCGTCGCTGTGCGCCGTTCGCCAGGCGCGCAGCACGATCTCCCGCCCTCCGAGATCGAGCCTCGTCGTCCCCTCTATGGCGAGGGACGGCGCGACGATCTTCACGTCGTCGAGGAGCGGGCCGAGCGCCTCGCGAAACGATGCGAGGTAGAACGGGCCGCGGGTCGCGAGCGCGCGCGAAAGATTCTTGTGGCCGACGAACACAGCGCCCGTTTCGGTAAACGCGCCATTGCCGAAAATATGATCCGGATGAACATGCGTATTGATGACGAAACGAATGGGCTTGGAGGTTTTCTGCTGCAATGCAGCGAGAAATTCTCTGCCCTCGACGAGGCTGCCGCCGGTGTCGACGACGGCGACGGCGTCCCTCCCGACGACCGCTCCGAGATTGGCGATGTCTCCGTTATTGTCGCGCGACATCAGCGCCGTCTGGCCCTGATGGGCGAAGACGCCGGGCGCGATTTCGATCAGCTCGAAGGCTCCTGCGGCGCGCGCGGCGAGGCAGCAGGCGAGCATCAGGACGACGCCTGACAGCGTGCGTTGCAACATTGTCTACAGGTCTCACTTTTTCGCGCGTTTCGAGGCCAAAATCAGGAAGAAACGGTAGAGCTTTTAGGGATTGCGCTTCAATCGGCTGCGACATATTATCCCGCCGTTTCCGACTTAAAAGACGTCTTCTGGCCGGGAACCGGGAGACTTCTCATCGGAGAACGGGCGGGGCCGCGGGCGCGGCGTTTCCGCCTGATCGCCGTGGCAATAATTGAGGAAACGGCTTCCCAAAAGTCTGAGGCGTCCATGAGGCGCGATGTCGGCGGCGTCGCCGCGCCCTTTGCGCGGATATGTCGTCAGGAGGAAAAGCTCATGCAAAAGCTGTTGTTGTCGACTTCGGTAGGGATTCTCGCGCTGTTCGGGGCCGGCGTGGCGAACGCCGCCGACGAGCTCCTCGAGCTCCAGAAGAATCCGAAGCAATGGGTTTCGCCGACCGGCGACTACGCTAATCTGCGTTATTCCAAGCTGAAGCAGATCACCACCGAGAACGTCGGCAAGCTCGCTCCGGCGTGGAGCTTCTCGACCGGCGTGCTGCGCGGTCACGAAGGCGCCCCGCTGATCATCGGCGATGTTCTTTATCTGCATACTCCGTTCCCCAATATCGTTTACGCCCTCGATCTCAACAACGAGGGCAAGATTCTCTGGAAATACGAGCCGAAGCAGGATCCGAGCGTCGTTCCGGTGATGTGCTGCGACACCGTCAATCGCGGTCTCGCCTATGGCGACGGCAAGATCTTCCTGGCTCAGGCCGACACGACTCTCGTCGCTCTCGACGCCAAGAGCGGCAA
>PQAN01000452.1 GCA_003105285.1 Methylocystaceae bacterium
TGCGAGCGAGGGCCCGCGTCCGCGCCGCGCATCTCGAGATAGCGTTTGAGCCGCGCTTCAGGGAAAATCGTGCCGAGATGATTGGTCCAGTCGGACATGATGGCGCGCTCGCCGGGAAGCCGGGAGAGTTTGCCGTCGAGCAGATCGCGAAAGCTCGCGCCGCTCACATCGTGATAGACGTCTCCCCGCTTGACGAAATACAGGGGCACGTCGAGCGCATAGTCGACATAACGCTCGAAGCCCATGCCCGGCTCGAAGGCGAAGGGCAGCATTCCGGTGCGCGCCGCATCGGTGTCGCGCCAAATTTGTGAACGCTGCGACAGCAGGCCCGTCGGCCGGCCGTCGAGGAATGGCGAATTGGCGAACAGCGCGGTGACGATCGGCTGCAGGGCCAGACCGACGCGCAGCTTGTCGACCATATCGGCTTCGCCGACGAAATCGAGATTGACCTGAATGGTCGCGGTCCGAAACATCATGTCGAGGCCGAGCGAACCGACCTTCGGCATATAGGCGGCCATGATGCCGTAGCGCTGCTTGGGCATGACGGGCGTTTCCTCGCGCCGCCATCTCGGACTCGCGCCGAGATCGAGAAAGCCGATTCCGAGCCGTCGCGCCACCGGCTCCAGCGCCTCGAAATGGCGCACGATCTCCGCCTGCGTCGCATGGACGCTCGGGAGCGGAGCGCCGGACAATTCGAACTGTCCGCCCGGTTCGAGCGAGACGGCGCCCTGGCCATGCTCGTCGTAGAGGCCGATCAGCCGATCCTCGTCCAGGATCGGCGCCCAGTCGAGCGCGGCGCCGAGCCCTTCGAGCAGGGCTTTGACGCCGCCGCCCTCGACATCATAGGGAACCGGGGCGTGCGTCGAGAGAAAGAAAGGAATTTTCTCGTGCTCGGTGCCGACGTTGAGATCGCTCGGCGGTTTGATTCCGGCTTCCAGCCATTCCACGAGCGCGTTGCGCGACGTGATCGGCGTCGTATCGTTAACGTCGCGAGCCATCAGATGCTTTCAATTCGGCCCGGCGGGAGCGCGCGTCCCGGCCGGCGGATTCTTTAAGAAGTCCTCCGCGAGGGGCGCGGAAGAAGCGAGCATGAACGAAACCGCTCGGCTTCGGCGCGGGCGCCGAAGCAATATGCGTTCCGACGTGTGATTGGAGGAAAAGGCTCGATCGCGCAAGACCGCCGGGCCGACGATCCTCGCGATCGCCGACCGCCTTCGCCCCAATCCGAACGGCGTCATATAACGCCAACGCGCCGGCGCGGCGATCGAAATTGCCGGCCGGAACGACGCCGGGCGCGCCGTCCCGTCGGGGTTAACCGTTTCGACACCGGCGGACTCTATCGTCTGATGGAGGAGGCCGTCATGCTGACGTCACTGCGCCGATATTATGCCGACGAGAGCGGAACGACCGCGCTGGAATACGCCGCGATCGGCGCATTTGCATCGATCCTCATCGCGGCGGCGGCGCGCATCATCGGAACGAAGCTGTCGTCGAGCTATTACCTGCCCGTCGCCAATAATCTGACCTGACCCCCGCCTTCAGGACTTCCAGGAGCCGAAGACGTCGCCGAGCAGCTCGTCGAGGCTCGCCTGGTGATCGGCGCTGGCCGCGGCGCCCGGCGCGAACGTCTCGCGAATATGATTGAGCGCCTCCTGCAGCGGGTCGGCCTCGCTCGCAGGCGCGGCCGGCGGAGGCGCTTCCGCGCTGGTCTTCTGCTCTGGCCTGCCGCCGAACAATGCGCCGACGAGGCCGGTCAGCAGCGTGAGGAGACCGCCGGACGGCGCCTTCGCGGCGGCCGCCTCCGGCGCTCCGCCCTCCTGCGTCGCCTCGGCCGCGGCGGCGGAGGGTTCGCCCGCGAGTTGTCCGAGAACGGAAGCGCGCCCCTCCTTGTCGAGCGCCTTGAGCAGGCCGCCCGCCACGATCGAGGCGAGAACGGGAAGCAACTGCTGAAGTATGTCCGCGCGGACGCTGCTCTCGCGCGCCGCGAGCTGCGCGACCTGGCCGGCCGTCGCCGGCGAACCGAACAATCGATCGACGATCTCGCCGCCGCGCGCGACCGCCTCCTCCGAATAGGCGGAGTCGGCGCTCTCGAAGGCGGCGGCATGCTGCGGATGCTGCACAGCGCCGATCAGCGGACGGAGCGACGCGGGCTCTTCGACGGCCTTTCGGAATCCGGCCGAAAGGGCCGGAATGAGGGCGAGGATGGCGGCCTCCGTCTGCCAGGGCGCCAATCCGAATCGATGAGAGAGGTTTTCGGCGAGCCGCCCGCCTTGGGCGGATTGTACTATATCGTTGATATTCGACATATGCCCCTCCGTCCCGACAGGGCCGCGAGACACCGGCGTCCGCGCGGCCAGTCTTCGTCCCGTCCTTTTAGCCGATTATGGACGCTGCGGCGAGGCGTTCGTCGACTTTGTCGGCTTTGCGCACAGCCCAGGCCGCCCGCGGACGGTCCGCTTGACACCTTCATCCTCGCGAGACATCAAGTCGCGTCGAAAGAGAGCGCGAAAATGAATATTCAGCCCCGCCAAACGAAGCCGCCGTTGAAAATCCTGCTGTGCTCGCCACGCGGGTTCTGCGCCGGCGTCGTGCGGGCGATCGACGCGGTGGAGCGGGCGCTCGCCAAATTCGGACCGCCGGTCTATGTGCGTCACGAGATCGTCCACAATCGCTATGTCGTGGAGGCGCTCAAGGCCAAGGGAGCGATCTTCGTCGAGGAGCTCGAGGAGGTTCCCGACACGACGGCGCCGGTGATCTTCTCCGCGCATGGCGTGGCGAAATCGGTGTCCGCCGCCGCCGAGGCGCGCAATCTCCTGGCGATCGACGCCACCTGTCCGCTCGTCACCAAGGTGCACCGCGAGGCGGAAATCCATTGGAAGCGCGGCCGACGCGTGCTGCTCGTCGGCCATTCGGGCCACCCGGAGGTGGTGGGCACGATGGGGCAATTGCCGGACGGCGCGGTGGTGCTGGTCGAATCCGTCGAGTCGGTGGCGGCTCTTCGCCTCGAAGACGAGAGCAATCTCGCCTATGTCACGCAGACCACGCTCTCGCTCGACGATTCACTGGAGATCGTCCAGGCGCTGACGAAGCGCTTTCCGCATATCGTCGGCCCTCATAAGGAAGACATCTGCTATGCGACGACCAATCGCCAGGCGGCCGTAAAGCAGGTGGCGCCGCAGGTCGAGGCGGTCATCGTCGTCGGTTCGCCCAATTCGTCGAATTCGCAGCGGCTGCGCGAGGTCGCCGAACGCACGGGCGCTCCGGCGCAACTGGTGCAGGGCAGAAGGGAGATCGACTGGAGCGTCTTCGGCAATATCCGGTCCTTAGGCATCACCGCCGGCGCCTCCGCGCCCGAGGTGCTGGTCGAGGAGATCATGGACGCTTTCGCCGAACGCTATGAAATCACGGTCGAGACCGTATCGGCGGCCGACGAGGACGTCTCCTTTCCCCTGCCCAAGGAATTGCGCGCGCATGTGTGAGGCGCGAGCCGCCGCCCCCGCGTCCGCGCGGCCCTCCGCCGCTCTTTCTCCAACTTTTCGCGAATGTCATGGCCGTCTATACGGATGTCGACGACGAAGAGCTGATCGCCTTTCTGGCGACCTATGACCTGGGGAGCCTGCTCTCCTGCAAGGGCATCGCCGAAGGGGTCGAGAACTCGAACTTCTTTCTCCATACGAGCAGGGGCAATTTCATCCTCACGCTCTATGAGAAGCGCGTCGCCGAACAGGACGTCCCCTTCTTTCTCCAGTTGATGGAGCATCTCGCGGCGCGCGGGCTGAATTGTCCCCAACCCGTGCGCAACAGCGCGGGACAGGCGCTCGGGCGCCTCGCAGGTCGGCCGGCGGCGATCGTCACTTTCCTCGACGGCTATTCCGTGCACCATCCGGAGGCGGCGCATTGCGCGCGGCTCGGCGAAGCGCTCGCAAAGCTCCACCTCGCGGGAGCGGACTTTCCCGCGAGCCGCGTCAACGCCTTGTCGGTGGGAGGCTGGCGCCCCCTCTTCGCGCCTTTCGCGGCCAGGGCCGACGAGGTGGCGCCCGCGCTCGGCGAGACCGTCGCGGCCGAGCTCGACCGTCTCGAGCGCGAATGGCCGCGCGGCCTGCCGCGCGGCGTGATCCACGCCGATCTCTTTCCGGACAATGTCTTCTTCATCGGCGAGGAGATTTCCGGCCTCATCGACTTCTATTTCGCCTGCACGGACGCGCTGGCCTACGACCTCGCCATATGCCTCAACGCCTGGTGCTTCGACGCGCAAGGCGGCTACGACGCGGCGAAGGGCCGCGCTCTGCTCGGCTCCTATCGACGGCTGCGCCCGCTGGAGACGGCCGAGATCGACCAGTTTCCGCTGCTCGCGCGCGGCGCTGCGCTGCGCTTCCTGCTGACGCGCTTCGTCGACTGGCTCGACGTGCCGGAAGGCGCGCTGGTTCGGCCCAAGGATCCGCTGGAATATCTCGCGCGACTGCGATTTCACCAAGCGGTGAGCAGGGCCGCCGATTACGGCCTCGACGCATGAGCGGCCGCGTGTCGATCTGGACGGACGGCGCCTGCTCCGGCAATCCTGGGCCGGGCGGATGGGGGGCGATCCTGCGGTTCGGCGACCGCGAGAAGGAGCTCTCGGGCGGCGAACCGGCGACCACCAATAATCGCATGGAGCTGACGGCGGCCATCGCCGCGCTCGAAACGCTGACGCGGCCTTGCGCGGTCGATCTCTATACGGATTCGCAATATGTGCGCGGCGGCGTCACATCCTGGATCAAGGGCTGGAAAGCGCGCGGCTGGAAGACTGCCGACCGCAAGCCGGTCAAGAACGTCGAGCTGTGGCAGCGACTGGAGCGGGCCGCCGAGCGGCATGACGTGAGCTGGCATTGGGTCAGAGGCCACGCCGGCGACGAGATGAACGAGAGGGCCGACGCCCTGGCCCGCAAGGGCATGGCCACGCGCGCAACGAGAGCGCTATGAGACGCGGCGCCCCTTGTGCGCCGAAATTCGTCTCTTATTTAATACAGCAATCACTCTTCTTCCTCGACTGGAGGCGCGACCGGCAGGTCGCGCCTTTCTTATTCCAACAGGAGAGGAAGCTCGACGGCGCCGCTGTCCGTCCGGATCGTC
>PQAN01000453.1 GCA_003105285.1 Methylocystaceae bacterium
TCACCCACTTTCCGCCATAGCCCGCCGGACGGGCCTGCGCCCTTCACCACATTGGTCGAGCTGACTTTCGAGAAACGCCGCATCGAGCACTGGATACGCTTCGGCCGCAAGAGCTACGAACAGATCATCGACCGCCGCCGCAGCGTCGTCGGCTTCGCGCCGGGCAGCGTCTTCGCCTTCGTCCGATGGGCGAACGGCGACCATGGCACGGTCGTTTCCCGCATCGACATCGTGCGGGCCATCGGGCGCGGCGAGCCGTTCCAGACATTGCCATTCGTCCGCCCCGGTGGCGAAATCCTGTTGCGCCTCGATAGCTGGCCGAAGGTGCAGCGCGGGCTTGCCGCCATCGACGCCGTGGAAGCGCTCGGCCTCGATCCAGCCGACGCCGCACCCGAGCATTGGCGGCATGTCCACAACCGTTTGACCGCCAATCTGGAGCCGCACGCCTACACGCCCGAGCGACATGCCGCGTGGCTTCATCGCCGAAGGATCGAGCCATGACGCGCCGCCGCACCCTCACGGTGACGGCGCTCGCCGTCATCGGCATCGCCGCCGCCAGCGCCGTCGATTGGCCCGTGAAACTCATCTGGAACGCCACAGCCAGCGCGCCCATCGGCTTCTACACCGTCGAGCCGGCCGAGCGGATCGAGGTGCCCGAGATGGTCGCCGTCATGCCGCCCGAACCGCTCGCCGCCTTCATGGCCGAGCGCGGCTATATCGCGCGCGGCGTCCCGCTGTTGAAGCGCGTCTTGGGCCTGCCGGGACAGCGGGTTTGCCGCGCCGGCCGCACGATCACGGTGAACGGGATCGAGATGGGCGAGGCGCTGGAGCGCGACAGCCTCGGCCGCGATCTGCCCGTCTGGCAGGGCTGCCGAGTGATCGGCGACGGCCAGCTTTTCCTTATGAATTGGGAAGTCCGCGACAGCCTCGACGGCCGCTACTTCGGACTCACCCCCGCAGCTTCCGTCATCGGCCGAGCGGTCCCGCTCTGGACCGATGAGGAAGGCGTCGGCCGCTACGAGTGGCGCGCACCGACGCACTGAAACCATCCCCGAAAGCCAATCACAGGAGATTTCCCATGGCAGAAATAGGCACCTTCACCCGCACCGAAACCGGCTATGCCGGGAAGCTACATTCGTTCGGCCTCCGCGATAAGCTGTTCATCGTTCCGGCCAAGCCGAGCGACATGAAAAACGCGCCCGACTATCGCGTGCGCCTCGATAGCGAGGACGGCCCGGACACCGGCCCCGCATGGAAAGACTCCAGCGAGAACGCTGGCGAGTTCCTGTCCGTGCGATTGGAGGGGCCGATCTTCCCGTTCCCGATCCGCGCCAAACTGTTCCAGTCCAACGACGATCCTTCGGTTTGGACCCTGCGTTGGAAGCACTCCCGGAAGATCGAGGATGAGGAATGACGGCCGCGCGCGTCCGGCCCGCCATCCCTTTGTTCGCGGAAAAGCCGTTTCATCCCTTCGTCCCGCTCGGCGACCAGACGGCCGGCGCGCGCAACGAAGGTCAGGGGCGGCCATCGGCCGGCGCTTGCGCCTTGCCCTTGATCGCAGCGAGCACGCTGGCAGGCTGGTGGCGAAGCGGAGACAGGACTGCATGGCGTTATGCCGTCCTGATACTGGCCGGCGCGCTTTCCGTCTGCGTCGGATCGGGCGTCGCTGTCGCGCAATCCGCATCGGTCGAGCGCCCGGCCGCCGCCCATCCGTATGCGGCGCACATCGCCGAGGCGTCGCAGCGGTTCGGCATCCCCGAGCACTGGATTCGTGCAGTGCTGCGCGCCGAGAGCGCGGGCGACGTGCGCGCCGTATCGTCGGCCGGCGCGATGGGATTGATGCAGGTAATGCCCGATACATGGGCGGGCCTGCGCGTCAGCCACGGCCTTGGACGCGATCCCTACGACCCGCGCGACAACATTCTCGCAGGCACGGCCTATCTGCGCGAGATGTTCGACCGCTACGGCAATGTCGCGGCGATGCTCGCTGCTTATAACGCCGGCCCCGGCCGCTATGACGAGCACCGCGCGACGGGCCGTCCGCTTCCCGCCGAGACACGCGCCTATGTCGCCGCGCTCGCCCCGATCATTGGCGGCGCGGCTGCATCGGATGCGCCGTTACAACCACCGGCACCGCCGCCCGATTGGCGCGAGGCACCGCTATTCGTCATGCGTCCGGCCGACACGCGGGCTGCCGCCGCGCCGCCGTCCGACGCACGATCCGGCGATGGCCGCGCGGCCGTTCCGGCGCGCGATCCCGCCGATGCGGAGTCGCAGGACGACAGCATTTTCGTGGCGAGCGCGAGCGACGGAGGAACGCCATGAAGGCGGCGTTCCCGCGCTCGGCGACGCTGGTTCCAGCATCCAGTAGGGCAGGTTTGCGCCCGGCTGGATTCTCGGCAGGAAGGGCAGAAAAGACAGAAAGGGCGGAGGGCAAGATTAAAGAAGACGGCACCATGTCGGGCCGCTTCCGAAAATTGTTGTTGTCTGCACACTGGTTAGGCGACCGATTCCGGCACCATGGTTTTGAGGGGCGGCGTGCCGCGATTTCGCGCAAAGCCTTGGCTTTGCTGGGTTTCGAGCGGCACCATAGGCCCATATCGGCAGTTTTCCGGGGGTTTTGGCTGGAGTCGCGCGTTTGAGCGCCGACGACGAAAACCGCTTCCGGCCGAAGCCCGGCCGCATCCGATCCGACACGCCGAAGGCCGGCAAGACCAAGAGCTTTTTCACGCAGGTCAGGAAGATCACTCGCCAGCATCAGGCAGCAGCCTCACGCGATCCTTCCATGTCGTCATCCGCGCGCCCGTCATCGCCGGGGCGGTCCCGCGCCATGGTCGCCAGCGGCAAGGGCGTGAAGCGCGGCCGGGGCGCGAGCTTCGTGCGCGCCCGGAACATATCCGGCAACTGGCATCATCGCCAGCCGGGCAGCCGCCGCGTGATCGTCAAGCAGCGCAGCGTCCGGGCCGCATGGAAGGGCGGCCGTGCCCGCGCGCATCTGCGCTATGTCCAGCGTGACGGAACCTCGCGTGACGGTGAACGCGGCCAGCTCTATTCGGCGCATGAAGACCGCGCCGATGGCGACGCCTTCCTTGATCGTGGTCAGGACGACCGCCATCAGTTCAGATTCATCGTCTCGCCCGAGGATGGCGCGGAACTGTCGGACCTCACGGCCTACACCCGCGATTTCATGAAACAGGTGGAAGCCGACCTCGGCACGAAACTCGATTGGGTTGCCGTCAACCACTACAACACCGGCCATCCCCATGTGCATGTCATCGTCAACGGCCGCGACGATACGGGCGGGGATCTAGTCATCAACGGCGACTATCTCGCCAACGGCCTGCGCGAGCGCGCCGGCGAGCTTGCCAGTCTGGAACTCGGCCCCGTCACCGAGATCGAGCAGACCCGCAAGCTGTCGGCCGAGATCGACCAAGATCGTTTCACCCGGATCGACCGCGCCATGGCCGAGGAAGCCGATGCCCGTTTCCTTGATCTGCGCCATGAGCCGGCAGCGCCGAGGCGACAGTTCGAGCGGACGCTACGCCTGCGCAGGCTCGCCAAGCTGGAGAAGATGGGGCTGGCGACCGCGCACGCGCCCGGCGTTTGGGAATTGAGCAAGGACATGGAACCGGCCCTGCGCGAGTTGGGCGAGCGCGGCGACATCATCCGCACCATGCAGAAGGCGCTCGGCCCGCAGGGCGGCGAACGCGATCCCATGAGCTTCCATATCCATGACGGTGCGCCCGAGACGCCCATCGTCGGCCGCGTCATGGACAAGCATCTGTCCGACGAGCTGGGCGAGAACCTGACCATCGTGGTGGACGGGATCGACGGCCGGACACACCACATCGCCGGCATCGCGCCCGAGCGGTTGGAGGATGCCCGCATCGGCAGCGTCATCGAGATCGGCCCGGCCGAGGCGACAGCCCGGCCGTCCGACCGCACCATCACCGCCATCGCCGAGGACGGCATCTATCGGCCGAGCCGCCATCTGGAGCAGGCGAAGTTCGAGGGCCGCGTTCCGGGCGGCGACTATGAGGGCTATGTCGATGCTCATGTCCGCCGGCTGGAGGCATTGCGCCGCGCCGGGATTGTCGAGCGGATCGACACCGACCAATGGTGCATCCCCGATGATCTGGTCAGCCGCGCCGCCACCTATGATGCCGGCCGCGACCGGCAGGCCAGCGTTCGCGTCCTTTCCCCGGTCGAGCTACAAAGGCAGATCGGATCGGACGGCGCGACCTGGCTGGACCGGCGACTGATCCATGGCGAGACGGCCGACCTTGCGCCGGCCGGCTTCGGCCAGCAGGTGCGCGAGGCGATGGAACAGCGCCGCGAGCATCATATCGAACAGGGCGACGCCACCCGCAGCCGGGACAGCCGCGTTTTCTACCGACGCAATTTGCTCGCCACGTTGCGCGAGCGCGAGGTGGCCCGCGTCGGATCGGAGATGGCTATGAGCAAGGGCCTGCCGTTCCGCGCCCCCACGGACGGCGAAACCGTCAGCGGGACGTTCACCGGCACGGTGCAGCTAGCCAGCGGCAAGTTCGCCATCGTGGAGAAGGCGCACGAGTTTACCCTTGTCCCTTGGCGGCCTGTCATCGACCGCCAGCTCGGCCGCGAGGTCATGGGCGTCGTGCAGGGCGGATCGGTGTCGTGGCAGCTCGGCAAAACACGAGGTCTTGGTGTGTGAATCAAACCTGCCTCGGTTGTATCGCAATCAAATTCTCCGGCGTTGACGATAAGGCACGCCGATGACTATCCTTTCCCTACCTACGATGGAGAGGCTTGTGTTGGAGATTGTGGCACGTCGCTAGCCGTTCGCGCTGACAGTGAGCGGCTTCGTGCTTGTCGGTTTGGGTCCGTGATCGGATAAGCGATTGCGGAGCGGCAAGCTATTGCGACGCTTGCAAGGCTTCTCCAATGCACAATCCAGAAAATACGCGGCATATGCTGCACGCCTCGTTGCGGGGCGGACGCATCTATTCAGGCCAGTTCACCGCCTACCGAAACCGCCATTTTGCCATTCGATCCGCGCGATTGGCTTGGGCGCTAGTCGCCAACGTCATTTCAGCCAGTTCGACTTTTTCTTATCTGTCGGAGCACCGTCATGCGGCGCTCTAGGATCTGTGGACAGTTAC
>PQAN01000454.1 GCA_003105285.1 Methylocystaceae bacterium
TATGTCAGCCCTTCGGCGGACCAGAGGGCCTTCTGCCGTTCCAGATCTCCTATGCAGTTTTGCAGCCGCTCGTCGAGCGGCGTGATGTCGACGGCGCCCTCGCCGTCGCGCGTTCCGTCCATCAAGCCGGTGTGGTGCCCGGCAATGATGGGAGCGAGAATGCCCGCGGCGAAAGCGCCATAGAGCTCCCTCGCCAACGCCGCGCCGGGTCCCGCATGGTCGAAGGGCGCCTTGGACCCTCTCAATCGCGCCTGGAACCTCGGATCGATCTTGCCGAAATCGTGCAGCCCGCCGCCCAGCCGGCCATAGTCCGCCGCGCCGAACTTGCCCGCCTGGGCCTCCGCCAACGCCGCCACCCGCTCCAGATGATCTGGAAGCGGCTCCCACGTCGACTCGTCTTGGCTGTCGCTCGAATGTGCGTAGATCGGCATTCTGGCGGCCTCCTCCTTCGGGACCGAGCAAGCCCGAACTTTATGATATTTCTTTTTAGGATGCGTAGGATTTGATCAAGATGAAAGAGCAGGCGAGCCAAGTGTCGCTGCGGCCTCGGCGACAATTGCAACATGACGAAACCGTGCATCCGAGAATCCCGATTCATTCATTTCGAGACTTTCGGATGACCAAGGTGAGGCCGTGGCTGATCGCCGTCGCCGCGACCAACATATCGATCACGGGCAGACTCCGGTTGGCGGACAATTCGCCCCAGCGCCGGGCTGTTGCGGCATCGATCGGCAGCACGCGGTCAGCGAAAGTCGTCTCGATGCCATCCACCCAGGCCCCGAGCTGGTCAGCGGCGTCAGGATCGGTCCGGCGCTTGGCTGCGACGCCCTTGCGCAATTCTCCCAGAGGTCAGCACGCTCACGAATAGCCCGGCCGCCTCCGTCGCGGAAAGAAATGCGATGACGCCGCCGTCGGCGCGGGCCTTGCGCGTCTCCGAGACGACATTGGCGTCGAGAAGATAGCCGGCCGCCATGGCTCAAAGCTCGACGGCGCGGCCAGTGTCGCAGTGACGCTCGATGGGGAAATCATCCACCTTAGGGCCGCCGAGCAGATAGGCTTTGAAATCCGGCTTGTGTGCAGCCAAGGCGCGGTAGTCCTCGATCGACAGGACGACCGCACGCTCCGTGCCGTGGCGAGTGATGGTTTGCGATCCTTCGGTGCGGGCGCGCTCGATCACCTCGCTGAGCCGCGTTTTCGCATCCTGAACTTGCCATGTCGCCATCGCCGACCGCCTTTCCGTCCTGTACGACTAGAGATATTCTAGTCAGAATCCAATGGCCGACATGGCTTTGGTCACCTGCGCTGGAGACACTCGGCTGATCGGGACGCCTCGGTCGGCTCCAATAGCGGACGAGCGATTTATTCTTCCAAGTCTTATTTATGCTTCCAAGTCTTGGAGAAGCGTGGCTGCGACCGCCTCCTCGGGAATGGCCGCCCCTCGGGCCCGCATAGTCGGCGCGAGCGAGGCGTCCCAGGAGGCGGCGACCAGCGTTCCCACCAAGAGCTGCCCCGTCGACTTGTTGGCGTACGCCGCATAGTCGTGGGAGCCGAGACGCCAGGGCTGCGCGCCGAAGGCGCGTAGCTGCGCGAGAGGCGACCTATGATTCGGCACGCCATCCACATCGAGGAAGAGTTCCAATCCACGCCTCTGCGCGAGAGGCGACCAACGCCGATTCGCAGAATGATCGTCTTCATCGACGAGACCTGGACCACGACCAATATGGCGCGCAAGAACGGGCGCGCGCCGAAAGGCGAGCGGCTGCGCGCCGGCGTTCCGCATGGGCAGAGCCAAAAGAGTTGATCGTGGTTCGGGTGTATGCTCACTTTCGGCGATAGAACAGCGCCCTGCCTGCAGGGATGAGCTGGAGCAGGATATCGTAGTCGCTGACATTCGCAGTCAGCACAACCAATCCAAGCTTCTGCGCTTGCAGGAACAACACACAGTCCTGGAGCGCCCGCAGCTTGCCGTCTTTCTGATAGCCTTGAAGGCGACACAGGATGCCGGACAACAGCGCCGCTCTTCCGAGAATCTCCGTATCGGGCCCGAAGATCCGATGTGCCGGCATAGCCCTGATTTGCTTGCGGATTTCGGCAATGACATCGGCGGTTCGCGCGTCCGACGGGTTCAGCACGCCGACGGTGTGCATCAGCTCTTGGATCGCGACGGTCGAATGATTGACCTGCCGTTGCGCGATCAGATCATCCAACTCCCGCGGTGATCGATCCTGCATCTGATCAATATAGACGCAGGTGTCGAGCAAGAGTCCCTGCCCGCCGATCGGATTCGTCTCGACGAAGGGAAGCTCGTCGTCACGCCGCCGCGTAAGCGTTCTCTGCGGATCAAAACGCGCCCAACGTCGTGCGGCGTCGAAATCGAACTCCGCCACTTCAGAAGCCGAGCTTCAGCTCCGGGGCGACCTTGCCGCGGGATTCCTTGAACGCCTCCGCGAAATTGTCTTCGAGCGCGACCGTCGCCAGAGCGAATTCGATCAGGTCCGTGTCCGTCTCGATGCCCGTTTGCCGCTTGGCCTGCTCGACCAGAGCCGGGCTCACCCTGCCGCCGATCCGGCCGCTCTTTCCTTTCAGGAGACCGGATTGTTCCGCCGCTCGCATGACCGCCTCGAACCGCGCCTTGCTGACGACAAACCGGCCAGTCGCGGCCTTACGCTGGATGGCTTTCGACTGCCCTCCGCTCTTGGAGAGGCTTCCAGCCGACGGCTTGCCCCCCCGTGCTGCGGGCTTGTTCGCCGACGCCTTTGCCATGACGATCGCCTCACGTTAGACAAAGTTTCAATTCGTTGAACCTATAGCCTCGAGCGATCCCGATTTCAATGTCTCGATGACGATCTCCTATATCTTTCGAATTTCGCTCCGGCCGCAATGGCGTGAACAGCCCCACACCGAAGTGAGCGCCCCGCCGAGCGAGATCTGGCCCGACGCGTCGCTATGAGGATCAGCTCGAAGAAACCGGCCCGCCGTGTCCGGCCGGCAGCATGCCGAAAGCTCGCATCAGCGATAGGCCTCTCCTCTCAGCTTCGCGCCTCGGCCAAGGAAGCGGCGATGTTCGCAATCGAACGGAATAACACCAGCGGGTCATCTCTCGACGGAATGAAACCACGTCGTCGCCAAAACGCTGCAACCTCACCGTCAATGGCATTGACCATGAGTGCGCGGCCCCCGACGAGCGCCGCCGCCGTTACACAGCGCTCGAGGACGTGTTTCAGCAAACCGGTTCCAATTCCATGTCCCGCCCAGCCGATATCGGTCGCAAGCTGGCCGAGCACAGCCTGACGCATGAGGTTATCCGGGCTCTCTTTCACCGTGGACCAATCCTTACGACTGAGAGCCCGCCCGCTCCCGATGGCGAGCGAGCCGTCGGCGATGTTCAACCGTCAAAGGGATGGCGGCGCTCCAGCGAAGTTCGGCGCGCGCTTGCTCGCTGAGGTTGGGCGAGATTTCGGGTCTGCCCTGGTCGTCGAAGGTCACGAGCGCGCGGTCGAAGGCGGCATCCCACAGTGCCGACAACAGCAGGCCGTTATGCACGTCGAGCCGCTCGTCATCGCTTTCGCAGTCGGCCCAGGGGATGATGTGCGAGGCGCGCAGTAGGGCCGGGTCGGAGATCCCAGTCAAGGGACAACGCCCCTGCCAGTAATCCACCAGGCGGTCACGAAAGATATCCTGTCCGATCCGTTGCACGACCAGCCGTTCGGCTTCCGTCGTCCGAGGCAGACCTGCAATGCGCCGCTCGAACTCTCGCAGCGGCGCATCGGGCAAGCTGACGCCCAGTTCGTAAACGCGGTGTAGCATCGCATAAAGCGCGCCGAGCGTATCGAAGGCAAAGCGGGCGCGGGCGCGGCCGGGACTGGAGACGGTGGCTTGAGGCAGACTCAGTTCTTGGATGACGCCGGGATGATCGAGCGCAAGGAACCATGGCCCCCTCGGTCCGCTAGCGGCGAGATGTATCGTCCCGTGTGCGGTGGTCGAACCGAAAGCCGCCCAGCCCGCCTCTTCCCCCAAGATTCGGCGGAAGCCATTCTGAGAGGCCGCCTTCTGGCATTCTTCCCGGACGACAAAGGATTAGGGCGATTCAATCTTCATCGTGGCGGGCTCAGATGTCCATGGCGAACAGGCGCTGTTCCGCCGGAGTCGAACTCATCTGGAGCCTCACATAGCGATCACTCTGCAATTCAGGCGGCGGAGCTGTCGTGGTGTTCACGATGTATTGGAAGCATGGCCTCCCTCCTGCCGCCGATAGGGAAAATGCGGATAGCGCGCGGTGACCGCGCTCGCCGCGTCGAGCTTGGCGATGTGCTCGGCGCTCAACGTCCAAGGGAGGCAGTCATGAAGGTGCTGATCGTTATCACGTCCCACGACCAACTGGGCGGCACCGGACGAAAGACCGGGTTCTGGCTCGAGGAGCTCGCTGCTCCCTATTACGTCTTCAAAGAGGCTGGGGCCGAGATCACCCTTGCGTCCCCGAAAGGCGGTCGCCCCCCGCTCGACCCCAAAAGCAACGAGCCTGAATTTCGGACCGAGCTTACGCTCCGGTTCGAAAAAGATGTCGTCGCAAAAGCCCAGCTCGACAGGACCGTTCGCCTCGACAGCATCGAACAGCAGAGTTTCGACACCGTTTTTTATCGGGGCGGGCATGGCCCGATGTGGGATCTCGCCGACGACGAGCGCTCCGCCAAGCTGATCGAGTCCTTCCTCGAGGCCGGCAAGCCGATCGCCGTCGTGTGTCATTCCACGGCTGCGCTGCGTCACGTCAAGACGCCGGACGGCAGGCCTCTGGTCGAGGGCAAGGAAGTCACCGGCTTCACCAACGGCGAGGAAGAAGCCGTCGGCCTCACCAAAGTGGTCCCCTTCCTTGTCGAAGACGAGATGTTGAAACTGGGCGCCGTCTTCTCGAAAAAGTCCAACTGGGCGGTTCACGTCGTCAGCGACGGCCTCCTGGTCACAGGACAGAATCCGGCTTCCTCGGGGCCGGCCGCGAATGCCCTTCTGGCGATGCTGAAGCAACCGGCTAAGCCGGCTGTAAGCCTGCCGACTTCATAGATCGAAGATCGATCGGGCGACTGCGGATTTCCCATGAGAACGCCTTTGGAGAGGCGCTTGGATGCTTCAGGCTTGACTTTCTGGGTGACGTTCCGCGACCCGTCGATGCTCGATGCGATAGAGAGGAATGCCGACAGCCGTCGCATTCGTTTTCTTCACTCCAGATCATTCGCCGCGCCGCCATGTCTTGGAAGGGGCTTGCGCCTCGGGTTCGGCAGTCTCGAACAAGGTGAGGCTGAACAAGCCATTCGGCTTCTGTGCGCTACCGCGACTTCGAGGTCCGTGTGGGCCTCGTCGGCTTGATGACGAAGCTCTCCTATTGTGCTTCTCTCGACCCCTGATCAATGAGAGGCGGATCACGCCGCAGGCAGAAATACATCCGTTCGAAGGCGTTATAGTTTTGCGTTTCAAGCGGCCTATCAGATCGGTGCCGCCACAGAGGATGGTTTGTTCCGCGTTCATCGACTTGTGGTCGAGTTGGGCTTGCGTATGGAACAAAGTGCGACATGCGTTGGCGCTTCCAGGTCTTATCGACTTTCGTCGCGGTCGACCGAGTGTCGGCAAGTGGCGTTGAGATCGCGTAGCCACCGATCCAATGGCGACGAGAGACGGTAGGTGGCGTCTCCCGACGATGTCGTATAGACGACAGACAACGGCGCGAGCAGTGAAGAAAGCTCCGTCACGCGCCAGGAAGGCCGAGGCCCCTCTTTCAACGCTGAAAGACCTCTCGGCAAACCAGTCGGGCGCCATTGCTGCCCCAGGCTGTAGTGGACCGCGAGCCAGCTGCCCCGAGGTACGACCTCGATCGGAGGGTAGTACTCGGCCTGAGCCCGCGATCCCTCGTCGACAAAACAAAGTCGGTCTTTCGCTGCGACAAATTCGTCCTCGCCACTCATAAACCTCATGCCATGCAACGGACCCGCGCAAACAAAGAATGCTGAGGATAACGCCAACGGCGATTTTCTAGCTAGAAGCGGTAGGTAGCGCGGGCGTAATAGTAACCGCCGTTCACGCCGAAGGGCGAAAAGGTCGGAAAGACCGCCGTATTGAAGACGCGCGTCGCAAGAAGAGTCTCATTCGGCCGAACAGCGAAGAGATTATTCGCGCCGATCGCAGCATGAACCCCGCCGCCCAGATCATAGCCGATTTCCGCATCCGTGATGAGCTTCGGCGT
>PQAN01000455.1 GCA_003105285.1 Methylocystaceae bacterium
TCGAAGGGAAGAGGCCGCGCGCGCCAATAGCCGTCGGGCGGATAGACGACGAGGATCTCCTCCGCCCGTTCGCGATAGAGCATCCAGAGCTGGATGAGATGAAAGCCGTGCTCGACGCGCTCGCCGACGCGCACGGGCACGTCGTTGGGCCGCCAGAAGGACGGGAATGTGTAGCCGGTGAGCCAGAACTCGGGCGTTTCCCAAAAGGTCAGACGGCGGGCGTCGGCGGCGAATTTGGGATCATGCGAGAGATCGCAGCTCGACCAGTCGGGCGCCCAGCGATCCGTGCCGACCATGCCGATATAGGACGGATGAACCGCCTGAACGCGCATGCGGCGCACGCGCGGCGAAACGAAATCGAGCTCGATATTGTCCTTCTCGGCGCAGAGTTCGGGGACGGATTTGTTCTCGATGCGGACCTGCAGCTCCTCCTCCGCCTCGCGCGTCGGGGCTTGCGCCAGGACGGGAGCGCTCAGGCAGAGGCTCGACGCGCCGATGAGGAAACGGCGGCGATCCTGTTTCGTCACGTGCATGTGTTTCCTGCTGGGTGGCGCGAGGACGGCGGCGATCGAGGGCCGCATGCGAACGCGAGCCTGAGGCTCGCGTTCGCATGCGGATATTATGGCGCAGGACGAAGGGCGAAAACATGGAAGGGCGTTCCTTCCAGCGGAATCTTTTCGAGCCAGCTCGGAGCCTCGCCTCTCGCCAGAGCGGCGGCCAGTCCCGAAGGCGATCGCTCGACGAGTTCCGAACCCATCTTGCCGTCCGCGCACCACAGCGCCAGACCGGCGCGAGCGGCGCGCAAAATCCGCTCGGCGTCGGTCGGGGGCGCGAGAAAGGCGTCGACGACGATGCGATTGCCGTGGTTGTCGCGATGATAGGGCGCGGCGAAGACGGCGTGCGGCGTGAAGGCGAGGAGATGCGCGCCGATGTCGATCGGCGCCGCGATCCTGGCGGCGGGAAGGGCCGCGAGCGGCGCAAAGGCGCGCGCCTCGAGACAGGCGCGCGGCGCGTCATGCGGCGCTTCGCGGTCAGAATGCAGCGCCAGCGCCAGACCGATGGGCGAAACGGCGAGGCACAGGACCGCCGTCAGCGCGCCCCGAAAAAGAGACGAATAGCCGTCCCCCGCGAGGCGGCGCGCCATCGCCACGGCGGCGCAGGCCAGGGGCGCCATGGCGAGCGGCGTGACGGAGGAGAAGGCTCGAATCTGCCATGAGGCGGTCGCGAGGCCGATGAGAATCGCGGCGGCGGTCACAGCGAAGCGCCAGCGCGCGGTCCCCTCCGGCAAGAGCGATGGGCTGAAGGTTTCCTCGTCCTGAGGAGCGGCCGGAGGCCGCGTCTCGAAGGACGAGGAAACCTTCATGCGCCGCCCTCTGGCGTTCGCCCTCGTGCTTCGGGACGGCTCCTGCGGAGCCTCCTCGGCGTGAGGGCGGAGGTTGCCGTCCTTCACGCGATCGCCATGGTCCTGCCGCTTCGAGGCGGCGACGAGCGCTGCAATGAGGCCGAGAATGACCGGCGTCGCCGTCGACAGGAGCGTTTCCGCGTCATCGACGAAAGCCGAGAGCGGCTTGGCCTCGGCGACATGCGAGAGCCAGAGGTCGCGCAACAACGGGTCCAGCCCGCCGAGCGGATCGCCGAGACAATGGGGAGCGACGAAAACGACGGCGGCGAGGACGGCCGTCGCGGCGAACGCCGCTGCGAAGAGCCGCGTCGAGCGGCGCGCCAGATGCGGCGCGACGAAGGCGAGCGTGACGAGCGCGACGGCGCCGACGAGGGCGGCCGCGAGATGCGCGGCGGAGAATGCGTCGCAAGTCGAGACGCCGTAGCGTGACGGCGCGACCGTCGCTGCAAAGCAGAGCGGAAAAGAGACGATGGCGCCGAGGCCGAACCAGGCGAGCCGCTCGCGGGCGTCTTCGCGGATGAATAATAGAAGAAGCGTGGCGAGCAAGACGACGAAGAAGGGCAGATTCTCGAGGCTGATCGCGAGTGAGAGCGCCATCGCCGATGCGGCGAACGCCATGGCGCGGGGTTTTTCCCTGTCGAGGCCGAGATTGAAGAGCCCGAGCGTCGCCATGAGCAGCACGATCTGCGGCGCGTGATGATCGATTCGCCCCGGCGCGAATTGAACGAACATGGGCGCGGACAGAAGAACCAGCCAAATCGACGGAATCCGGATCGCCTCTCCCCCCAGAATGCGCGCGTTCCACGCCGCGAGCGCGAACAGGGCGGCGAGACATGCGAAGGGAAAAATAAGGCGCGTCGCGCGCTCGGCGCGTTCCGGCGAAAGAAAGAATCGAAGCAGAAAATCCGCCGCCGCGAGCGGCGCGTCGACGATGCGCGACCAGTGCATGAAGAGACCATCGGGCGGATCGACGCGCGTGGCTGTCATGTCGAACCAGCTCTGGCCGGCGAGCAGATCGCGCATTTGCACGGCGCGCATGGCGTCGTCGGAATCGAAAAACTCGCCCGCGCTCCAGACCAGCGCCGCGCGTGGCAGGGTCAAGAAAATTGCGGCGGCGAGCGCGACCGCGATCGCCGCCCACACGGGAAAGCCGGAAAACGCCCATGCATGGCGGTCTTCGGCGCGACGCGTCTTCGTCGCCGCGACGGTCAAGCGGCGCCCCTCGCGTCGTTCGGCGGCGCCGAAAACAACATCGCCCGGCGCGCCGTGAAATTGAATGCGAAGACGAGGCCCGCCGTCGGGATTTTCGCGAGCGCCGGCGCGAAGCCGAATGTGTCGACGAAGACATAGATGAGGCCTTCGTTGATCATGAGTCCGGCGACGCCGATAGCGAAGAACGCGGCGAGTTCCTCGGCCGGACGCAATCTGCGCCGATCGGCGAAGACGAAACGGACGCTCGACAGATAGACGAGCGCGAGGCCGCTGCAAAAGCCGATCGCCGCCGCGACGAGATAGGGGACGCCGAGGACGTTGTGTCCAAGGAGCAGAATCCCGTAGTCGAGCGCCAGAGCAGCGGCGCTGACGAAGCCATATTTGACGAGATCGTCGACGAGTCGCGACAAGCGGCGATCACGCGCGACGACTGCGAGCGGAGATTGCGCGTCGGCGGCTTGCGTCATGCTCGGGCGACTTTTCTCGGAACGAGCCGCCCGCTCGACAAGGCTTGCTGCGCGCCCGCGAGCCCCTGCTCGGAATATTCGGCGTCCTCATTGACCTGCCAGACATCATAGAGCGCGCGGCCGGCGATGATGTTGAACGCCGTCAACATACCGGTCATCATCGCATGATCCTGATTGTCGTATCTGTGCATCCCGTTGCGGCCGATGAGATGCAGCGTCGGGAAGCGCGTGGCGATCTCGAGACGGATTGCTCTCACATTATCGGCGTAAGCGTCGTCATAGACAGGATAGGCTTTCGGCTGACGCACGACGCAGGCGTCCCTCACATCCTCCGCCCTCATGAGGCCGATCTTGGCGATTTCCGCCTTCGCCAATTCGATGAGGTCGACATCGGACGAGGCCCAGAGCCCGTCGCCCTCGAAACAGAAATATTCCAGGCCGAGGCAGGTCGAGACGCCGTCGGCGATCATCTCCGGCGACCAGGATTTGAAATTCTGCACGCGGCCGACCTTCACCGACGGATCATGAATATAGACCCAATTGTCGGGAAGCTCCTCGCGGGGTCCGCCGATCAACACGACGGTCAGGAAATCGCGATATTTCAACTCGCGCGCATGAAAGAGGCTCAGAGGCCTGGGCTCCAGCGCATCCATCAGTTCGCGCAGAGGCGCCGAAGAGAGGATGTGACGGGCGCGATAGCTCTCCGTCGCGCCGGCGGAGTTCGCCGCCGTGACGATCCAGACTCGAGCACGCTCGTCGTAAACGAGGCCGTCGACCCTGCGGCCCATCAGCACGCGCCCGCCGAATTCGACCGTCTTGCGCGCCGCCGCCTCCCACATCATGCCGGGCCCGCGCCGCGGATAACGGAAGGATTCGATGAGGCTCTTCGCCGTCTCGGCGGAACCCCGCACGCCGCGCCGCAAAGAGCGGCGCAGGCCGTCGGCGATCGCCGCGCCGAGGCTCAGGCCCTTGATGCGCTGCGCCGCCCAATCGGCGGAAATCTCGTCGCATCCCATGCCCCAGACCTTTTCCGTATAGGTCTTGAAGAAGATGCCGAACAGGCGTTCGCCGAACTGGTTGCGCACCCATTGATGGAAGGAGCGCGGATTGCGGATCGGAAACGCCTTGGCGTAGGCGAAAGACGCCARGCATAGAGCGCTCTCGAAGAGGCCGAGATTTTTCAGCGCCTCGAAGGCTTTCAGCGGATAGGCGTAGAACTTGCCGCGATAGTAGATGCGCGAGAGACGCGGCCGCTCGAGGAAGTCGTCCGGCAGAATCTCGTTCCAGAGATCGACGATTTCCTTCGACTTCGAGAAGAACCGATGGCCGCCGATGTCGAACAGAAAGCCCTTGTGGCTCGCCGTGCGGCTGATGCCGCCGACATGGACCGCGTCCTGCTCGAGAACGAGGACATCGCGTCCGTTCTTGGCGAGGATATAGGCGCTGGTGAGGCCCGCAGGCCCCGCGCCGATGATGATCGACTCGATGATCTCGCCCATGTCGGCCCTGAAAGGAAGGAGAACGTCGGCAAAAATTTCTCGCCGAGCGGCCGGCGAGGCTTCCGATACGTAGGGGCACTATGGGCAGGTTTCGTTAACGCGCTGTTAAGTCGACGCTCGGCGCGAACGCTCGCAGAACGACGTCGAGGACCCTCGAGTCTTCAATTCTCTTAAGTCCCGGCTCGACTTGTCGATACAATCTGCTCGACCAAGGAACGCATTGCTCTGCGACTCGACCGCGCCGCGCGCGCGGCGCCCCGTGCGACAGGGCCTGGATGGCGGAGCCCTATCGACGGGGCGGTAAAGAAAGCGGCGGGACGGTCTCAAATAGGCAGTCGGAGCCGCTCCTCGGCGACCGCCTTCTCGGCCTCCTCGATCGCCGCGATGGTTCCGACATGGAGCCATCTTCCGTCGAGGGGGACGCCGTGCAGGCGGCCCTGCTCCGCCGCGCGAAAGAAGTAAGGCGCGAGCGCGAACACGTCCTCCTCCACGCCTGCGAACAGCTCCGGCCTGACGATGCCGACGCCGGCATAGACGAAATCCGCCGTCTCGCCGCCGGAGCGTTTCCTCAGCCGACCCTCCGCGTCCAAATGAAAGTCGCCGTCCCAGTCGACGCCGATGCTGCCCTTGGTCGGCGCGAGCAGCAGCGCGATGTCCATTTTCTCTTCGTCCCAGATTTGGGCGAGACGACAAAGATTGTCCTCGCGCGCGCCGATCCAAAAAGCGTCGGTGTTGCAGATAAAGAACGGGCGCCCGCCAAACAGCGGCAGAACCTTCTTGATCCCGCCGCCCTGATCGAGCAGCTTTTCGCGCTCGTCGGAGAGAATGATGCGCGGCTGCGCGCGGCCTTGCAGATGCTGCTCGATTCGATCGGCGAGGTGATGCACATTGACGATCGCGGTCCGAACGCCGGCCGCGGCGAAACTGTCGAGCGCGCGGTCGAGCAAGCTGCGTCCGCCGATCTCGACCAGAGGCTTCGGGATCGTCTCCGTCAGCGGCCGCATGCGCAGGCCGCGACCGGCCGCGAACACCATGGCCGCATCCGGCGCGCCGCGTTTGTCACGCGCGGAAGAGGGAGGGGACATTGGCTTCGTACCACGCCTTGACGGAGGCGAGCGCCGGATGGCGCAGGCTCTTTCTCAGATAGGCTTCGACGCGCGGCAGATGGACGAGATATTGCGGTTTGTGGTCACGCTGGTCGAGCCGCGCGAAAATGCCCAATATCTTGGTCGCGCGCTGCGCGCCCAAGATCGCATAGGCGCGTGCGAAGCCCTCCATATCGAAGCTCGGGTCGGCCTGGCGGCGCAGCAGCGCATAACGGCCGAGCAGCCTCATCTCCAGCTCGTCCGGCACGTCGACGCGCGCGTCCTGGGTGAGCGAGACGACGTCATAGGCCGGATGGCCGAGCGCCGCGTCCTGAAAGTCGATGACGCCGATGCGCGCCGCGCCCTCTCGATCCGGCAACCACAAGAGATTGGGCGAATGATAGTCGCGCAATGTCCATGTCGGGGGCGCCGTGGCGATCTCCACCAGCGCATGCCGCCACAGATTGACGAAGATGGCTTTCGCGCCCGAAGCGATCGACGCCCTCGCCACCGGCCCGGCGTACCATTCGACGAATAGCTCGACCTCGATGAGGAGAGCGTCGAGGTCATAGGAGGGAATATGGTAGGGGCTCGCCCAAGCGACCGGCAGGACGTCCGGCAGATGGCGCGCGTGAAGCGCGGCGAGGATGGACAGGGCTTCGACATAACGTTCGGCGATGGGACCGCTTTCGTCCGCGACGCCCTCCCGCCCAAGGTCCTCGAGCAGGACATAGCCGTTGTCGAGATCGAAGGCGAAAATTTCAGGAGCGGAGACGCCCTGGGCGCGTAGCGCGTCGTCGAGCGCGACAAAGGGTTTCACGTTCTCGGCGAGCTTGGCGATCGTGCTGTAGGATTTGCCGTAGCGGATCGGCGGACCGTCCGGACGGGGCGGCGAGATCATCAAGATCGCGCGCTCGCCGCCGGGCTTGCGCAAGGTCTCATAGACCCTGCTCGAGGCGTCGCCCTGCAGATAGCTGCGCTCCGCATCGCGCCAACCCGCCCTCGTCAAGAATGTCTGCAGGGACTGGAACGAGGCGAGTCGCGCGGCGACGGGACCATAAGCGGTTATCACGATCCGCCGCGCGCCGCCGTTCTCGGGCGAGACGAAACCGAGACGGATGTCGAGACGCTCGCCGCCGAAGGCGCCCGGCGCGCGCTCGGCCCATTCCACGATGACGAGCGCGTCTTCCGTCGCTTCCTCCCAGCCGAGCTGTTCGAGCTCGGACTCGTCGGCGATGCGGTAGAGATCGGCATGCAGGACGCGATAGCCCGGCCCCTCGTAGATCTGCATCAAGGTGAAGGTCGGACTCGGCGCCTCGAGCGAAGGATCACCTGCGATCGCTCTGATGAGCGCGCGCGCGAAAGTGGTCTTGCCCGCGCCGAGTTCGCCCGAAAGCGTCACGAGCGGAACGTCTCTGACGAAGGGCGTGAGCTGCTCGGCCAGGGCGATCGTCTCGGCCTCGTCGGCGACGTCGATCGCCCATTCGGTCGTCTCGACGCTCATGAAGCGCGTCCTTTTTCTTGCGCGGCGCCGGCTTCGCCGCGATTCTCCCGAGCGGGGAAGACGCAGGTCACTGTCGTGCCTTCGCCGAGCGCCGAGTCGATGAGCACGCTGCCGCCATGCAGTTCCGTGAAGGCGCGCACGATCGACAGGCCGAGTCCGACGCCGCGGTGCCGCGAGCCGGTGGTGTGCGACTCGAAACGATCGAATACTCTTTCCAGTGCGTCCGGCGCGATTCCGCGCCCGCGATCGGTGACTTTGAACACGATTTCGTCCTCGCGCCGCAACGCCATGAGAGTAATCGTTTGCCCCGGCCGTGAAAAGCCGATCGCATTCGAGAGAAGATTGAAGAGAATCTGACGAATGCGCTTGGCGTCGCCGCGAAAGGAGCCGACGTCGCCGGTCGTCACGATCTGCAATTCGATGGCGCTTTCGGCGAGTCGGTCCTGCACGCCCTCGGCCGCGGCGCGCATCGCATCCTGGGCGTCCACCTCTTCGAGCTCGAGCTCCATCGCGTCGCTGTCGATGGTGGCGAGATCGAGAATATCGTTGATGATGGCGAGCAGCGCCGCCGACGACTTGCCGACATAGCCGAGATATTCGACCTGCTTGGCGTTCAGCTCGCCCGTCGATTTCTCGCCGAGCAGATGGATGAAGCCGATGATGTTGTTGAGCGGCGAGCGCAGCTCGTAGGAGACGTGATGGACGAAATCGTTGCGGATTTTCTCCGCCGCGAGCAAGGCCTGGTTGCGCTCGGTGAGCGCGCGCTCCACATTGACGCCGGCCGTCACGTCGACGAAGGTCAGCAGCGCCGCGCCCTCGGGCAGCGGCTGCGCCGTGCAGTCGAGCACGACGCCGTCGGAGCGCTCGATGCGCCGCGTGAAGCCGGTGCGCGCCTCTTGCAGCCCGGTGACGAAGCCGCGCAGATCGCTCCATGTGTCGTCGTCGGGATGGAGCCGCCGGCACAGTTTGGCGAGGACGTCGAAGCGCGGCTTTTCGTCGAGCACATGCTTGTCGAGCCGCCACAGCGCGGCGAAGGCCGGATTGCAGAAACGCAAGCGTCCGTCGGCGCCGAACACGGCGACGCCCTCGCGCAGATTCTCGAGCGTTTCGTTCTGCATCCGGTCGAGCGCATTGAAACGCGACTCAAGATTGTAGCGCTCGCTCACATCGTCATAGAGGTACGTGACGCCGCCTTGCGGATTGGGATTGACGACGACGCGCAACGTCCGGCCATTCGGCATGTGCCAGACATGCTCGTGATGTTCGGACGACCGATAGGCCTCGAGCAGGCGCGTCTTCCACGCCTTATAATCCGCCTCCACCGGCAGTCGCTGCTCGGCGCGCAGACGATCGAGGATTTCGCCGTCGCTCGGTCCCTGGTCGAGAAAGGCGGAATCGAGCGGCCACAGCCGGCTGTAGGCGGCGTTGCGATAGACGAGGCGTTTCGCCCGATCGAAGATGGCGACGGCGATCGGCAATTGATCCAGCGTGCGCGAATGCGCTTCCATCTGCTGTTCGAAATCCGAGCGCGCCTTGTCGATCTCGCTGCGATCCATCGCCAAGGCCGCCGAGGCGCCGTTCCATGGCGCGTCGACGACGTCGAGCCGGCGCCGCTCGCCGGCGACGACCGCCGTCACGCGCTCTCGCCAGACCGCATCCTCGGCGCGCGCCGCTTGCGCCTCGGCGCGCGCCTGATGGTCGAGCAATTCGACCTGCTGACGCACGGCCTCGTCCGGGCTCTTGGCCTCGACCGCCTGCGCATAGGCGCTGTTGACGAAAGACAGGCGGCCTTGCGCGTCGCGAATCCAGGCCGGCGTCGGCAGCGCCTCGAGCATGGCGTGGAGTCCTTCCACATCGGCGACGCTGCGAGCGTGACGCTCCCGCAATCCGAGCAGCTCCAGCCTGTCGCCCGAAACTTCGCGAATCCGCAGCACGGCGCGACCGGCGACGGCGCGGCCCTCCGCGTCGAAACGGCGTCCTGCGGAACTCGGCAGCGCCATGCGAAAGCTCTCGCCATGCAGTCGCAGGCGATCGATCTTCTCCTCCAGTTCGCGAGCGTCCTTGGGCGCGAGCCAGCTTCCGAAGGCCAGCATCCGGCGCGCCGACGGCCCATCGCCGACGAGGCTGTTCTCTATGTCCGGTTCGCTCGTGGCGCCGTCCCAGGAGACGAGCAGCTGCGGTTCGCTCGCGAGGAATATTTCCGCGCGATCCAGTTTCGCGCGGGCGAACTCGAGCTCGCCCGCGAGCCTCGCCTCGCGCCTGCTCCAGGCCTTGCGTTCGGCGAGATGGGCCAAGGCGACGACGGCCGAGAACAAAGCGAGTCCGCCGCTCAGCGCCAAATTCACGAAATCGGCGTTGTTCGCGCCCTGCAGAAAGCTCGCCAGCGATTGCGCTCGCGCGGGCTGATCGTAGAGCAGCGCGCCGGCGCTCGCCACGGCGAGCGAGGCGAATCGGCGCGAGCGAGAGGTAATGGAAACAATAGGAGAACGACTCGTAGCGTCGCCGTTTCCGGCGCGCTGGCGCTCGCAAATCGTCATCGACGCGCTCCCGCGTCGAGCGAACGGCTTCGCTTCGAGCCTTTTGTCCATTCGATCGATTTCGTGTCTGTCAGCGGCATCCGACGGTCTCCGCGGCCGATTGCAAGGCTCATCGCAACAAACGCCGTAAGCCGTCTGCGCGCCGGGGAGACGCGCTGTCCGAATCGCGCCTAATCTAAAGCGGGTTGCCGAAAAGTGAAACGCTTCGAAAAATAATCGGCGGCTATTGCGAGCCGCCGATGCGAAGGGGAGCCGCTGAACGAAAAAGGCCCCGCGACGCGGGGCCTTCTCGAAAAACCGTCAGTAGCGGTAATGATCCGGCTTGAACGGGCCGTTCTGCGGCAGGTTGAGATAGGCCGCCTGCTCCTGCGAGAGCTTGGTCAGCTTCACGCCGATCTTGTCGAGATGGAGAGACGCGACCTTCTCGTCGAGATGCTTGGGCAGCGTATAGACCTGCTTCTCGTATTGGCCCTGCTTCGTCCACAATTCGATCTGCGCCAGCGTCTGATTGGTGAAGGACGCCGACATCACGAAAGAGGGATGGCCGGTGGCGTTGCCGAGATTCACGAGGCGCCCTTCGGAGAGAAGGATGATGCGCTTGCCGTCGGGGAATTCGATCTCGTCGACCTGCGGCTTCACATTGTGCCATTTGAAGTTGCGCAGGCCGGCGACCTGGATCTCGCTGTCGAAATGGCCGATGTTGGCGACGATGGCGCGGTCTTTCATCTGGCGCATATGCTCGGTCGTGATGACGTCGACATTGCCCGTCGCGGTGATGAAGATGTCGGCGCGCGAGGCCGATTCGTCGAGCGTCGTGACCTCATAGCCTTCCATCGCCGCCTGCAGCGCG
>PQAN01000456.1 GCA_003105285.1 Methylocystaceae bacterium
ATGCACTTCTCCCCCCAGCATATTTGGGACAACCGAGGGCTCAGAGGCCGCCCAGCAAGCCGCCCAGCAGACCGCCGACCGCATAGCTCAGGCCGCCGACGAGACCGCCGACCGCACTGGCCAAGCCGCCGACGAGACCGCCGACCGCATTGGCCAGGCCGCCGACGAGACCGCCGATGCCCCAGCCCAGGCCGCCGACGAAGGCGGCCAGACCGACGCCCAGGTCCACGCCGCCGCTCACGGCGCCGAGTTCTTCATTGGTCAGCTCACGCATGGTCTGCGATTCGCACACTGATTTCATTTTAAGACCTCCGAGAAAACAAGCCGACAACCCCACCCAGGCAATACCGGGTCGCTGTATTGTCGGCGACCGCAATCTACGCCATGCGTTGTGATTTGATCAACGAGAAAATACGGGTTTCGCCGGAGGCGCGTCCGACGGACGCGCGAACTCCCCACGACGATCGATGGATTCTCGGTTCGCAAGCCCGGCCACACCGTCTCACGATTTGTAGCAAAATTGCGACGATATGGTATCTTTTTGGCAATCGGGAGACGATTCCATGGCGCAGGTCCAACTCACGGTGTTGCTGATGGTCGCAACCGCGACGTCGCTCGGGGCGATCGGTTTTTATTGGTTCGAGTTATTCTATAAGAAGAAAGAAAGATGTCTCAAGATTACGATGGGCGAGATCGAAATATCCATCAAAGGAGATTTCACGAGAGAACAGGCTGGATCGATAATGAAAGCCGCTTCCGCCGGAAATATTTTCGATGAAAAATTCGTAGAGCTGACGAAGGAGAGATCATGATGCGCGATTTTTTTCTGCTCGTGGTTCCAGCAGTCGTAGCGCTGACCATCGTCGCCGCGAGCGTATATGTGCTGGTATTCGAGCCGGGAAAAGAATTGCCGCAATTTATGGTCTTATATCTCGTGGGCGTTCTGGGTTATTTCTTTGGTCTCGGTATTACGAGAAGCTAGAGTCTTTCCATATCAGGCGGAAGCGTGCCCTGAGTTTTTCAAGTATCCGGACATTCGCTATCGGGGATAGCGGTCGAACAAGGCGCCGATCGTTCGCCAGACGCCCTTCTGTCCGTCGCCGCGCTCTTTGCGGGAGCGAGGGCTGTCCGTGATGACGTCCCGCCTTGCGCCAAGGCTCGCCGAAATCTTTCCGTGTTTCAATGAAACACGGAAAGACCCGAGGGATGGACGCCGGCCGAAATGTCGAGTTCTGCGCACATCATAGTGATGATCCCGCGCTTCACCCTCGAACACTCTAGGCCAATTGCAGCCCTGATTGCTGCGTGGCTCGCGAGGCGCTCGCGATCTCGAAGAACGGCAGGACGATATCGGCATGCGCGATTGTCGCGGGCCGATGCGCGACGATGATGCGCGTCATCCGCAATTCTCGCAGAGCGTCCGCGATAATCGCTTCATTCGCCTCGTCCAGGTGACTGGTCGCTTCGTCCAACAGAAGAATCTCCGGCCGTCGATAAAGCGCTCGCGCCAGCACGATTCGCTGCATCTGCCCGCCGGACAATGCGCTGCCCATGTCGCCGACCAATGTCTCGAACGCCATCGGCATTCGTTGAATGTCGTCGAAGATCGCGGCCCGCGCCGCGCATTCCTCCATCCACCCCGGATCTGGATTGGCGTCGAAACCACAGATATTCTCGCCGATCGTCCCCGCGAACAGACCGTCGTTCTGCAAGACGCCGGCGATGCGACTACGATAGGACGCCATGCCGACAGTTCGTATGTCGACGCCATCGATGAATATCGCGCCCTCGGTCGGCATCATCAGTCCCATGACGATTTTCAGAAGCGTCGTCTTTCCGCAGCCCGATGGTCCGGTGATCGCGATGCACTGACCCTCCGGGAAATGCAGCGACACATTTCGGAAAATCCAGGGCTCGTTGTCGCTATAGCGAAGAGAAAGCCCCTCGACATGCAGCCTGGATACTTTTTCTCCGCGATGCGACATCGGAGCTTGAGGTCCTCCTGCATCGGCCTCCGGCTCCGTCCGGACGATATCGGCGAGCCTGGCAGTCTGCACGTTCAACATGCGCAACTGGAAACCGGACGTGACCAAGCTGCCGACGCGCGCCGCGAATTGGTCGCGATAGGCGAGAAACGCAACCAGCATGCCGAGGGTCATGGTGCTGTTCATGACCATTCTGGCGCCGAGGATCAGCAGGAGCACTCTGTCGAGGCCGAAAAGCGTTTCATTCGCGCGAGTGAAGACGAGGTCGAGTCGCTGGAGCCGCAATCGAGCGTTGAGCGTGTCGACGAGATGATTGAGCCAGACCGCTCGCCGGCTGTCGTGCAGGCCGAGCAGCTTGACGCTCGCAATGCCACGAACGGTCTCGATGAAGTGCGACTGCATCCGCGCTTCATTGACGATCGTTTCTTCAGTCGCGTCCTTATAGGGCTGATATGCGAGGGTGCGAACCAAGGCGTCCAATGCCGAGGTGCCGACCGCGACCAATCCCAGCCAGCCGCCATAGACGAAAAGCATGACGAGCATACCGATCGACATCACTCCGTCGAGAACGGCCTGGACGAGGTCGGTCGTGAGGGCCTTCTGAATCGTCGCCAAGGAGCCGAAGCGAGAGATGATGTCGCCGACGTGACGCTTCTCGAAATAGTCGAGAGGCAGCCTCGCCAGATGGTCGAAGAGGCTCGTGCTCCACTGAAAATTGATCGTCGTCCCCGTCAACATGATGGCCCATGTGCGTGCGATCGCCAGCGCGAGATTGACGAGAAGCAAAAGACCCAATCCGAGCGCGACGATGAGGAGAAGATCGCGGTCGGCCGAAATGATGACCTCGTCGATGATGATTTGGGAGCCGATCGGCATCAGCAGAGTGGCCAGTTCGATGCCGAGCGACAATAAGAAGATCTGGACCAGCGACGCGCCGAATCCGCTCATATTGCCGAATAGGTGACGCAGCCGGAGGCTGTTTCGTTCGTCTTTCTTGATGAAGCTCGCACTCGGCGCCGCCTCCAAGGCGACGCCGGTGAATTCGCGCGAGACCTCGTCCAGCGAAACCGTCCTGCGACCTCGCGCCGGATCGTGAATCGTGATGGACTTCTTTCCGACGCTGTCGAGAACGACAAAATGGTTGAGACCCCAGTGCAGAACGCACGGTTTTCGCAGGCGGGGGAAATCCTGTATTTCCAGACGCAACGCGCGAGTCGCGAGCCCCACCGAGCCCGCGAGCACGATCAGGTCGCGCATGGTCGAACCCTTCAGCGAGATCAATTGACGACGTCGCAGGGTGCCGAGGTCCACAAGGTGGCCATAGTAGCCTAGGATCATGGCGAGACACGCCATTCCGCATTCCGCAGCCTCCGCCTGCAGAATCACCGGCAGTCGGCGCCCCAGTCCGAATTGCAAGGTTCGAATGAGAATGCTCATTTCAGTTCTGTTCCAGTGACGATCTTGAGGCTATGGCGTACGTGATATAACGGATCGAGCATCCAGCGATACAGCGGCCTTTTCTCCAGGGCAATGTCCGCGTCGACTCGCATTCCGACTTCGATCGGCTGCCGCTGGCCGTTGACCATCACGAATGGCTGCTCGGGATCGACGACGATACGGTAGACCGCTCCGTCGTCCGCCTCGCGAGAATGAGCCGCCGGCGCGGTCTGAGACGGGTTCGAATTGGCGTTGCTGATCGGCGCCCGCGTCACTTCCCTGATCAGCCCGCGGTAGAGGCCATAGCGCTGGAAGGGAAAGGCGGCGTAACGCAAGAGCACCGGCCCTCCCTGCTCGATGAGCCCGATAGCCGAACTGTCGACGAAAAGATTGGCCGTCACCTTTCCGTCGTTGGGCAATAGAGTGACGAGCGGAGTGCCTCCTCCGACCTGCTGTCCGGCCTGCGCGCGAATAGCCGTCAGCACGCCATCTGCGGGCGCCTGAATCTCGACCGATCGCCTCGCCTCGTTTTCAGTGATCATCTGACTTAGTTGCAGAAGCTTTTTGTCGATTTCATTAAGTTCGCGCTCGAGTTTATTTTCGAACAGCGACAGAGCGGCGCCGGTTTCGATGATTTGCGATTCGAGCTGCAGCGCGAGTTGTTCGTATTGGGCCAGTTGCGTGACGGCCTGCATGCGGATGTAGTTTTGATTCTGAAAGTCGGAATCGCGCACGATTCCTCGTTTGACCCCTCCTTGAAGCTGATCGGCCTTCGCTTTGAGGAGCGCAACAGTGCTCCGTTGCAATTCGATCTGCTCGTCGAGCTGCGTCCGCTGCTGGTTGAGGTTTTTCAGCCGGTCGGCGAGCGCCTGTTTTTCGACTCCCGCCATCGACGGACGCGTTTCACGTTCCTTTTCGAGGATCGCTTTCTGCTGCTTCAAGCCGTACAGCACCTGTTCTTGCGTGGGTCCGTTGGAGGAGGTCGCGTCGAGATTGACGACGTAGAGAAGCTGCCCTTTACGGACCTTTTGACCTTCCGCGACATTGGCGCCGGTGATGATGCCGACGGCGGGACTGGTAATGACAATCAGGCCACGGTCCGGCAATAGAACTCCAGTCGCATGGACACGGCGCGTGTAAGTGCCGACCGAAACGTAAATTATGCAAGCCAACATGAAAGCGACGCTGACGAGGACGACGAGCCGCACCGGCAATGGCTGCGCCACCTGGGCCCGGCCGAGCCAAGTCTCTCGCTTGGCGTCGAATACTTCCTTGCGAAACAGCTTCGATATGTCGATCTTTTTCTCTTCGGCCGACATTTCTCGACTTTCCCTTCGACTTCAGAGGCCACCCCGGCCGGCGCAGATGAATGCCGTGGGCCTATTTGCTTTTTCGCGTGCGGCCGGCGTTCAGGCGACGCTGACGGGGCCCTTCGCGAAGGCTCCGGAAAAGTCCTTGTTGGTCGCGCATAATGTCCGACAATACCGCCATGGCGGGGCGCACGTCGATCTCTCCGCAAGAAAAGCAGCCCAGATCAGAGTTTTTCGTCGTAGCACCGATCGGCCTTTGCTGTTCCGCGACATTTAAACGCATTGAAGGCTGCGCTCAAGTTGAGATCGCCCGGGCGGTCAGAGAATGATCTCGGCCCTCGCTCCCGTCCGAGGAGGTCGTAGAGCGCGAGGGGCGCGCCCCCTGCCGCTCTGAGGC
>PQAN01000457.1 GCA_003105285.1 Methylocystaceae bacterium
ACGCTGGCGACGGCGCGGACCGTCATCGTCGACGAGATTCACGCGCTGGCCTCCAATAAGCGCGGCGCCCATCTCGCTTTGTCGCTCGAGCGTCTCGCCGCGCTCTGCGACGACCGGCTGCTGCGCATCGGCCTGTCGGCGACGCAAAACCCGATCTCCGCCGTCGCGCACTTCCTCGTCGGGGCGGCGCCGAACGGCGCGCCGGCGGCGGAAGCCGCGGTCGTCGACTCCGGCCACCATCGCTCGCGCGATCTCGGCCTCGAGGTTCCCGACGCGCCGCTGGAAGCGGTGATGTCGGCCGATGTCTGGCGGCAGGTCTACGACCGGTTGGCGCGGCTGATCGAAGCGCATCGCACCACGCTCATATTCGTCAATACCCGCCGCATGGCGGAACGCGTCGCGCATGAGCTGTCGGAGCGTCTCGGCGAGGCCGCGATCACCGCCCATCATGGCAGCATGGCGAAAGAACATCGGCTGTCGGCCGAGCAGAGACTGAAGCACGGCAAGCTCAAAGGCTTGGTCGCGACGGCTTCGCTCGAGCTCGGCATCGACATCGGCGACGTCGACCTCGTCTGCCAGCTCGGCTCGCCGCGCTCGATCGCCGGCTTTCTGCAGCGCGTGGGGCGCTCCGGCCATATCGTCGGCGGACTGCCCAAGGGGCGCTTGTTTCCCTTGTCGCGCGACGATCTCGTCGAATGCGCGGCTCTCCTCGACAGCGTGCGCCGCAGGGAGCTCGACCGGCTGACGATCCCGCATCGCCCGCTCGACGTGCTCGCCCAGCAGATCGTCGCGGAGACGGCCGCGCAGGACTGGCCCGAGGCGGCGCTCTATGAGCGGCTGCGGCGCGCCTGGCCCTATCGCGCGCTGACGCGCGACGAGTTCGACGCCGTCGTCCGCATGTCGGCGGAAGGCTTTGCGACGCGGCGCGGACGGCGCGGCGCGCTCATCCATCATGACGCCGTCAACCACATGCTGCGCGGGCGGCGCGGCGCGCGCATGACGGCGCTCACCTCCGGCGGCGCGATTCCCGACACCGCCGATTACCAGGTGCTGCTCGAGCCGGACAATCACATCATCGGCAGCGTCCATGAGGATTTCGCCGTCGAGAGCATGGCCGGCGATATTTTCCAGCTCGGCAACGCCTCCTACCGCATTCGGCGCGTCGAGCGCGGAACGGTGCGCGTCGAGGACGCGCAGGGCCAGCCGCCGACCATCCCCTTCTGGATCGGCGAGGCGCCGAGCCGCACCGACGAACTCTCCGCCTCCGTCTCCCGCCTGCGGTCGGAGATCGCGGCGCGGCTGCGGTCCGATCCGACAGGCGCTGAGGCGCGGCGCCGGCTGATCGACGACCTCGGCCTGGACGAGGCCGCCGCCGAACAGATCGTCGACTATCTCGCGGCGGCCGCGGCCGCCCTCGGCGCGATGCCGACGCAGGATACGATCGTGCTCGAGCGCTTCTTCGACGAGGCCGGCGGGATGCAGCTCGTCATCCACGCGCCGTTCGGCGGGCGCATCAACCGCGCCTTCGGGCTCGCGCTGCGCAAGCGCTTCTGCCGCAAGTTCAATTTCGAGCTGCAGGCGGCGGCGACCGAGGACAATATCCTCTTATCGTTGACGACGGCGCATAGTTTCGAACTCGCCGATGTGGCGCGCTATCTCCATTCGGCGAGCGTGAGGCCGCTGCTCGTGCAGGCGATGCTCGTCGCGCCCATGTTCGCGACGCGCTGGCGCTGGACGGCGGGAATTTCGCTCGCTCTGCCGCGCGTCCAGGGCGGCAAGAAGATGCCGCCGCAATTTTTGCGGATGCAGGCGGAGGATTTGATCGCCGCCGTCTTCCCCGATCAGATCGCCTGCGCGGAGAATCTCGCCGGCGAGCGGGAGATCCCCGATCACCCGCTGACCGACCAGGCGATCTTCGACTGCCTGCACGAGGCCATGGATATCGAAGGGCTGGAGCGGTTGCTGCGCGGAATCGAGGCGGGCGACATCCGCGTCGTCGCCTGCGATTTGACGCAGCCGTCGCCGCTCGCGCTCGAGGTTCTGTCGGCCAGGCCATACGCCTTTCTCGACGATGCGCCGCTGGAGGAACGGCGCGCGCAAGCCGTGATGGCGCGGCGCTGGCAGGACCCGCAGAGCGCCTCGGACCTCGGCCGGCTCGATCCGGAGGCGATCGTCCGGGTGAAGTCGGAGGCCTGGCCCGACCCTGCGGACGCCGAAGAGCTCCACGACGCGCTTCTCTGGATCGGCTGCCTGAGCGAGCAGGAGATCGCGGCCATTCCCGAATGGGCCGGCCGGCTCGCGGCGCTCTCGCGCGAAAAGCGCGCGGCGCGGCTGGTCACGAAACGCGCCGATCTGTGGGTCGCCGCCGAAAGGCTGAACCAGTTGCGCGCCATCTGGCCCGATGCGCGCCTCGAACCGCCGATTTCCCCGCCAAAGGATCAGGCGCAGGCGGTGTGGTCGCGCGAGCAGGCGCTCGTCGAAATCCTGCGCGGGCGGCTCGAGGGGCTCGGACCGATCTCGCAGACGGAATTGGCGGCGCCGCTCGGACTGGAGCCGTCGAGCCTCGCCGGCGCGCTCGCGGCGCTCGAGGTCGAGGGCGTCGTGCTGCGCGGGCGTTTCATTCCGGGCGCCAATGACGAGCAATGGTGCGACCGTCGCCTGCTCGCCCGCATCCATCACTATACGATCCGCCGGCTGCGCGCCGAGATCGAGCCGGTCGCCGCGCGCGACTTTCTGCGCTTCCTGTTCGATTGGCAGAACGTGGCGAAAGAAGCGCGCCTGCAAGGGCCGGGGGCGCTGCCGGTCGCGCTCGCGGCC
>PQAN01000458.1 GCA_003105285.1 Methylocystaceae bacterium
GCTCTTGCCCATATAGCCGCTGATCATCGCCGGGTCCGCCGAGCGGGCGTGAGCGCGGGCCAGCACGCGCCCGCAGAGTTCGGCGTAATTGGCGAGAGCGTTCTCCTCGATCAGCTCGGCGACCGAGTCGAGGCGGCGATTCTTCAGGTGGCGGACATAGAAATGGCGGCCGGACGCTTCGTCCCGCGTCCAGCCGAGGAACAGATCGCTCGCCGCCTGCATGATGCGCTGGCCGTCGACGACGCGTTTGCCCTGTTGGGCGCCGCCTTGCTCGTCGGCGCCGGGCCCGAGCGTCTCCAGCGCCGATCTGCGCGCCTCCTTGAGCTGGAGGAACAAGGGCTCGTTGTCGGCGGTCGAAAACAGGCCGATCGCGCAATATGTGCCGACGCTGCCGACGCCGACGACCTTGAACGCGCTGTCGGCGAGTTCGTAGCGGCGAAGCAGCGCATTCACCTCCGGCGTCAGCGTCTCTCGGCAGTTGGCGAGGGCGCCGGCGATGTCGATGTGGGCGGCGGGATCGCCGCTGTTCTCCACATGATAGATGAGCGGCGGACGATCCTCGATGCGCAGTCCGCCGTCCGGCGAGCGCGCCAGATGGGGAAAATTGTCGGCTTCGCGATCGGGCCGCGTCTTGCCGACGAGGGCGCGCAGCTTGGCGGCGAGCGCGTCGCCGAGAACCTCGGCCTCGCGCACGACATCGATGCGGTCCTGCCACGCCTCGAGCGGCGAGAGCCGCGACAGTCTCGCCATGTGGCGGCGGTAGCCGCGCGCGGCGAGCTGCGCCACGCGCCTCGCTTTCTTGTCCGAATCGCCGGCGTCTTGCGCCGCGACCGCGAAGCTCGCGCAGAGCCGCTTCAGATCGACCGTGAAGTCGACATTGGGCAAGGTCTCGTCGAAATCGTTGATGTCGAAGAGAACATTGCCTTCCCGCGACAGAAGCGCGCCGAAATTCATGAGATGGCAATCGCCGCAGGCCTGCGTCTGCAGGCCCGGGGCGGCCTGCGTGGCGAGATCGGCGGCCATGATGGCCGCGGCGCCGCGTAAGAAGGCGAATGGCGATTGCGCCATGCGCTCGTAGCGGATCGGCAGAAGCGACGTCAGACGGCCTCGATCGGATTCGGCGAGAATCGCCGTCGGACCGCGTCCCCCATCCGAAAAATCGCCGAGGCTCTCGCGCGAAACGAAACGCCGGCGCGCCTTGCCGGCCGCGTAGCGCGCAGCGCGGGTCCGATGAGGAGAAACGGAACTCGTCGTTTGGTTCGACATGGGGAAAACTCCGCGCGCCGAGAGAGCGCGCTCTCAGCGCGCTCCGCGGCCGGAGAATATCGCGCCTCGGCGCGAATGCGTCGAGGCGCCTCGGTTTGTCGAAAAACGGGCTCGCTCGAGGATCGCCTACCGCACGGCGACGAATCGATCCGTCGGCAAGACGTCGGCCTTGGGCGCAAAGGCCGAAATATAGCTGTTTTCCGGCCGGGCGGCGAAGAGGTTCGGCTCGGCGCGCGCCGCGGAACGGGGCGCGCTGATCGTCGAGCCGAGGACTGAACCCGCCGCCATGCGGCTCGTCGGGGCAGTCGCTGTCATCGCGCGGAAATTCGAGCGGTCGAGTCGCGCCGGCAGGATGTCGGCGCGAAGGACGGCGGGTTTGGCCGTCGGCGGCCTAGTCGCGGTGGGAAGGCGCGGGCTTGCCGGCGGAGCGGGGGGCGCCGCATTCGGCTGGGACGCGGCCGGCGCATAGGCGAGCAGCGGCTCCGGCCTGGGCTTGTTCGGCTCGGTCGACGTTGAGCCGCGCAGTCCCGCCTCCGCCGGGCTCGTGAGCGGCGTCGCGCCGGTCACGTCGATGAGGCCGGCGATCGCGGCGCCGGCGCGGCTTCTCCTGACATCGAGGGCGACGGCCGAGGCCGGGGCGGGGAGGCCGACGGAGCGTGGGGCCGAAAAGACGGCAACCGCGTCGGCGAGGGAGGCGAGCTCGATCGGACGGGCCGGCGGCAGCGGCGCGTCCAGCGCCAGGAGATTGGCTGGACGGCGGGGCGGCAGCGGCGGTTCGACGGCGATCTTTTCCGGCGGAGAATCGTCGTTTGCGGCCGGTTCGGGCGCGGCCGGGGCCAGCAGCGCCAGTCGTTCGCCCTCGCCGCGTCGTTCGGCAGGCGCGTTCCGCGCTTCGGCGGCGGGCGTGAGCGTCGTTTCGCCGCGCGGCAGATTGCGCTCGGCTTCGGCGATCCTTTCGAGGCGCGCGGCGGAGCCTTTGCGCCGGCCGGGCCTCTCTGCAGGCGCCGCAGCGGCGCCTTCCTCTTCGGCGTCGGCGGCGACCCCTGCCGACCGCGACCCTCGCGGGGCGAGCGAGGCCCATTGCTTGCGCGCATTCGACGGCGGCGGCGCGACGACGCCGCTGTCTTCGTCCTCGTCCCCGCCGCCGAACAGAAAGGCCAGAAAGCTCTTGCTCTTGCGCTCGACGGGCGCATAGGCCCCGCCGTGCGCCTCGATCTCGGCTCTCGCCTCGTCGTAGCGGGCGAGAGGCTGGTTGTTGGTCGGCAGATGCACCGTCTTGCCGTCGGGGAACAGGCGGACCAGTTGGTCGTAGCTCATGCGCGGCCAGGAACGCACGCTGCCGACGTCGAGATGGACGAAAGGCGTGCCGGCGGTCGGATAATAGCCGACGCCGCCGCGCTGCATGCGCATGCCGATCTCGCGGATGCGCGACATGGACATGCCGGGCATCGTCGTATCCATGGCCTTGCCGAGCATGTGCTGGGAATATTTGGCGACGGCGCGCGATCTGCGGCGCAGCATCGCGTTGGTCTCGGGCGAGCGATAGGCGGAGACGACATTGATCGGCTCGTCGGCGCCGGCCTGGCGATAGGCCTCCCACACGACGTCGAACAGGCGCGGGTCCATATTGGTCGGTTCGTCGCGGCGCCAGTCGCGCAGGAACCAGTTGAGCTGTTTCAAGACCGCCTGATCATATTGGCCGCTGACGAGATAGGTGGCGGCGATCTGTTCATGCGTATGAGCATGGTAGAGATAGAGCGTGCGCGTCTCGCCGTTGGCGACCGCATTTTCGGTGAAGGACGGCGTCAGCGCCGCCGCGATGATCGTCAGGACGCCGGCCAGGACGGAAAGCGAGCCGTGTCGGATGAAAGACGTGCGTCCGCGCTGATCCTGCAAAACGTCTCTCTTTCTCTCTCGTGATTCGTTTTGGACGCGGGCATCCGATCGGATGGATCCCGCTTCCCTACGCTTCAGGACGAAACGCCCGAAAAATCATGCGGCTACGCCGCTTTTTTCCGCGCTCAGGCGAGCGCGCTGCGCGAAAGGCGGCGAATGTGTTTCCCCTGCCGCTCGATCAACGTAGTTTTCCTCACTGCCTGTGGCACTAGTGCAACATCGTGGCAAAAAATAGCCGAGGCGCCGTGGGGTCGCAAGGCTCAGTTCTCGTTCTGCCCGCGACGAATCGGCGCAAAACACGTGCTGGACAGGATCGGCTGCGCGCCCGCCATCAGCCGGGCGTAGGGCGCGGGCGCGTCTTCCGGGGTGAAGGCGAGCGAGGGCGGACGGCGGGGCGGAAGCGGCGTCTCGCCGAGACCGGCCTCGAGGCGGACGTCGCCCGGCATGCGCGGAGGCGCGGCGAAAGCCTCGGGCGGCGGGACCGGCCGGACGGTCCCGGTCGCCGTCATATCGAGATGCGCCATCGTCGGCGCATTGGGCTTGCGATCCGCGACGGCGACGCGGATCGGCTGTTGCGGCGGCTCGTTCGGCCCGCCGAAGGCCTTGGCCACGGCGCCCTGCACGCTCTGCGCGAGTTCCCCCAACGGATCGGCGCTCGCGGGTGGCGGCGCCTGCTTCGACTTGGCGGAGGCGATCATCGTGCGGTCGCTGTTGCAATTGCGGATGCCGAGCGCGATCAGCTCGATCCCGCTCAGCACCTTGTATTGGCGAGTCAAATGGCCGAGCCGTCCCTGCACGGCGGCGGGGTAGGAGTCGAACAGCTCGGCCGAAACGCCGGAGTCCGTCTCGCGGCTGACGGCGTTGTAGGCCAGATGGAATTTCACCTGGGCGTCGGGATAGACGCAGACATTGGGGAGGCTCAGCGCCAATGTGCAGGCCGACCGGCACTCGTGCAGGCGAACCTCGCGTCCCTCGCGGCGGTAGATTTCCGTTTGCGCTTGGTAGTCCGTGACCAGGCCGCCCACGTCCTTGTAGACGATGACCGGCGCCGGCGACGGCGGCGGCGTCAGATATCCCAAGAAACACCCCTACGCTCACTCTGATCTGTTCAACGAACTATTCACCATCTCACGGTGAATAGTTTCTTAAAGCCAGATCAGCCTCTGATTCCGACCCGCAGGCCGGGCGCAGGACCTTCTTGCAGAACATTGCGGCGAAAATGGAAGAGGGCGGCGGGGCGTCCGCCTGTCTTCAAGGACACCTCGCCTGTCGGCTCGACGGCCGCGGAGGTCTCGACGAGGCGCCGGAAATTCTGCTTGTGCAGATGGCGGCCGGTGATCGCCTCGACGGTGCGCTGCAGCTCCGTGAGCGTGAAGGAGGGCGGCATCAGCTCGAAGATGACGGGCCGATATTTCATCTTCGCGCGCAGCCGGCCCATGGCGGTCGCCAGAATGCGCCGATGATCGTGCTGCATGGGCGTGCCGAGCGGCGCGGGGCGTCCGCGCTTCAGCGCCGCCTCGCGTCCGTCGCGCCAAGCCTCCTCGACGAGGCCGGCTTCGTAGAGAAGCTCGTAGCGCTCGAGCGCGTTCTCTTCGTTGAAGCCACGGCTGTTGGGGTGAAACAGCAGGCTGACGCGGTCACGCCGCCGCAGCCCGGAAGAGGAGAGCGCCGCGGGCGCCGCCTCGACCCATTCGGCGAGGCCGGAAAGGATCGTCGTCTCGATGAGCTCCGGGCGCCCGGTGCGCCAGTCCTCCCAGGGAAAGAACTCATACCAGCTACGAAAATCCCTGCCGCGAAAATCTCTGACGTCGCCAGGTTGATCCTCGGCTAGGCGCGTCAGCGCGAGATAGCCGACCGAAACGACATGGGGGTCGCGGTCGCCGGCGCGCGCATGGCGGCCGCGATCGCCGAAAGTATAGAGCTGCTCCACATAGCCGAGCGACATGCCGGTCTGCTCGGCGACCCAGGCGCGCAGGCCGATCTCGAATGTGCGATGCCGCACCGGATCGAAAGGGCCGGACGGCAGCGCCGCCAGCGCCCCGGTCCCGCCGGTGCGGACGGTGAGGATCAGCGGCTCGTCCGCCGGCACGGCGACGATGGCCGCCGTGAGGCCGATCGCGACGGGCAGCGGGCCCGTCGTTTCCGGGTTCGTCGAGAGAATGCGCGTCACGCCAGCTCGAGCGCGAAAGGCGCCCCCTCGTAGCAATCGGCTCCGCGGCCGATTCCGGCGATCGCTTCGCTCATGCGTCCATCGCGGGCGAGGATTTTGTCCGCGAGCGCGACGAGTCGGCGGTTGGGCGTCGCCGTCGGCGAGGCGCGCCGCAGCTCCCGCGCCAATTCGCATTCGCTCCGCTGCGGCGCCAGCGCGCAGGCCAGGATGAAGGCGGCCGCCGGCGACCGGCTGACGCCGGCGTAGCAGTGGATGACCAGCGGCTCGCGCCGATCCCACGCGTCGGCGAAGGCGAGCAGGCTCTCGATATGTTCGCAGCTCGCCAGAACATGGCCGTCCCGCGTCGCGTCGATGTCGGAGACGGCGAGTCTCAGGTGGCGCTCCGGCGCGATCTCGTTCGGGCGGACGAGAGACGCGCCGGCGGTGAGAATGGTGACGAGCGAACGCGCGCCGCTCGCGCGCACCGTATCGACGACTTTCGTGAGCGAACAGACGTAGAGGCGCGCCATTGTCAATCTCGGTCGATGGCGTGGAAACGCGCCAGAAACCTCTCCTGCGCCGCCCCGATCGAGAGCGGCGCGAGCGCGTCCTTGCAGGTCTCTGGCGCAACCGCCGGGCGGCCGAAGATGCGCTCGGCCTCGGCGCGTGTAAAGCCGGCGAGAGCCACGGCCTCGAAAAAAGCCGCGGCCCGGTCGGCGCGCTTAGCGAGCCGCAGCAGCGCCGGCTCCGGCTCGGCCGGCAGCGAGAAGCGCAGCAGGATCGCCGTCAGAATGCGTTTTTCGACGCTCTTATAGGTGTCTCCGATCACTGCCTTGAAGGGCGAGATCATGTCGCCGATCACATATTCCGGGGCGTCGTGCAGCAGCATGAAGAGCCGCCGCGGCCGGTCGAGCCCCGGCTCCAGCGCCGAGGCGATCTCCTCCACCAGCAGGCTGTGCTGCGCCACCGAGAAAATATGAGGTCCGCGCGTCTGCCCGTTCCAGCGCGCGACGCGGGCGAGACCATGGGCGATGTCCTCGATCTCGACGTCGAGCGGCGAGGGGTCCAGCAGATCGAGCCGCCGCCCGGAGAGCATGCGCTGCCAGGCGCGGGGCGGCGCCTCTCCCTTTTTGCTCGTCACCGACGATCTCCTCCGTTCCGGGCGCCGTCATCGGTTGAAATCAGGAGCCTCCTCATCGGATTGCCGGCGGGCTCTCGAGCCGATCCGAGCGTCGATGACAGTCCGCCAGATGATCGTCCACCATCCCCACCGCCTGCATGAAGGCGTAGACGATCGTCGGGCCGCAGAAGGCGAAGCCGCGCGCCCTCAAGTCCTTGGCGAGGCGGCGGGAGAGGTCCGTCTGCGCGGGAACGTCGGCCGTCGTCTTCGGCCGATTGACGATCGGCCGTCCGTCCACGAAGTCCCACAGATAATTCGAGAAGCCTCGATCGTCCTCGATGGCGAGAAAGGCCCGCGCGGAGGCGACGGCGCCTTCGATCTTGGCGCGATTGCGCACGATTGCCTTATTTTGCATCAATTCCTCGATCCGAGCGGCGTCGAATCGGGCGACCCGTTCCGGATCGAAGCCGTCGAAAGCCGCGCGGAACGCGTCGCGGCGACGCAGGATCGTGATCCAGGACAGGCCCGCTTGAAAACCATCGAGGACGAGCTTTTCATAGAGCGCGCGAGAATCCCTTTCGGGGCGGCCCCATTCGTCGTCGTGATAGGCGACGTAGAGCGGATCGTGACCGGCCCAGGGGCAGCGCAACAGGCCGTCCGCATGGGCGATCGCCCCTTTGTCGCGCCAGCCGAGGGGATTTTCTCGCTGTTCCCGCATGAATCGTCTTCTTTGTCGCACTGGGCGATTTTGCCGCAGATATCCTTTCATATCATCGGCATTGCGTTCATGGCGATCTTGCGAGCATTGTGGCGATGTCCGACAATACTGGCACAGGCCGTGCTCTGATCGCGACCGTCGGGAGCCGTCTGGCCGATGAACCATTTTGGCGGCGGCGCTCACCAGGGGAGAAATTTGATGTCGATCCGTCTTGCTGTCTCTTACGCTGCGGCCGGCGCGCTCGCCGTGGGCCTGTCCGCCGCATCCACGGGTGAAGCGAAAGCGCAGGCGAATGTGTTGAAGGAGTGCGGCACGCAATATCAGGCCGCCAAGGCGGCGAACGAGTTGAAGGGGCAGAGCTGGCAGGATTTCTTGAAAGCCTGCCGCGCGCGTCTGGCCGAGCAGCCGGCGCCCGCCGAAGCGCCGGCCGCGGCCGCCCCGTCCGCACCCGAGCCCGCTGCGACGGCTCCGGCTCCCGCCGTCGCCGCGCCTGCGCCCGCTCCCGTCCCGGCTCCTGCGCCTACCCCGGCTCCAGCGCCTGCTCCCGCTCCGGCCGCTGTCGCGCCGCCGCCCGCCGCCGCCCCCGCGGCGAAGCCTGCTGCGGCGGCCAAGCCCGCGAGCGAGGGCAAGGCCGCCCAGCAGTCGCGCCAGAAGAAATGCGGCGCCGAATGGAAAGCCAAGAAGGCCGAGCTGCAGAAGTCCGATCCCAAGCTGAAGTGGCCGCAATATTGGAGCGAGTGCAATAAGCGCCTGAAGGCGGCCGGGGAATAAGCTCCGCCTCGGCGATGGTCTTCGATCGCCCGGCGCGCCAGCCGCGCCGGGCGATTCTTTTCGCGACTTCGGTTTAAGCGAACCCCGGCCGTCGCGCGCTCTTGCGGCGCGTCGGCGTTTCGTGGCACAGCCTTGCGGCCGCAACGACGGCGAGGCGCGCCATGAGGCGCGCCGTCAAAAAACTCGACAGCGGGGGAAGCCGAAATTGGACAAGAGCGAATTGCGCAAGCTGCAAGCCTTCTTGCGCCAGTCTTTGGGCAATGACGGAATCCGCGTGACGCCCGACCCGAAGAACCCCGACGACGGCGCCGTCCATCTCGGCGAACGCAAGATCGCCGCCGTCACGGTCGACGACGAGGACGGCGACCGTTCATTCGCCTTCTCGATGAAGGTGCCGGTGGGGCGGGAGGTCCTGCAGTCCTATCTGCGCAAGCTGTTCGAGAACGACAAGCTCACCATCGCGCCGCGCGGGCGCAAGACCGACTCGGTCGAACTGAACAGCGGCGAGGATTTTCTCGGCGTCATCTCCGCCGACGATCCCAAACAGCAGAGCTATACGCTGCAGATCGCCATATTGGACTTCGACCTCGACGATTTCTGAGCGTTCGGCGTCGAGATCGGACGTTCCCGCCGGCCCCGCATTCGAACAGAAAGCGTTCCCGCCGGCCGTAACGGGAGCGCGCGCGGGTTTGTGGTTGGAAACGCGCAAGACAAAAAGCTACAGGAGGAAAGAACTCGATCGAGCGCAATCCGCGTCGCTGGATCCGAGCCTTCGGGAGACCACACATGCCGCTCTATAAAATCGACGGCGTCGCGCCGCGCCTGCCGGCCTCGGGACGCTATTTCGTCGCGCCCGACGCCCATGTGATCGGACGCGTCCAACTCGACGAGGACGCCAACATCTGGTTCGGCTGCGTGCTGCGCGGCGATAATGAGTGGATAACGGTCGGCGCGCGCGCCAATATTCAGGAAAACAGCATTCTCCACACGGATATGGGGTTTCCGCTGACCGTCGCCGCCGATTGCACGATCGGCCATGGCGTCATTCTGCATAGCTGCATCATCGGCGAGAACAGTCTCGTCGGCATGGGCGCGACGATTTTGAACGGCGCGAAGATCGGCCGCAATTGTCTCGTCGGCGCCAATGCGCTCGTAACGGAGGGGAAGGAATTTCCCGACAATTCGCTCATCATCGGCTCGCCCGCGCGCGCCGTGCGCGAGCTCGACGACGGCGCCGTGGCGCGCCATCTCGAATCGGCCGCGCATTATGTCGAAAATGCGCGGCGTTATGCGCAAGGGCTGGAATTGATCGTCTGATCGAGAAGAGCGAGCCTGACGGCCGCGATCCAGAGCGCGTTCGGACCGCGGGTCTTCAGAACCCGGCCGAAAATTCAAAAGCTCTCGCGGCTGTCATTCCCGGCGGGCCGAAGGCCCCGACCGGGGATCCAGGAGCCACGACAAGAAATTTCGGTTGTCGGCCATGGATTCCCGATCGCTCGCTTCGCGAGCGCCGGGAATGACAACGCTGCGAACAACGGGTCGAACGGAATTTCCGGCCAGACTCTTCCAGGCTCGCATCGAGTGAGGCTCGCCGAAAACCGGCCGACGTGGCCGAAAGCCAGCCGCGTCTCTTACTTCGACACATCTCACTTCGACACATAGAGCGGCGCGCTCGTCGGGTCGCCGATCGCCACCCAGACATTCTGGTTCTCTTGCGACTGCCGCTTGACGAAGCGATACGGCGTCATCGTCCAGGGCTTGATGGCGTCGTTCATATTGTCGAGCACGAATTCGCCGCGATTGGTCTTGACCGTCAACACCGCGTGGCCGTCGCCGTTCTTCTCTTTCACGACCGTCATCAGCAGCGCTTGGCGCGGGAAGCCGCGCTCGGCCAGCATTCGGCGCTTCAGCAGCGCGAAATCTTCGCAATCTCCTTTGCCGTCGGTCGGATAGTCCCATTGATCGACGACGCCCCAATGATCCATATCCGAGACGGGCTCGATCGAATGATTGACCCAGGCGTTGATGCGCTGGATTTCCTTATAGGCCTTGGCCGTGAGGTCGATGTCGCGGGCGCCCGAGGCGTCATTGTCGCATTCGCCGCGATAGCGCTGGCAGAAATCCAGCCAGCCGAAGGGGACGCTGACGTCCGGTCCCAGCGAGGCGTAGAGGGCCGTCTCGGCGGCTGTGGCGCGAAGCGTCGCCGGCGCGAAAAGAGCGGCGCTCGCGAGGGCGAGAACCAAGGTCGTCTTTGCAGCGATGCGGAACATCTGATCGTCTCCCAGTCCGGAGACGAGAATAGATTTATTGTTTTGCTCGCTGCGTAAGTAGATTCCTCGGATTTTAGACGAATCCGTTCAGAAATGAATGAGACGAAGGTAAGTATAATTCTTCCGCAGCAAAAAGCATAAAATTGCGCGCGATGTCCGTAATATATTGAATACAAAAACATATTAATCTCGCCGATGGGTCGCGCCGCCTGTCGCTCGCGACTTCGCGCCATTTGGATCTGCGCAAAAATTAATGGAGCGTCGCCGCAAATGTTAACGGGCGGCGCTTTCGGCTCGCATCGGCGTCACGGCGCCGATTTTAAGGCGCGGCCTTTGTTCCGTCCCAAACGCATCGCATAGAGGGCGTCGAGACTGCAAACGGGCCGACGACGATGTTCCTGCGTAACGGATTTTTCCTGGTCTGCTTCCTTTTCGGCGTGTTCTCCGGCGAGGCCGTCGCCGAGTCTTTCGATCGCTTTGCGGATAACCCGTTCGTCATGCGTCAGAACCCGCTCGAGACGCATCTCTCCGAGTTGAAGCAGGCGATGCGTCTTTCCAGCGACCAGGAAGAGCTGTTCGCCGCAGTTGCGGAGCAACTGCGCAAAGCGGCGCAGGAGCGCGAGGCCGCGAGCGTCGCCGCCGCGATCGACCGCAACCGCGAGCCGCAATTCCCGAAAGACCCCGGCGCGCCCTTGCGGGCGAGGGCGGACCGGCTGAGCCGCCATGTCGAGAGTCTGCGCGCGCTGGCCGATGCGGAGACGTCGTTCTTCGCGTCGCTCTCCGAGGAGCAGCGGCGCATCGCCGAACTCGTCCTGCCGAAGGACATTCTCGGACTTCACGGCGTCTTTCGCCGTCGCGGGCGCCGATTGGACGGCAACGGCTGAAGCGAAAACAAAGTCAGATCGGGACATATTTTCCACGAGAGGCGCGCAAATGATGCTGCTTCCGGCCGAGCGACATGCCGCCGCGGATTTTCATGCGTGGGCGACGCGGACGCCAGACCGCGAGGGGTCGGGCTCGCCGGCTTCGTGCAGGTCTGAAAGATCGCGGCCCGCGGCGAGACGACTGACGCGGCTCGTGGCCGTTTTGTCGGTCGTCGCGGAGCTCGCCGCCGGTCCGGCGTTCGGCGGCGCGCCGGGACGCGGCGCGGTCGTCGAGCCCGCTCCGACGACGGCGTCCGCCGGGGCCAGGAGCACACGCGAACCGTCGCGGCGCCTGTCGAAATTCGAGGCGCGCAAAATCCGTCACGCCTGCTATGGGCGCGCCAATGAGAGAGGTTTGACCGGCGCCGAGCGCGAGGCCTTTCTGACGCGATGCTATTTCGGCCGCGTGTCGCATCGCGCCGAGCGTCAGCACTGCCGCCAGCAGGCCGCCGCGAGGGGCGTCGAGAGGGCGGCGATGCGCGACTTCATGCGCGAATGCGTCAGAGAGCGCACGCGTCAGAAGGAATGAGACGGCCGGCTTTCAGCGCCGCACCACCAGCACGGAACATTTGGCGTGCCGCACGATCGTCTTGGCGTTGGAGCCGAGAAGATAGGTGGACATCGCCGGCCGATGCGAGCTGAGGACGATGAGATCGGCGCCCCATTCCTCGGCCTCCGCCAGCACTTCCGGATAGATCGCGCCGAAGCGCACGACGGTGGAGACGAGTCCCTGCGGATAGTCGATCTTGGCCGCGACCTCGGCGATTTCCTGCTCGGCGGCGGTGCGCAGCTCCTCGTCGAAATTCGGCGGGATGTAATCGATGAAGGCCACCGGCACGAGCGACTGCACATTGACGAGCCGCAATTGAGCGTTCGCTCCCTTGGCGATGGCGAGCGCTTCGTCGAGCGCCTGCTTGGTCAAATCCGGCTCGGTGAGATCGACGGGAATGAGAAATTTCTTGAACATGGGTGGGCTCCTCCTCGCTCAATGTAGTTCCATCCACGCCGCTCGTCACAGAACGAGGTCGCGCGGCGGAATGTCGCGGTCGTCGATTTCCGCCTCGATCAGATCGCCGTCGCACCGCTTTGGATGGAATTCCGTCCGGCTCGCGGCGACCGCCTCGATATGGCGGCCGACCTCCGGATTGCGTTGCGTAAAAGTATGTAGGTCGAAAGCGTCGAGAATCAGCAGCTTCGTCGGCGTCGTCGCGCGGACGCCGGCGATGCGGCGGATTTTGCGCAAAAGCGCGATCTCCCCGAAGAACAGGCCCTCGCCGAGGCGCACCGGAGCGTCCGGCGGCTCGATCTCCACCTTGCCGGCGGCAATGAAACACATGGAACGGGCGGGCTCGCCGCGCCGCACGATCAAGGCGCCCGCCGGCATGGATTGGGCGCGCGGATAGCGACGGCGCCGACGGAGAGCGCCCCCAGCGCGACGAGAGCTCCGTGAACGAGGCGCGCGCCGCAGTCGCCGACGCCACTGTCCAAGATCATATGAACCCGTCGGCGCGGATGCTTGAGGCTCCGAGAGCGGCGCGCT
>PQAN01000459.1 GCA_003105285.1 Methylocystaceae bacterium
TTCAGAAACTCCTCCAGCACCCATTTCAAATGCCCGAGATGCGTCGTCTCGTCGATGACGAGCCCCTCGACCTGGTGAAACATCGGCGTATGCGTCTGGTCCGAATCGCAGCGATAGGTGCGACCCGGACAAATGACGCGGATCGGCGGCTTGTTCGCAAGCATGGTGCGGACTTGCACCGGACTCGTATGCGTGCGCAGGAGCTTGCGCTTTCCCTCCGCGTCGGGCGGAAAGAAAAACGTATCGTGCATCTCCCGCGCGGGGTGCCCTTCGGGAAAGTTGAGCTTGGTGAAATTATAATCGTCACTCTCTATGTCGGGGCCTTCGGCGACGGCGAAGCCCATGTCGGCGAAGATGGCGGTCAGCTCGTCCAACACCTGCGAGATCGGATGGATGCGGCCGATCTCCTGGCCGCTCTCCTTCACCGGCAAGGTCACGTCGACCGTCTCGGCCTTCAGGCGCTCGTCCAGCGCCTCGGCCTGCAGCACGGCGCGCCGCGCGGCGATCGCCTCGTTCGCCTTGTCCTTGAGCGCGTTGATCTTGGCGCCCTCGCTCTTTCTCTCCTCGGGAGACATGCGGCCGAGGGTCGCGAGCAGCGCCGAGATCGTCCCTTTCTTGCCGAGCGCGCCGACGCGCACGGCCTCCAGCGCCGCCTCGTCGGCCGCCGCCTCGATCCCCGCCAGAGTCTCTTGTTCGAGTTGAGCGATATCCGTCATCGACCTGCCACGAATTATTTTGGTTCGGGCGGGTTCTGCCACGCTCGGGACGCGATGTCGAGGATCGGCCCCAGGTTCCTCACGCCGGCCCGGCCCGGCAGAGGTCCCGCGTCGCCTCGGCGATCACCGCTTCCTCATTGGTCGGGACGACCAGCACGTCGACCGCGCTCTCCGCCGCGCCGATCGAAGGGGCGTTCCGCGCATTGGCGGCGGCGTCCAGCCTCACGCCCAGAAAGCCCAGATAATCGCATATGCGGGCGCGCATCCGCGCCGAATTTTCTCCGACGCCGGCGGTGAAGACCAGGACGTCCAGCCCATTCAGCGCGCTCGCGAGCGAACCGGTCTCGCGCGCGGCGCGATAGGCGAAGAGCTCCATCGCCTCCACAGCGGCGGGATCGTCGCTCGCCTCCAGCACGCGCAGATCGTCGCTGATCCCGGACAGGCCGAGGAGGCCGGACTCCTTATAGAGCAGGCTCGAGACGGCCGACGCCGACATGCCCTCCTGCAAGATCAGATGCAGCAGCAGACCGGGGTCGATCGCGCCGCTGCGCGTGCCCATCATCAAGCCGTCGAGCGCCGTAAAGCCCATGGTGGTGGCCTCGCTGCGCAGCCCGCGCATGGCGCACAGGCTCGCGCCATGGCCGAGATGCGCGACGACGACGCGCCCCTCGGCGCGCGTCACGCCGCGCCTGCGCAGCTCGTCGGCGATGAATTGGTACGAGAGGCCGTGGAATCCGTAGCGCAGCACGCCGCGCTCCGCGAAGGCGCGCGGCAGCGGAAAGAGCTGCGCCAGGCGCGGCTGCGAGCGATGGAAGGCCGTATCGAAACAGACGATCTGCGGCAGATCGGGCTGCGCCTCGAGCAGGCTGTGGATCGGCGCGAGATTATGCGGCTGATGGCTCGGCGCGAGCGGCGTGAAAGCGGCGAGCCGCTCCAGGATCGCGGGCGTCACGCGCACGGGCCGATCGAATTCGGCTCCGCCATGGACGACCCGATGGCCGACGGCGGCGATCGACAAGTCGTCGAGCCTCTCCGCGATCGCCGCGATGAGCCAGCGCGCCGCGCCTTCATGATCGATGTCGTGAGCCGGGCCGGAGCCCCCGGAGAGCCGCGCCGCCGCCGCGCCACGGGCGGAAAAATGCGCGGGGGCGTCCTTCTCGCCGATCGCCTCTATCGCGCCCCGGCACAAGGGCGAAAGGTCGGACGCGCCGTACAGCGCGAATTTGAGGCTGGAGGAGCCGGCGTTGAGCGCGAGGACGRCGCTGCTCACGCGGCCTCCAGCCGCCTATGGGCGAAGAGCTGCGCCAGCGCGCAGGAGACCACCCGGGCGCGCACGCCGTCGGCGCGGCTCGTCAGCACGATCGGCACGCGCGCGCCGAGCACCAGCCCCGCGTCTTCCGCATCGGCGAGATAGACGAGCTGCTTGGCCAGTATATTGCCGGCCTCGAGATCGGGGACGACGAGTATGTCGGCGTCGCCCGCGACGGGGGACGAGATGTTCTTGGCTTTCGCCGCCTCCGGCGAGATCGCATTGTCGAAGGCCAGCGGTCCGTCGATATCGGCGCCGGTGATCTGGCCGCGATCGGCCATCTTGCACAGGGCCGCCGCCTCGATGGTCGACGGGATCTTGGGGTCGATCGTCTCCACCGCCGACAGCACGGCGACCTTGGGACGGGAAATCCCCAAGGCATGGGCGAGATCGATCGCGTTCTGAGCGATGTCGCGCTTTTCGGCGAGCGTCGGATCGATATTGATCGCCGCGTCGGTGACGAGCAGCGGCTTGCAATAGGTGGGCACGTCGAGGACGAAGACATGGCTGATACGCCGCTCGGTCCTCAGGCCCGTCGCTTCGCGCACGACGGCGCCCATCACTTCGTCGGTGTGCAGCGAGCCTTTCATCAGCGCCTCCAATTCGCCCTGACGTACGAGCTCCACCGCCCTGTCCGCCGCCGCATGGCTGTGCGGCGCGTCGACGATCTCCAGTCCGGCCAGGGAGAGGCCGGCGGCCTCGGCGACCGCCTCGATCTTGCCGCGCGGGCCGACGAGAACCGGCGCGACCAGTCCCTGGTCGCGCGCGGCGAGCGCGCCCTCGAGCGAGACCCGGTCGCAAGGGTGGACGACGCCGATGCGTATCGGCCGCAGCGCCCTGCACCGCTCGACGAGCGTTTCGAAGAATTTGCCGCATTCGCCGGCGACCGCGCGGTCCCGCCCGAACAGCATCCATGACCTCCGGAGCAGATTATCTACGCGTCACTCGCAGATCGGCTCCGCGGCGTTGTTCGCGCCGCCGTCGGCGCGACGCGCCGCCGACTCCGTCCGCACGCAGGCGTCTCCGACAGGCTTGTCGGTCGGGGACAGGCCGATCCACGCGCCGATGCGCTCCGGATCGAAACCGGCCTCGCAGCGGCCGCCGACCTTGATGAGCGGCCTGCGGATCAATATCGGGTCCAGGATCATCATGACCAGGGCGGCCTGCGGCGTGACCTTGTCGATGTCGATCTCGCCCGATTTGACGCGCGGCGCCGCCGGGTTGAACCACTCCCGCACTGCGGTCTCGCCGAAATAGGGCCGCAGGCTGGAAACGCTCCACGGCTCGGTGAGAAGATTTCTGACGTCGAGCGCGTGGCCGGAGGCGAGGAGCAGCGCCTTTTGCCGCGCATTGCCGGCGCAGCCGGGCTTTTCATAGAAGATGACGTCGGCCATGCGCGACCTCGATGAGCAATACCGTGGACTGGAACCGAGGTTCTCATCATATCCGAGAATTGTGCGATGCGAAATGCCGGCGAACGGCTCACGCCGGATTTTCTATATCCTGATCATCATCCACTCGAAACGACGATGCGATGGTCGCCGGCGCCCGCGTTCGACCCGCGATTCGCCCATTCCTCATGCAGCGCGGCGAACTCGACGGCGCGTCTATGATTCGGCAACGCCATATTTGTGCAGATGCGCGCCATGGGCGGAAAGCCACGCCTCGGCCCTGTCCGTATCGGCGCAGAGCCGGCGCGCCAAGGTCCAGAACCGCTCCGAATGATCGAGGTGTTTCAGATGCGCCACTTCGTGAGCGGCGAGATAGTCGAGCACAAAGGGCGGCGCCATGACGAGACGCCAGGAGAAATTCAGCGAGCCGGACGCCGAACAGGAGCCCCAACGACTGACCGTATCCCGCAGGCCGACGCTGCGCGCGGGAAATCCGAGCACGCGCGTATGGCGTGAGACCGCTTGCTCGAGATCGCGCCGCGCTTCGCGTTTGAAGTGATCGACCACTCGGCGGTGGACATGTTCCGCGGCGCCGGCGACGCAGAGAACGAAATCCACGCCGTCCGGCGCATCCCCGACATCGCGGAGTCCGCGGCAGTCCTCGGCCCAGACCGTGCCGCGCGCGCCGGGGCGATGTTCGAGCGCATGGTCGACGCCGCGCATCGGCACGATCGCGCCGTGCCGAAAAGGAATCGTCGCCGGCAGCCTGTTCAAGCGCGCGGCGATCCACGCCGCATGACGCTCCGTGAATTCGCGCGCCTCGCGCAAAGAAGCGCGCGCCGGCATGGTGAGCACGGCGTCGCGCGCGGCGAATCTCACGCGCAGCGTAAAGCGCCGCGCGCCGGACAAACGCCGCAGTGAGACGACGAGAGTCTCGCCGGCGTGAGAGACGGTGATGGCCGACGACCCGGCGGTCTTTGCGAGACCATCGCGTTGAAGACGAAGCATGCAGTCATGCTAACGCAAAGCCCGCCTGAGTCGCGACAGCCAATTGTGGACCTTACGCAAAAAAAGATCGCGCGACGTTTCTCATGTCGACGACGATTCGCTTCGTGCGCGGCTCACAAATGGCGCTCCAATTCGCGCGCCGCCTCGGCGGGCTTGCGCGCGACATTGAACGCGCTGACGAAACGCCCGTTCTTGTCCATGAGATAGACGACGGTCGTATGGTCGACCGCATAGTCCTCGCCATTGCCCGGCGCCTTCTTGGCGTAGATGCGATATTCCTTCAACACGGGATCGAGCGCGGCGCGATCGCCGGACACGCCGACGATGCGCGGATCGAAATTCGACAGATAGTCCTTTATCACGTCGGGCGTGTCGCGCTCCGGATCGACGGTCACGAACAGCGCGCCGATCTTCGCCTGCGGCCCGAGCGCGCCCAATATCTCCGATATTTCGAAAAGCGTCGTGTGACACACGTCGGGACAATGCGTGTAGCCGAAGAACACCAGGAACGGACGGCCGAGGAAATCCTTCTCTGTCACCGTGCTGCCGTTGTGAGCCGTCAGTTGGAACGGCCCGCCGATAGCCGAGGCCGGGGGCGCCGGCGGCTTCTGACTGGTGAACGCCACCAGCGCGACGAAGGCCGCGAGGAAGACCGCGCCGATGGCGGCGATCGGCAACTTCGGCAGGTTTTGGCCCTTGGCGCGGCTCTTCTGGGAACTCTTGGCGAAACTCTTGGACATGCATGCTTCCCGCAGATCGGTTGCGACATTCTCGCCGGCCCGGCAATCCCCCGGAGCCGCTCCAGACGGCGAACGAGGGCTCCTCCCCGGTCAATCGGTGAGGACGATGTGAGCGTCCTTGCACAGGTCGACCGACCCGGCGTCGTCCGCGTCCTCGAACTTCCAGCGGATGTCGAAAACGCAGCCGCTCGACTTGCCGAGGCGCAGCTTGACGCTGCGCCCAGCGGCCAATGGCTTCTGGAGTTTGGCGACTATTTGTTTCTGATTCGGCGTTTCGGCGCCGGGCAGACTCACTTCGAAGGCCAGGAGCGACACGGGACGCTTGTTCTCCAAATCGAGAAGAGAGACCGATCCGGAGTTCGACGCGAGCGTCCCTCTGGATTTTTGAGCGGCGCCCGCCGCCGTGGCGTAGCCGATCGCCATCAGCCCGGCTACGGCCAGATGTGACATCATTATCGTGGCTCCTCCCCGGAAGAACTTAGCCTGCGGAGGGGCGTTCGCCAAGCGTCGCCACAGAGCGGCGTCGCCGCAGGGCGGCCGCCCGAGGCGAAGCCACGCGGCGCCGTCGACGGCCTCGCCTTTCCGATCATATAATGTCGCCCGAGAGACGCGATTCACCGATGGCGCATGATGCGAGGTCCAATATGTCCGACGTTCCCGGCAAGATCGTCGTCGGCGCGAACAACGACGGCGTCTACCATTATCTGACGCTCGCCGTCGGCAATCGGCACGGGCTGATCGCCGGCGCGACCGGCGGCGGCAAGACCATTTCTCTGCAGCGCCTCGCGGAAGGGTTCTCCAACGCCGGAACGGCGGTGTTCGCCGCGGACGTCAAGGGCGATCTCGCCGGCGTCTCGCAGCCGGGCGATTCGCGCCAGGCCTTCGTCGATCGCGCGCTCGAGATCGGCCTCTCCTACGCGGCCGACAGATTTCCTGTCGTCTTCTGGGATATTTTCTGCGAGCAGGGCCATCCGATCCGCGCGACCGTCGCGGAGATGGGCCCGCTGCTGCTCGCACGGCTGCTCGAGCTCAACGAGACGCAGGAGGGCGTGCTCAATGTCGTCTTCCGCGTCGCCGACGAGCAGGGCCTGCTGCTGCTCGATCTGAAGGATTTGCGTTCGGCGCTCGCCTTCGTCGCGGACAATGCGAGCGAACTGAAGATCAAATACGGGAATGTGACGCCGGCGACGATCGGCGCCATCCAGCGGCAACTGCTCGTTCTCGAGGCGCAGGGCGGCGACCGGTTCTTCGGCGAGCCGGCGCTCGACATCGCCGATTTCCTGCGCGTCGATCGCGACGGGCGCGGAATCGTCAATATTCTCGCCGCCGACAGGCTGATGCGCTCGCCGCGCCTCTACGCGACCTTTCTCCTCTGGCTGCTCTCCGAACTCTTCGAACATCTGCCGGAGGTCGGCGATCTCGACAAGCCGAAGCTCGTCTTCTTCTTCGACGAGGCGCATCTCCTCTTCGACAATGCGCCGAAAGCCTTGCTGACGGCGATCGAGCAGGTCGTGCGGCTCATTCGCTCGAAGGGCGTCGGCGTCTATTTCGTCACGCAGAACCCGCTCGACGTGCCGGACACGGTGCTCGGGCAACTGGGCAATCGCATCCAGCACGCGCTGCGCGCCTTCACGCCGCGCGATCAGAAGGCGGTGCGGGCGGCGGCCGAGACATTCCGACAGAACCCCGATTTCGACACGGCCGAAGCGATCACCGAGCTCGGCGTCGGCGAGGCGCTCGTGTCCATGCTCGACGCAAAGGGAAAGCCGGAGATCGTCGATCGCACGCTGATCGCGCCGCCATCGGGGCGCGTCGGACCGATCACGGCCGAGGAGCGGGCCGCGACGATCGCGCAGAGCGCGCTGCGCGGCAAATACGACACGGCGGTGGACCGCGAATCGGCGTTCGAAGTGTTGCAGAAGCGCACGGAGGGGCATTTGCGCTCCGCCGGCGCCGGGCCCGTGCGCGGCGAGACGACGGCGCAGGAGACGAGCGGCGGCGGCCTGCTCGGCTCGCTCGGCGGCATCGTCGGCGGGCTGTTCAAGCGCCAGAACCCCAAGCGCTTGTCGACCGGCGAACTCGTGTTGCGCTCCGCCGCGCAATCGGCCGCGCGCTCCATCGGCACGCAGGTCGCCAAGCAGGTGCTGCGCGGCGTCCTCGGCGGAATATCGCGCTGAATTCCGTCTGGCGGACCGCGGCCGAAGGCTCGCTCGTCTTTTAAAAAATCCCCTCAGAATTTCAAAGCCGAGGCGAAGCGCACCCCCGGCAGGGCGGAGACGGCCTCGATCGCCGTCTCGGGCGCGTCGTCGTCGATCGCGACGAGCGCCACGGCGGAACCGCCCGGCCTGTCGCGGCCGAGCGCGAAGGTCGCGATATTGACACGCGCATCTCCCAGAATCCCCGCAAATCGCCCGATGAAGCCAGGCTTATCCTCGTTGGACACGAAGATCATCGACTTTGAAAACTCCGCTTCGACGCCGATGCCGTCGACGGCGACGATGCGCGGCTTGCCGTCGTGGAACACCGTCCCGGCCAGCGATCTCTCGCCCTGTCGCGTCGTCACGGTGAGGGTGATCAATGATTCGTAATCGCCGTCGGAAGCCCGCGTCACCTCGTCGACGACGATGCCCCGCTCCTTGGCGACGGACGCGGCGGAGACGACATTCACCTCGGAGAGAATCGGCCGCAGCAGGCCGGCGAGCGCGGCGGCGGTGATCGCCTTGGTCTTCTGCCGCGCGGCCGCTCCCTCGTAGACGATCGAGACCTTGTCGATCGTGACATGCGTCAATTGCCCGGCGAAGGCGCCGAGCTTTTCCGCCAGCTCGAAGAAGGGCCTCAGCTTCGGCGCCTCCTCCGCGCTGATCGACGGGAAATTGACGGCGTTGGCGATGGCGCCGCGCGTCAGAAAATCGGAAATCTGCTCGGCGATCTGCAACGCGACATTCTCCTGCGCCTCGAGCGTGGAGGCGCCGAGATGCGGCGTGCAGACGACATTGGGGCGGGAGAACAGCGGATTGGAGGTCGCCGGCTCGGTCGCGAACACATCGAAGGCGGCGCCGGCCACATGACCGCTGTCCAGAGCCTGCGCGAGCGCCTCTTCGTCCACGAGGCCGCCGCGCGCGCAATTGACGATACGCACGCCCTTCTGCGTCTTGGCGATGTTCTCGGCGCTCAGAATATTGCGCGTCTTCGCCGTCAAAGGCGTGTGCAAGGTGATGAAGTCGGCGCGCGCGAGAAGCTCGTCGAGCTCCACCTTTTCGACGCCCAAGTCCTTGGCGCGCTCCTCCGACAGGAAGGGATCA
>PQAN01000460.1 GCA_003105285.1 Methylocystaceae bacterium
TAAAGAGCGTCACCGACAACTACCGCAAGCTCCGCAACACGATCCGCTGGATGCTCGGCACGCTCGCGCATTACGACGCGAGCGAGACGGTCGATGACGCCGCGCTGCCCGAGCTCGAAAGGCTCGTGCTGCATCGCCTGCAGGAACTGGACGTCGACGTGCGCAAGGCCTACGCCGAATTCGACTATAAGAAGGTCGTCGCGCTGCTGACGCCCTTCCTCACCAGCGATCTCTCGGCCTTTTATTTCGACATCCGCAAGGACGCGCTCTATTGCGATCCGCCGTCGAGCGTCAAACGCAAGGCGGCGCTGACCGTCGTCGAGCGGGTGTTTCGTTCGGTCGTCACTTGGCTCGCTCCCATTCTCGCCTTCACCGCCGAGGAGGCGTGGCTGTCGCGCTACAAGGACGCGGTCTCGGTGCATCTCGAGCCCTTCGCGCAAATTCCCGCCGCATGGCGCGACGACGCGCTGGCGAAGAAATGGGAGACGATCCGCGCCATTCGCTCGGTCGTCACCGGCGCGCTGGAAATCGAACGCGCACAAAAGCGCATCGGCTCGTCGCTGGAGGCGGCGCCGGTCGTCCATATCGCCGGGGCGGAGATGCGGGCGGCGCTGGACGGCGTCGATTTCGCGGAGATCTGCATCGTTTCCGACATCGGCGTCGAAGCCGGCGACGGCCCGGCCGAGGCCTTCCGCCTGCCCGAGGTCGGGGGCGTCGCCGTCGTCCCGGCGCGCGCCGGCGGCGTCAAATGCGCGCGCTCGTGGAAATATTTCGATCCCGCGACGGCCGAGCCCGATTTCCCCGGCGTGACGCCGCGCGACGCCCAGGCGTTGCGCGAACTCGCGGCGCTCGGACGATGGCAGGGGTGACGGTTGCTCGGCGAGTCGGCGGTCGGGCCGGGGGATGCGGCGAAGTCTCCAGTCGCCCTCACGCCGAGGAGTGAGCGACGCTCGTGTCTCGAAGGGCGAGGGCGAACAGCGCGCGAAGGTTTCCTCGTCCTTCGAGACGGTCCCTTCGGGGCCTCCTTTAGGATGAGGAAACCTTCACCCGATCGCATCCGCTGTCTCGGAGACGCCGCAAGGTGAAGGTTCTCGCCGCCTTCCTCGCCAATACGATCGCCAATTTCGTCATCGGCCTCATCGTCGCCAAATTCCTAGGCCCCGAGGAATATGGCCGCTTCGCTCTGGCTTTCGCCGTCGCCTCGGCGATCCAGATAGCGCTGTTCGACTGGCTGCGGCTGTCGGCGACGCGGTTCTACTCGGCGCGCGTGCGTGAGAGCGAGCCGGCGGTCCGCTCGACGTTCGACGCCTCCTTTCTCATTCTCGCGGCCGCGCTCGCCGTTGGCGGCGGCGGTTTTCTCTATATCGCGCCGTCGCTCGCTCTCGGCGATGCGCTCATCGCTCTCGCGCTGGCGGTCGCGGCGATCAACGGGCTGTTCGATTATTCGACGGCTTTGCTGCGCGCCCGTTTCGAGGACAGGCTCTACGTCCGCGTCGTGCTGGCGAAGAATGGGCTGTCGCTGGCGCTGACCGGCGGCGGGGCCTTCGTCTTTCATTCCGCCGGCATGGCGGTCGCCGGCAGCCTCGCGAGCCTCGCCGGCGCCGTGCTGACGGCGCGCGCCGCGCTTCACGATCCGCCCGCTTCTCCGCGCCGGGCGCGCGCCGACACGGCGCGGACGCTCATCGCCTATAGCGCGCCGATCGTCGCCGCCAGTCTGCTCTATCAATCCGTGCCGCTCGCCGCCCGCGCGCTGGTCGCGAGCCTCTACGGCTTCGCTGAGAGCGGACAGTTCTCGCTCGCCTATGATCTCGGCAGCCGCGCCGTGCAGGCGTTGGGCTCCGCTCTGGATGTGCTGCTGTTCCAGATCGCGGTCGCTGCGCATGAGCGGCGCGGGCCGGACGAGGCCAAGGAGCAGATCGCCCGCAACATGAGCGTCGTCGTCGCTTTGCTCCTGCCCGCCTGCGCCGGCCTATGGCTCACCATGCCGTCGATCGAGGCGCTCGTCGCGCCGGCGCGGTTTCGCGGCCCCTTCGGCCATTATCTCGATCTGCTGCTGCCGGGCCTGTTCGCCATGGCGCTCATTCAATTCGCGCTCACCCCGATCTTTCAGATCGCCAGGACGACCGTCCCGCTCATCGCCGCGGCGCTCGTCGCCATCGTCGCCGGCGTCGCCTTCGCCGTCGTCCTGCCGCGCGGCGCGGACGCATCGAGCCTCACTCTGGCGCAATCTAGCGCCTATTTCGCCGCGCTCGCCGCCCTCACAGCTTTCGCGGCGCGGACGGCGCCGCAATGGCCGCGTCCGCGCGATCTTTTCGCCTCGCTCGCGGCGACCGGCGCCATGGCGGCGGTCCTGCAGCCGCTGCGCGACCTGCCGCCGGGCCTCCTCACCCTGCTTCTGCAGATCGGACTCGGAGGGGCCGTCTATGGCGCGCTGACGCTTCTCTTCGATACGGCCGGCCTGCGCGCGCTCGCGCTCTCCTCGCTGCGTCCGCTGATGGCGCGAGCGCGAGCCGCGCTCTAGAATAGGATGGCCTTCGGAAGATGACAGAGCGTTTCCCGCCGAAGCGGACGCCGGTTCGGCGTTGGAAACGCGCAAAAACAAAAATCGAGAGCGACGCGTCCGCCCGAATCGAGAGGCGGGGAGAGGAAACTGCCCGATGGTGCTGCCGCTTCACGACGACGCGCCGCTCAAATATGTGCGCACGCCTATCGTCAACTGGTCTCTCATCGCCATCAATATCGTCGTCTTCCTCGCCGTCTGGGGCGAATATTTCGGCGATCCGCTGACGGTGACGCGCGGCTTCGGGCTCATCCCCGCGGTCTTGTTCGGCAAGGCCGAACTCGCGCGCTGGATCGTCACGCCGGGCCCGGAATGGACCCTCCTCACCAGCCTGTTCTTCCATTCCGGCCTGGGCCATCTCGCCGGCAACATGGTGTTCCTCTATGTCTTCGGCGACAATGTCGAAGACGCGATGGGCTCGTTTCGCTATCTCCTCTTCTATCTTCTATGCGGCGTCTCGGCCGGGCTGCTGTTCGCGATGGGCGCACCCTTCCTGATCACCCCGCTGGTCGGGGCTTCGGGGGCGATCTCGGGCGTATGCGCGGCCTTTTTGCTGCTCTATCCGCGTTCGAGCATTTTCGGGCTCGTCGCGGGCGTTTTCCCCATTCACGCGCCGGCGTTCCTGTTCGTCGGGACCTGGATCCTGTTTCAGTTGTTCAACGCCTTCACCGACGAGCAGGGTCATGTCGGCTGGTGGGCGCATGTCGGCGGCATCGTCGCGGGGCTTCTCCTGACGCCCTTGTTCAAACGCCGCAGCGTGCGCTGGTTCGGACCGGCTCCCTTCAAGGGGCCATGGGAGCAGTAAGCGTTTGACTCGGAAAGACGCCGAGGTTACCAGAACGCGATCTGAGCATTCCGCGCCGGCTCCGGGCCGCGCAGAATCGTGCTATTTCGTTCTCGACGCGGCGCTCGAAAAGCTCCAAAGAGCCCTTTCGGGCGTGGGGCTCGATTTTTCGAAACATTCGAGACGAACGTCTATCTCGCCGGGAGTTGCGCGATGAAGGTTCTCGTGCCCGTCAAACGGGTGGTCGACTACAATGTCAAGATCAGGGTCAAGGCGGATGGTTCGGGCGTCGACACCGCCAATGTGAAATTCTCGATCAACCCGTTCGACGAGATCGCCGTCGAGGAGGCGCTGCGCCTCAAGGAGGCCGGCAAGGCGACCGAGATCGTGCTCGTGTCGATCGGACCGGCCAAGGCCGACGAGACGATCCGCACCGGGCTCGCCATGGGCGCCGACCGCGGCGTTCACGTCAAGACCGACGACCTCGTGGAGCCGCTCGGCGTCGCCAAGCTGCTGGCCAAGATCGTCGCCGARGAGCAGCCCGGCCTCGTCATTCTCGGCAAGCAGGCGATCGACGACGACAGCAAYCAGACCGGCCAGATGCTCGCCGCCTTGCTCGGCTGGGGCCAGGGCACGTTCGCCTCCAAGGTCGAGATCGCCGACGGAACTGTCGACGTGACGCGCGAGGTCGACGGCGGCCTGCAGACGGTGACGTTGAAGCTGCCGGCCGTGGTGACGACCGATCTGCGCCTCAACGAGCCGCGCTACGCCAGCCTGCCGAACATCATCAAGGCCAAGAAGAAGGAAGTGGCGGCGAAGACGCCAGCCGACTACGGCGTCGACGTGACGCCGCGCCTCGAGGTGTTGAAGACCGCCGAGCCGCCGGTGCGCAAGGCCGGCGTCAAGGTCGCCTCGGTCGGCGAACTGGTGGAAAAGCTCAAGAACGCGGGAGTTCTGTAAGATGACGACGCTACTCGTCGCGGAAACGCAAGAAGGCGCGCTCGCTCCCGCGACCGCCAAGGCCCTGACGGCGGCTCTGCAGCTCGGCGGGCCCGTGCATGTCCTCGTCGCGGGCGAAAATGTCGGCGCGGCCGCGCAGGCCGCCGCCCGATTGTCGGGCGTCGAGAAGACGCTCGTCGCCGACAGCCCGCTCTACGCTCATGGCCTCGCCGAGCCGCTGGCCGCACTGATCTTCGGACTCGCCGGCGCTTACGACGCGATCATCGCGCCCTCGACCAGCTCGACCAAAAACGTGCTGCCGCGCGTCGCGGCGCTGCTGGACGTCGCGCAGGTCTCGGACATCATCAAGGTCGTCTCGGCCGACACGTTCGAGCGGCCGATCTACGCCGGCAACGCCATCCAGACCGTGCGGTCGAAGGATGCGAAGAAAGTCGTCACCGTGCGCACGGCGGCTTTCACGGCGACGGGAGAAGGCGGCGCGGCGGCGGTCGAGACGATCGGCGCGAACGGCGATCCGGCTCTGTCGAGCTTCAAGAGCGAGGCCCTGGCCAAGTCCGAGCGGCCGGAACTCACCGCCGCCAAGGTCATTATCTCGGGCGGGCGCGGCCTGCAGAGCGCCGAGAATTTCGCGACTTTCGTCGAGCCCGTGGCGACGCGCCTCGGCGCGGCGATCGGCGCTTCGCGCGCCGCGGTCGACGCCGGCTATGCGCCCAACGACCTGCAGGTCGGCCAGACGGGCAAGGTGGTCGCGCCCGACCTCTAYATCGCCGTCGGTATTTCCGGCGCGATCCAGCATCTCGCCGGCATGAAGGACTCGAAAGTCATCGTCGCCATCAACAAGGACGAAGAGGCGCCGATCTTCCAGGTCGCCGACTACGGCCTAGTGGCGGATTTGTTCACGGCCTTGCCGGAATTGAACGAGGAGCTGGCCAAGCTCGGGCGCTAGAGGCGTCCTCTCGGCCGAGCGAATTCGATCGGCCGAGGCGTCCGGCCGCGCGATCTTCGCCCAACAAAGCAGTTTCGCCCGGCCGGAAGCGGCTACCTAGGTCGAATGAAGGCCTTCTACTCGGCTTGCCGGTTTCCACATTGGCCGATCGCGCGCTATACTGATGAGAGGCGTTCTGCCTCATGACGCAAGCGCGTTCTTGCTGGTGGTGTTCGAAAGATGAGCTCGGAAATTCGAAAAATCGGCATCGTCGGCGCCGGACAGATGGGCAAAGGCATCGCCCAGGTCTGTGCGCTCGCGGGTTTCGATGTCGCCGTGAACGACGTCTCGGACGAGCGCATCGGCGCGGGCATCGACGATATTTCGGCGCATCTGTGTCGCGCCGTGGAGCGCGGCCAGCTCGACGAAGCCAGGCGCAAAGCCGCGCTGGGGCGCATTCGGCCGGCCAGCAGCTACGCCGCCTTCGCCGACAGCGACCTCGTCATCGAGGCGGCGACGGAGAATGAAGAGGTCAAGCGGAAAATCCTCTCCGACCTCGGCCCGACCCTGCGGCCCGGCGCCATCGTCGCCACCAACACATCGTCGATCTCGATCACGCGGCTCGCTTCCGTGACCGGCCGCCCCGAACAGTTCATCGGCATCCACTTCATGAATCCCGTGCCGAAGATGCAGCTCGTCGAGCTCATCCGCGGCATCGCCACCGAGGACAGGACGTTCGAAACGGCGAAGCAATTCATCGCCGACCTCGGCAAGACGGTCACGGTCTCGGAGGACTTTCCGGCCTTCATCGTCAACCGCATCCTGCTGCCGATGATCAACGAGGCGATCTACACGCTGTACGAGGGCGTCGGCACGGTCGAGGCGATCGATACGGCGATGCGGCTCGGCGCGAATCACCCGATGGGGCCGCTGCAACTCGCCGATTTCATCGGGCTCGACGTCTGCCTCTCGGTCATGCAGGTGTTGCACGAGGGCTTGGCCGATTCGAAATATCGGCCTTGCCCGCTGCTCGTCAAATATGTCGAAGCCGGCTGGCTCGGCCGCAAGACGCAGCGCGGCTTCTACGATTACCGCAGCGGCACGCCCGTTCCGACGCGGTGAGCGGGACCGCGAGCCTTCCGGCTCGCATCCATCCCATCAGCCCCGCTTCTCGCTCTGCGGCGCCAGCAAGTCCGGCCGCCGTGCGCGCGTCAGCGCCAGCGCCCGTTCATGCCGCCATTTGGTGATTTTGGCGTGATCGCCGGACAGCAGAATGTCTGGAACGGCGCGCCCTTCGAATTCGCGCGGCCGCGTATATTGCGGATATTCCAATAGACCGGTCTCGAAACTCTCCTCATGTCCGGAGGCCGCCTCGCCCATGATCCCGGGCAGCAGCCGCACACAGGCGTCTATGAGCGCCAAGGCGGCGATCTCTCCGCCGGACAGCACATAGTCGCCGACCGACACCTCCTCGAGAGCGCGCGCCTCGATGATCCGTTCGTCGACGCCCTCGAAACGCCCGCAGAGTATAATCGCGCCCTCGCCTTCGACGAGGCGGCGAACCCTGGTCTGCGTCAATGGCGCGCCGCGCGGGCTCATCAGCAGGCGGGGACGGGCGTCGCCCGCGCTCGTCGCAGCGTCGATCGCCGCCGCGAGGACGTCGGCGCGCATCACCATGCCGGGGCCGCCGCCGGCGGGCGTGTCGTCGACGGCGCGATGGCGGCCGAGCCCGTGCTCGCGAATATTGCGGGCCTCGAGCGCCCAGAGCCCGCGTGCGAGCCCGTCGCCGGCCAGCGAGAGGCCGAGCGGGCCGGGAAACATTTCAGGAAAGAGGGTGAGGACGGTCGCGCGCCACATGGGAGGGTTATGGCATGGCGGGCAATGAGGGGTGAAGCGGCTTCGCTCCACAAAGATTCGACCGACGCCTTCGGCCATAGTTTTGCTACCGCCGGCGACGAGGTCGAGTCGGAGCGCCATCGTGGCGCTCTCCGAGCCGCATCTGGCAGCATCGAATGAGGTCGCGCCAACCCCGAACCAGCGCTGACTTCGAGTTGACGCGAGCGGAGCCATCAAGCTACGGTTTACGAGTATTCTTCGAGGCGTTTTCGTCGACGTCGCTCGGCTGCGCAGCCGGACGACAGGGAGCGACGCATGTATTTCCGTCGGATCATTTTCCTGTTCGCGATTTCGTTTTTCGTTTCGGCGATGGAGAACGCCTTCGCCGAAGAGCCTGGAAGCGATCCGAAGACGCAAATGCATGAAGTTTGCCGACATCTATGTCGATCCGATCGGGCCAGATGTCCGTCGAAATCGAGCGATGAGTCGTTCTGCGACACGCGGTACATCGGCTGCGATCTCGGATGCTTCAGTTGTCGAGGCGTTTTTGTGAAGTGCGCGGAACAGCCGGGCGGCGCGGCCGACGGGCGGAATTGTACGAAAGAGTTCGGCGCTTGCTTGAAGGAAAAGATCTCGTCGCGCGAAAGCCGTGACCCGATCCGTTTCGAGGGTGGTGACGGCCGGAGCGAGAAGACTGCAGTCGTGGTCCTCGGCGCCCTGACCAATCTGGAGGGCGTCGCCGCCGAAAGCCTCTGGATCGCGAAAAAGCATCCAGGCTGGCGAAAGAACAGCCAGGCCCTCATTCATAACGGGCCACATTCTTTCGATCGGATCGAATATGAGACGCCGAACGGACCTGGGACAATCTGGTTCGAAATATCGGCCTTTTTGGGCAAGGGCGGTCTGGAACAGTTGTTCGGCGAGCCGAAGCCCAAGTGACGCCCTATTCGACCTCGCTCTCCATCGGCGGAACAATCACGGCGCGCCCGCCTGCGATATCCACGATCGGCACGACCGCCTTGGTGAACGGCAGCAGGATCGTCTCGCCCTCGGGCGGCTGGATTTCGAGAATGTCGCCCGCGCCGAAATTGCGCACGCCGATCACATGCCCGAGCATCTCGCCGCTCGAGGTCTCGGCGCGCAGCCCTTCGAGATCGGCGAGATAGAATTCGTCCTCGTCCGGCGCCGGCAGCGCTTCGCGCGGGACATAGAGCTCGAGGCCCGTCAGCGCCTCGGCGCCTGTTCGATCCGCGACGCCTTCGAGGCGCGCGACGAATATGTCCTTGCCGAGAGAACGCAGAGAAGAAATGACGAAGCGGCGCGCGCCGCTCTCATCGAACAGCGGTCCATAGCTCGCGATCGCCGCCGGATCGGCGGTGAAGCTCTGCAGGCGGATTTCGCCGCGCACGCCATGCGCCGCGCCGAAACGCCCGAGCAGGACGGCGCCCTTCATGGCGTCGACTGCGTCATTGCGAGCGAAGCGAAGCAATCCAGGAGCCGCGAGGCCGGGTCTGGTTTGCTTCGTCGCTTCGCTCCTCGCAATGACGGGATCGTCACGCCGAGGCGGCTTCGGCGGCGGCCGCGGCGGCGGCGCGCTCTTGCGCCTTCTTCTTCGGCTGAGCCTTCTGTGGATTGTTGCGCGCCTCGCGCTTGCCCACGCCGACACTCTCGAGCAATCGCGCGACGCGGTCCGTCGGCTGCGCGCCCTTGGCGATCCAGTCCTTCGCCTTCTCGGCGTCGAGCACGAGTCGGTCGGCCGCGTCTTTCGCCTTCAGCGGATCGAAGGCGCCGATCTTCTCGATGTAGCGGCCGTCGCGCGGCGAGCGCGAATCGGCGACGACGACGCGATAGAAGGGGCGCTTCTTGGCGCCGCCGCGAGAGAGTCTGATCTTCAGGGACATAGGGTTCTTTCCTTTCGACTGCTTTTCGAATCGGCAGTCGGCAATAGGCAGATCGGCAGTGAGCGAAAGCCCTATTGCCGACTACCTACTGCCGACCTGCCTCATTTCTTTTTCCCGAACGGATTGAGTCCGCTCAAGAAACCTCCTCCTCCCAAGCCCGGCAGAGTGGGCTTTGGAGAAAACACGCTGGCCGGCGGCGCTTGCGGAATGCCGGGGCCGGGGGCCGGAGAGGGCGGCGAGCCGCCTCCGAGCTTTTTCTGCAATTCGGCGATCTGCTCTTGCGACGGCGCCGGCATATTGCCGAGGCCCATCATCTGCGCGGCCTTGGCCATGACGCCGCCGCGCTTGGCGCCGCCCATGGCCTTCATCATGTCGGCCATCTGGCGATGCTGCTTCAGGAGCTTGTTGACCTCCTCCACCTTCACGCCGGAACCCGCCGCGATGCGGCGCTTGCGCGAGGCTTTCAGAATGTCGGGGTTGCGCCGCTCCTTGGGCGTCATCGACAAAATGATCGCGCGCTGGCGCTTGAACATTTTGTCGTCGAGATTGGCGGAGGCGATCTGCTCCTTCATCTTGGCGACGCCGGGCAGGAGCCCCATGATGCCGCCGAAGCCGCCGATATTCTCCATCATCGCCAGTTGATCGGCCAAATCCTGCAGATCGAACTTGCCCTTGGCCATGCGCTGGGCGGCGCGCGCGGCCTGCTCGGCGTCGACGGCGGCGGCGGCCTTCTCGACGAGCGCGACGATGTCGCCCATGCCCAGGATGCGGTTGGCGATGCGCGTCGGCGAGAATTCGTCGAGCGCGTCCATCTTCTCGCCGGTGCCGATGAGCTTGATCGGCTTGCCGGTGACGGCGCGCATCGAGAGCGCCGCGCCGCCGCGCCCGTCGCCGTCGACGCGGGTCAGCACGATGCCGGTGAGCCCGACGCGCTCGTCGAAGTTCTTCGCCAGATTGACCGCGTCCTGGCCGGTCAGCGAATCGACGACGAGCAGGATTTCATGCGGTTTGGAGACGGCCTTGATCTCGGCCATCTCCTGCATCAGGGGCTCGTCGATATGGGTGCGGCCGGCGGTGTCGAGCAGGACGATGTCGTAGCCTTCGCGCCGCGCGGCGTCCTGCGCGCGCTTGGCGATCTTGACCGGGTCCTGCCCCGGGACGATCGGCAGCGTGTCGACCTGGACCTGGCGGCCGAGCACAGCGAGCTGCTCTTGGGCCGCTGGACGCTTCACGTCGAGCGAGGCCATCAGCACGCGTTTCTTATGGCGCTCGGTCAGGCGCTTGGCGATCTTGGCGGTGGTCGTCGTCTTGCCGGAGCCCTGCAGGCCGACCATCATGATGGCGACGGGCGGCGGGGCGTCGAGATCGATCGGCTGCGCGGTCGAGCCCAGGGTCTCGACCAGCACGTCATTGACGATCTTGACGACCATCTGGC
>PQAN01000461.1 GCA_003105285.1 Methylocystaceae bacterium
TTGCGCATCAGCACGCCCGGCAGCAATCCGCTCTCGCATAGAATCTGGAAGCCGTTGCAGACGCCGAGCACCAGCCCGCCGCGCGCCGCATGGGCGCGCACTGCATCCATGATCGCCGCGCGCCCGGCGATCGCCCCGCAGCGCAGATAATCGCCATAGGAAAAGCCGCCGGGCAGGACGACGAGGTCCGTCCCCGCCGGCAATTCATGGTCGGAATGCCACAGCAGATCGGGCTCGCGCCCCGTCGCCTGCCGCAGCGCGCGCGCCATGTCGCGTTCGCGGTTGGAGCCCGGAAAGACGATGACGGCGGCTTTCATGCGACGGCCATGGGTTCAGATTTCGATCTGGAAGTTCTCGATGACGGTATTCGCCAGCAGCTTCTCGCAGGCCGCGCGCAGCCGCGCCTCGGCTTCGGCGCGGTCGGCGCCGTCGAGCTCGACGTCGAACACCTTGCCCTGACGCACGCTGGCGACGCCCGCGACGCCGAGCGATCCGAGCGCCCCTTCGATAGCCTTGCCCTGCGGGTCGAGAACGCCGGCCTTCAGAGTGACGATGACGCGGGCTTTCATTTTGCTCGGGCTTCCCTTCGAGAACGACGCTTCGCCAGCGTTAGCGGGCGCCGGCGCGAAGCGCAAGCCATTCGACGCACGCCGGCTGAAAGGCTCGCTCTCGCGTTCCCTATCGAAGCCGCCGCGAGCGCAGCGCAGAGGCGAGGCCGCAGAGGCCCGCCCCCGCCGCGACTACGGCTATGGCGGGGCGATCGGCGGCGAGCGCGAAGGCGAGGGCGAGCAGAGTTGCGGTCGCGATCGCGACGGCCAAAACGGCTCGGCCGAGCCCGACGCGCCTCGCATCGGCGCGCCGGACCGACAGGCCCTGGCCGGCGGCGACGGCGATGATCGCCTGGCAAGCCGGATCGAACAGGATGCGGTCGCGCGAAAGAGGCGGAGCCGAATAGGGGAAGCCGCCCGAGGGCGCGGCGAAATCCCGGTCATAGGTAACGATCTCGAAGGACGAAGGGCCGGTCTTCGCCAGATAGATGTCGAGCGCAGCGGTCTCGCGCTCGCCCTCGCGGGCGAGCAGCGAAGCGCGCAGCGTCGGCTCCGCATCCCTGGCGTTGCGGGACGGCAGTTTCGCGGGCGCGACGATGGGCGCTTTTTCGAGGAGCTCCGCCGGCGTCTCGCCTCGCGCCTCGGCGCGCTCGCGCGCCGCCGCCTGCGTCTCACGCAAGACGATCTGAATGCTCAAACGATTGCCGACGAGGCGAGGGAGAGCGGCGAGAACGGCTTCGCTCGGCCCATAGGCGGCCATCCGGGGCGGACCGCTCGCCGCGCGCTGCGCGGCCGTCGTCACCGCGCCGGCCCCCGAGGTCCCGAGCGGTAAGGCCAGATTGCGATAGCCCGCCGGCAGAGCGTCGCGCGCCCCGGGGCTCAGCACGGGCGTCGGGCGTTGCGCTTCGGCGTTCCGCGCCGTCGCCGCTTCTTCCGCGCCGGCTTTGCCGGAGACCGGCGCGATGCGCGCCGACGCCTGCACTCTCGGCGAGCGGGAGTCGAATGCGGAAATCGGCGAAACCATGTCGAGGTCCATGGCGCTCGTCAGGAGGCGCGACTGCTCGCACCCCGGAATTGCGCGAGGCTCGAGGCTCTCATGTCCTCACAGATTCGTTGAGTGGAGATTAACTTGATTGAACGGGGATTAACGCCGGCGGCCGGCCCATCCGTCGTGAATGAAGGCGGCGAAAGTCGAAAGCGCCGCCCGCAACGGAACGGCGAAGCGCTCGTCGGCCGCGAGCGCCATCGCGTCGTTCGCGGGCTCGATGAATGGCAGGGTGACGAAAGCCTCCGGCGCGAACCGGGCGGACATTGTGACGAGGGTTTCGCGTAGCGAGGCCTGGGCGTGGAAGGCGCGCGCCGCGCAATTGACGAGCGCGACCGGCTTGCCGTCGAAGTCCGGGCTCGACACCAGCCAGTCGAGCGCGTTCTTGAACGCGCCGGGAACGCCATGCGCATATTCCGGGCAAGCGATGAGAAGTCCGTCGGCCCTGGCGACTTCGGTCCTGAGCGCGGCGACCTCGCGTGGCGGCCGCTCGCCGTCCTCATCGGGATTGAAAGGCGGCAGGAACGCGAGCCTCTCATAGAGCGTCAGCTCGACGCCGGCGGGCGAGACGAGCGTCGCCGCCTTCAGAACCGCCGTATTGATCGAGGCGGCGCGCAAGCTGCCGGACATTGCGAGAAGGCTCGTCCTGGCCATCGGCCGCCCCGCCGCTTCTGTCGTCTCGCGGCTATTGCACCAGCTTCGGCGCGCCGGCGCGGGGCGATTCGTTCTCCTGCAATATGCCGAGGCGCCGCGCCACTTCCGTATAGGCCTCGACGAGCCCGCCCATGTCGCGGCGGAATCGGTCCTTGTCGAGCTTGTCGTTGGATTTGATGTCCCACAAGCGGCATGAATCGGGAGAAATCTCGTCGGCGACGACGATGCGCATGAGGTCGCCCTCCCACAGGCGCCCGCATTCCATCTTGAAGTCGACGAGGCGGATGCCGACGCCGAGGAACAAGCCGGAAAGGAAGTCGTTGACGCGGATCGCCAGCGCCATGATGTCGTCGATTTCCTGCGGGCTCGCCCAGCCGAAGGCGGTGATGTGCTCCTCGGAGACCATCGGATCGTCGAGCGCGTCGTTCTTGTAATAGAATTCGATGATGGAGCGCGGCAGCTGCGTGCCTTCCTCCATGCCGAGCCGCTTGGAGAGCGAGCCCGCCGCCACATTGCGCACGACGACCTCGAGCGGAACGATCTCGACTTCCCGAATCAGCTGCTCGCGCATATTGAGGCGGCGGATGAAATGCGTCGGCACGCCGATATCGTTCAGATGCTGGAAGATGAACTCCGAGATTCGGTTGTTCAATACCCCCTTGCCATCGATGACTTCATGCTTCTTGGCGTTGAAGGCGGTGGCGTCGTCCTTGAAATGCTGGATCAAGGTGCCGGGCTCGGGGCCTTCATAGAGGACCTTGGCCTTGCCTTCGTAGATTCGACGGCGGCGGTTCATGGGGATCAACCGGGGCTTGAGAAAATCCATGTGTCGGGCCGTAGCTCCTCGGTTCTGCTCCTCGAATCGGCGCATTTTCCGAGTTCCGCCTCTCGGAAAGGGCGCCTGATCCGGAAGCGGCGTGCGCACTGGCCGCTGACGGAACCGGGTTATCCCTTTCCCGCGGCGGTTACAACCCGCGTGGCGCAGACTAGCCGAAACGGCCTGCCGACACAATGTCGGCACTTTTTTGCGAAACCCGCGTCGGGTATTGGATTTTTTGTCGAATCCCAAATATAGGCGTGATGATATCTCGCCTCGCAGCCGTCGAAAACGAGGCGCATGTTACGTCCAGGCATATCGGAACAGCCGAGGGTTGAAATGAGCACGTTCGACAATCGCGAGGAATCGTTCGAGAAGCGCTTCGTCCACGAGCAGGAGTTGCAGTTTCGCGCCGAGGCGCGGCGCAACAAATTGTTCGGCCTCTGGGCGGCGGAAAAGCTCGGCAAGGCGGGCGCGGAGGCCGAGGCCTACGCCGAGGCGCTCGTCGCCGCCGAGGCGTCGGCCAATGCCGACGAGATCGTCTTTTCCAAGGTGAAGAAAGATTTCGAAGCCGCCGGCGTCGCTCAGTCCGACCATCAGATCAAGCGCACGCTCGACGAGCTGCTGGAGACCGCCAGGGCCGAGGTCAAAGGGGGCGAATAGCTCGCCCGCGGCCGGTTCGCCGCTCGGCCGCCGTAACCCTTCATTCATGCGCCCGAGCGATAAGTCTTGCGATGCGCGACGCCCCACGAGCCCGAAAAATGCGTCCGGCGAACGCTTTTTTAGCGGCGCCCGAGATCGTCGACGAGGCTCGCGCCTGGCTCGAGCGTCTTGCAGGGGAAAAGCGCTCGTCGCGCCATACGCTCGACGGCTATTCGCGAGACGTGCGGTTTTTCTTGGCGTTTCTCGCCGAGCATCGCGGCGCGCCGGCCGATCGGGCGACGCTGACCGGGCTTTCGCCCGCCGATCTTCGCGCCTTTCTGGCGCGGCGGCGCATGGCGGGGCTCGAGAATCGCTCGCTGTTGCGCGCGCTCGCCGCCATACGCTCCTTTCTACGCTTTCTCGAGAAAAAGGGCCTCGCCGAGACCGGCGTCTTCGCCGCCCTGCGCGCCCCCAAGCGTCCGCACAGTCTTCCCAAGGCGCTGACGGTCGCCGACGCCCGCGACCTGCTGGACACGAAATCGCGCGCCGGCGAACCGCGCGAACCCTGGATCATCGCGCGCGACGCGGCGGTCTTGGCGCTGCTCTATGGAGCGGGGCTGCGCATCTCCGAGGCGCTGTCGATCGAGCGAGACCGCGCGCCGCTCGGCCGGGTCGACCGCGTCGCGATCCTCGGCAAGGGCGGCAAGACGCGCGTCGTGCCGGTGATCGAGCCGGTTCGCCACGCGATCCAGGCCTATCTCGATCTCTGCCCGCATGATCTTTCCGGCGGGCCGCTGTTCATCGGGGCCAAGGGCGGTCCGCTCTCGCCGCGCGTCGTCCAGCTCGCCGTGCAGCGGCTGCGCGGCGCGCTCGGCTTGCCGGACAGCGCGACGCCGCATGCGCTGCGCCACTCCTTCGCCACTCATCTCTTAGGACGCGGCGGCGACCTGCGCACGATTCAGGAACTGCTCGGCCACGCCTCGCTGTCGACGACGCAGATCTACGCCTCGGTCGACAAGGCGCGCCTGCTCGACGCCTATCGCTCGGCCCATCCGCGAGCGGATTGAGGCCGGTGCGAAGACCATTCGATTTTGTCTGATATTGCTACGCTTTTCGAAAAATGGAGCAGCCGAAATTTCGGCGCGAGCGAGGGCTCGCCTTTTCCTCTTACCGCCCTCTTTTCTAACGAAGTCCGGCAGGGGCTTTCGGGCTTGTGCGCTCGCGCACGGCGAGAGCCGCCGAATTCGGCCAGATTGGCGACGTTCGCGGGAGGGCGGACGTCGCCGGTCCGAGGAGGGGAAAATGGGTCAGTCGCCGAAAATTTCGCTGTTCGGGCTGCTGCTGGTCATCGCTTTCATCTACGGGGGCTGGATCATCGTGACGTCGGGCCAAGCGGTGTCGGCCGACGCCTGCATGGGCTACGCCATCTGCCGATGAGCCGCGGCTCGAACCTCAGGTCGCGCTGCGGCGCCCGACGAGGGCGCGCAGCAGCGCGAGCTTTCGCAGGAACTGCGACCGCCCCTCGCCGATGAAAGCGGCGACGCGCGCCTCGACGAACTCCTTGGCCTCGCGCAAACGGCGGCGCACCGGCTCGACGAGTTCGTGAGCCCAGGCGCGGACGCGCAGCACCAGCTCATAGAATTGCGCGAACCAACTCAATTGCAGGAGCTTGTCGCGGCTGACGTCGAAGAGAAAGGACGTGACGCCGAGCGCCAAGGTCTTGGCCGCCAGGATGACGGCCAGTCCGGCGGCGACGTGCCCATGAGCAATGGCGCCGACCGCCAATAATTTGAGCGGCAGAATCGCCAGCGCCGGAACCGCGAAGACGGCGAGCGTAGCGTAAGGGGACAATCCCGCGATGAATTCGCGCAGGCTCGCCTCGATTTTGGCCAAGCCCAATTCGCGCGCCAGCCAGACGAGCGCGAGCTTCACATTGTCCCAGAGCCAACTCTCGATCAGAAACAGGACGGCGAGAGTGAACCAGAAGGCGCGAATGAGACGCTGCTTGATCGGTTCCATTTCTTCAGTCTCCGAATCGCGCCGCCGGTCGAACGGATCACTATTGCCGCCTCCTGGCAAGCCGGCCACGGCGCTTCGTCTCCTCGACCCTTGCCAGAAAGCGCCGGGGCCTCGCGCATGTATGTGGTCGGGAGCGCGAAAATAAGGGACGGGGAAGAAATCAGCACTCGCCTCATAGCGCTGATAATGAATTGTTTTTATTATGATATTGTGGCGCGCGACTTGCATCGCCTCAATGAGCCTACTTATCATCGATTCGCAGGAATGGAGGCGATCCGATGGCGTCACGCGAATTTCGCCGAATGCTCGAAGGCTATGGTCTGACGACGGCCAATATCTATTACCGTCTCCCCGACCATCCCGCGATCGTGCAGTCCTACATCTGGCAAGACTATGATCTGCAGCCGCATTTCCCGCAGTTGCGCAAGTTTCTGGACTTCTGGGCAAAGAGCCTCGACGGCCGGCTGCATTCGGTTCAGGTCGCGCATAGCGGYCTCATTCGCCCAGCCGAATTTTCGCTGGTCGACGCGGAGTTCCGTCTCAATTGACGTCGTGCGAGCGAGCCTTCGGGCTCGCTCTTCCTCGTRGCTACAGATGGATCGATCGTTTGGCGACGCCGAGCGCCGCTTCCTTGATCGCCTCCGACAGCGTCGGATGAGCGTGGCAGGTCCGCGCCAGATCTTCCGCCGAGCCGGARAAYTCCATCAGCGCGGCGGCTTCGGCGATGAGCTCGCCGGCGTCCGAGCCGATGATATGCACGCCGACGACTCGGTCCGTCGCGGCGTCGGCCAGCACTTTGACGAAGCCCTCGGTCTGCCGGTTGGCGCGCGCCCGGCCGTTCGCCAGAAAGGGGAATTTGCCGACATTATAGGCAAGCCCGGCGGCTTTCGCCTCTTCTTCGCCAAGGCCCACCCAGGCGACTTCCGGCATGGTGTAGACGACGGCGGGGACGACGCCGTAATTCACATGGCCGGCCTGACCGGCGAGGATTTCCGCGACGGCGACGCCCTCTTCCTCGGCCTTATGCGCCAGCATCGGCCCGCGCACGACATCGCCTATGGCGTAGACGCCGCCGACATTGGTGCGGAAATGATCGTCGATGACGATTCGGCCGCGCTCCAAAACGACGCCCGCCTCCTCGAGACCGAGACCGGCGGTGAAAGGAATGCGGCCTGTCGCAATCAGCGCCGCATCGGCCTCGATGGGGGTTCCGCCGCCTTCTTTCGTGGACGCGAAAGAGATCGTCAGGCCGTCGTCCGTCTTGTCGATCTTCGTGACCTTGGAGGCGAGACGGAAGACGAAGCCCTGCTTCTCGAGGATTTTTTGAAAACGCGCGGCGATTTCCGCATCCGCGCCGGGCAGGATGCGGTCGAGATATTCGATCACCGTGACCTTTGCGCCGAGCCGCCGCCAGACGGAGCCGAGCTCCAGGCCGATGACGCCGGCGCCGACGACGACGAGATGGTTCGGCACATGGTCGAGCTCCAGGGCGCCGGTCGAGGAGAGGATCGATTTTTCGTCGACGGCGATCTCCTTGCCGTCGGCGTCGCGCAACGGCGCGACGGTCGAGCCTGTCGCAATGACGATGGTCTTCGTCTCCAGAAGCTGCGTCGCGCCGTCCTCGCCGGCGACCTCCACCCGGCCCGCGCCGAGGATTCGGCCGACGCCGCGGAAGGCGTCGATCTTGTTCTTCTTGAACAAAAAGGCGACGCCGCCGACGTTGGCCGCGACCGTGTCGCTCTTGTGCTTCATCATCGCCGAAAGGTCGAGACGCGGCGGATCGACGAGGACGCCCAGGGGCGCGAGGCCATGCCCCGCCTCCTCGAACATATGCGAAGCATGCAGCAGCGCCTTCGACGGAATGCAGCCGATATTGCCGCAGGTGCCGCCATGGGTCGCGCGTTTCTCGACGACCGCCGTCTTCAATCCGAGCTGCGCGGCGCGAATCGCGCACACATAGCCGCCCGGCCCCGTGCCGATGACGATGAGATCGTAGGACATGCGTGGAGCTTCCCTATGTGCGCGGGACAAACGATGCCGGGGGCGCTCCTCGATTCCTGATCGAGCCTTCGGTCTCTCAGGAAGAGGAACATGACAATGCTCAGCCTGTCGCCCAGACGAAGAAGATCGTCGCCAGCGCGCCGAGCCCGGTCAGCCCGAACTCCAACCGGCCCCAGAGCTCGATCGTCTTGCGCGCCTCGGCGCCCGCCTCGGCGGAGATGAGCGCCAAGATGCGGTTGTTGAGCGGCACGATCGCAACGAACATATACGGCCAGGCGGCGACGATCGTCGCGGCGCCGAGCAGCCAGCGGAAATCGTCCAATGTCTTGTAGTCGATGAAGGCGAGAATGGCGGAAATCAGCGCGAGGCCGGCGAGCAAGACGAAGCCGCGGTGGTCGCTGTCCTCCCACTCTTTCAGCAGCGCGGCGTCGTCGAGCGCGAGGCGCGACGGCTGCTCGACGAAATTGACATAGAGCGACGCGCCGGTGAAGGCGCCGGCGGCGGCGAGCGCGAGTGAGCCGGTAACCATAAGAATTTGTCCTCTGCAAGAGTGATGTCGAACGGATCGACGCCTCACGCGGTTTCGATCGCCTCTTCGTCGCAGACGATGCGGGAATTGCTCTCCGCTTCCGCCGCCACGTCGAATTTCAGCGCCTTGATCGGCGTCGCGGGCTCGCTCTCGCGCTCGGTGAAGTGCTCGAAGAACAGGCGCATCGTCTGGCTGATGCCGAAGTGACTGATGCGGCGCACGTCGTCCCGATAGAAGCGGCTCGCATTGGGCGCGACGGTCGCGAGATCGTAGGAGGGAAAATAAGCGATGTTCGGCCGCGCCCGCACGACCTCGTCGGCCGCCGCGCGCAAGATCGCCTTGATCGCCGAATTCGCCTCGATGACGTGGCGGTTCTCGTAAGTGGCGATGATGCCGACCGGCGAGACGGTGAGAATGATCCGCGCATTCGCATTGACGGAGCGAATGCGGTCGACCGAGGCGAGGAAGTCCCGCACGACGTCGGCGACGGTCATATTGTGGAAGGCGTAGAGGCTCGGGTCCCAGACGCCGCCGGCGACGCCCGGAGCCTGCTGCAGCACCGCGCCGTCGCTTTTGCAGCGCCAGGATTCCGTATGACCGAAGGTGAAGACGAAGACGTCGAGCGTCTCGAACATCTTGCGCACCGCGGCGAAATGCCGCTCGCGCTCGGCGAGCATGTCGTCGACGCTCGCATAGCCGTCCGGCTCGATGCTCGGCCGGAAGGGGTCGACGATGCGGCCGTCCTCCTGCCGGATCCAATGCTCGAGCTGCGGCTCGAGCGCGCCATAGGCGCGGTCGAACAGCTGCAGCAGCGCCGTCGTCGTGTAGAGATTGCCATAGCGGCAGGAATACATCGAATAATTGCGCCGCTCGGCTTCCGCCGCCGACATGCCTTCCGGCGGCCGCTCGGCGAGGTAATAGTGAAATCCGCTGGCCTTCAGCCGCTGCGCGATCTCCTGCGCGAAACAGCTTCCGCCGGTCGCCACCTTGTCCGTGACCGCGATCTTGAAGGGAGTCGAGAGAACCGGGTCGAGCGCGAAGGGCGGCAGCGACGTCACCGCCTTGCGCCAGAAGCGATGGTCGGGTAGGGAGCTATAAGGGTGTTCCGCCAAAAGTCGGTCTCCTCGAAAACTGGCCGGTCGAGAGCCAGATCGCTTGGAAGCGGCGGGCCGGTTCTCGTTCATCGGGAGCGATTCGTCTCGATCTCGCTCGAGCGGTTCGGCCGGGGGCATCGATCTTGTCCGGGAGCATAAACGGCGCCCGGCCGCTTGTCATCCTTCGGCGCCGCCACGATTGAAAGCGCGCCGCTCATCACGGCAAAATTYRCGCATGTTGTCTCAGATCGACAAACAGATCATCCGGTCCTGGTACAGACATCTCGTCGAGCCGCACATAATCGACATCATCGGCCGGGCGCCGCGCCTCACCGGGCCGCGTATCGCCGTCATCGGCAATTGCCAGAGTTTCGGCATCGCTTATGCGATGAAGCTGCTCGACCCCACCGCGCGCGTCGAGCATTTTTCGGCGATCGGCCGCACGCTCGCCGACATGAAGCTGCTCGCCAAGACGCTCTCCACATACGACTACGTCTTCTCGCACGAATTTCCGGCCGGACAGGTGCGCGGCGGCGGCTCGCAAGAATTGCAGAGCCTGCTGGACAAGGTCGTGCTGTTTCCCGCCGTGACATTCGCCGCCTTTCACCCCGATCTCGTCTATCTGCTCGACGAGACGCGCGGCAACGCGCCGACCATCGGCCCCGTCGGGCCCTATCATTCCGCCATCGCGGTCCTGGCTTTTCGTCGCGGCCTGTCGCTCGACGAGACGCATGCTCTGTTCAACCGCAACGTCTATGAGACGCTCGGCTATTTCGATGTCTGGAACGAGGCTGCCGAAGAGTTCATCGAGACGACGAAACGCAAATTCGGCATGGATTTCAGCACGGAGCTCGCCAATTGGTCGCGGCGCGGCGTGTTCATGTACTCGCTCGTGCATCCCAAGCCCTTCGTGCTGTTCGACATCGCGAAGAGGCTGTTCGCCCAGCAAGGGCTGAATGCGCCCAACATCAATCTCGACTATTATTCGATCGACGATCTCGCGCGCGCCGAGGTCTTCCCGATCTATCCGCCGATCGCCGAATGGTTCGGAGTTCCCGGCAGCTACACGTTCAAGCTGGAGAACTATCATCTCTCCAGCAGCGTCGGCACCTTCATCACGCTGCCGTACTACCTCTCCGAGTGCTTCAAAGTGTATCGGCGCTGCAAGCCGTCGCAGATCGCCCATCCGCGCATCGAGGCCTGGCTGGACGACCCGGGCGCCGTCGGCAGGATTTTGACGCTGGCGCGCGAAAATCTGCGGGCCGGGCTACTGCCGACGAATTGACGAGTCACTCGTCAGCGGTCCGTCATTGCGAGGAGCGAAGCGACGAAGCAATCCAGTGACTGCTCGTTGCTCCTGGATTGCTTCGCTACGCTCGCGATGACGGCCGGTTTGTCCGAGGCAAATCTCGTCGCGTCAATCGTCGAACACGCCTTCCAAGGCGTAATGGCTCACCGTCTTGCGGTTGGCGATCAATTCGTCGATCGTCGGCTCGCCCTTGATGGCGCGCGAAATGGCGAGCTTCGTCGCCTCGTAATTGGTGCGGTAGAGATCGCGCTTGTCGAGATTGGGGTCGGTCGCGCAGCGCGGGTCGAGCCAGACCATGATGATCATGACGAGATCATTCACCTGATCCTTCGGCAGAATGCCTTCGGCCACCGCGTCGACGATGGCGTCGCCCGTCGCCGCCTGCACGACGCCGCCGAGCAGCTCCACATAATCATTGGAGCGCACGGTCATTTTGGTCGTCATCATGGTGGCGGGGCGCACCTGCTGATTGAGATCGCGAATGACGAACATGCGCGGATGGCCGGCGACCTGTCCGGTCATGGAGGCGAAGGCGTGCCCCACCGGGCCCTTGATATTGCCGATCAGCACCTCGGGCATGGCGTCGGTATATTGCCCGTCCGCCGCCAGAACCGTCGCCTCGCCCGTCGCCAGCCAAATCTCGCTCATATCTTTGTCCTCGTCCTTCGTTCGAGGCGGTCGAATAGCATCGCGCGCCGGCGCGAGGAAGGGGCGACGAAAGGATATTCTCTTCGGTTCACGCTCGCGCGTAGGAGGACGCGCGACACCCGACCAGAGCGCCGAGAAGAGTTTTCTCCCGCTCGAGCACCGCGACGAGCCCGCGCTCGATGCGCTCCGCCAGTCCCGGCCCCTTGTAGACGAGCGCGCTGTAAAGCTGCACGAGACTCGCGCCCGCCTCGATCTTCGCGAGCGCCGCATCCGGGCCGTCGACGCCGCCGACGCCGATGAGCGGAAACTGTCCCTCGACGCGAAGATAGGTCGCCGCCAGAACGCGAGTCGAAAGCTCGAACAGCGGCGCGCCGGACAGACCGCCGCTTTCCTTCGCGAGCGGCGAGCGCAGCGCGTCGGGCCGCGAGATCGTCGTGTTGGAGACGATCATCCCGTCGATCTCACGGTCGCGCGCGACGCGCACGATCGCGTCGAGCTGTGCGAGCGACAGATCGGGCGCGATCTTCAAGAGGACAGGCCGCCGCCGCGCCGCGCGCTCGCGCGCCTCGAGCACGCGCGACAAGAGTTCGTCGAGCGCTTCGGGCTCCTGCAGATCGCGCAGACCCGGCGTGTTGGGCGAGGAGACGTTGACGGTGAAATAGCTCGCGACGTCGGAAAAGGCTTCGACGCCGCGGACATAATCGGCGATGCGGTCGGACGACTCCTTATTGGCGCCGATATTGACGCCGACGATTCCGGCCCGCCCGCGCCGCGCCGCGAGCCGCGCATGGGCGCGCGCATGCCCCTCATTGTTGAATCCGTAGCGATTGACGACGGCGCGGTCTTCCTCCAGGCGAAAGGCGCGCGGGCGCGGATTGCCGGGCTGCGGCAGCGGCGTCAGCGTGCCGACCTCCGTGAAGCCGAAGCCGAGGCCGAGCATCGCGTCCGGAACCTCGGCGTTCTTGTCGAAGCCGGCGGCGACGCCGAGGGGGTTTGGAAACTCGAGGCCGAAGGCGCGAACGGCGAGACGCGGGTCGTCGCGCGGCGGCGTTCGCGCCGGCAGGAGCTTCAGGCCGGCGATCGTGGCGCGATGCGCGTCTTCCGGATCGAGGCGCCGCAGCAGCGATGTGGCGAGACCGCCAAGCGCGCCGATCATGCGAGCAGTCCGGCGAAATCATGCCGGCCGTCGTCGCGGAGCGGCAGGGGATCGACGCGCGAGACGAGGTCGAGCGGCAGGGACCCGTAGAGATGGGGAAACAGATCGCCGCCGCGCGAGGGCTCCCATTTCAGCGCCTCGCCGAGGCGAGCGGCCTCCACCGCGACGAGCAGAAGGTCGCCCGCGCCGGCAAAATGGCGCGCCGCCGTCTCCTCGACCTGGGCGCGCGAGGAAAAATGGATGAAGCCGTCGGAAAGATCGATGCCGGCCCCCGCGAAGACGCCTACCGCTTCCGCTTCGCGCCAGATGTCGCGCGGGACGATTTTGTAGATGGTCGCCATCACAGGTGACTCCATGCTCACGCCCATGGAACTGGCAGGGCGATCGGGTGAAGGCGTCCTCATCCTGAGGAGGCCCCKGCGGGGCCGTCTCGAAGGACGAGGACGCCTTCATATTCAGCCCACTGGAGTTCCGCCCTCGTGCTTCGAGACGGCTCCTGCGGAGCCTCCTCAGCATGAGGGCGAGGACAGCAGCCGTTCACCCGATTCCCGCGATAGAGCCGGTATAAGGCATACTGCCTGAAAAATGCGACCGGCGGTCACGATCGTGGTCTCACGGCGCTGGGCGCTCGCCGCCTCACACCGCCAGCGCGGTCTTGCTGCGCTCGGCGCGCTTGCGGTCGTTGGGATCAAGGATCGACTTGCGCAGGCGGATCGACTTCGGCGTCACTTCGACGCGCTCGTCGTCCTGAATATAGGCGAGCGCCTTTTCCAGCGTCATCTGGATCGGCGGCGTCAGGCGCACCGCCTCGTCCTTGGACTGCGTGCGGATGTTGGTGAGCTGCTTGCCCTTCAGCACGTTGATCTCGAGATCGTTGTCGCGCGTATGCTCGCCGACGATCATGCCCTTATAGACCTTCCAGCCCGGCTCGATCATCATCGGGCCGCGATCTTCCAGCTTCCACATGGCGTAAGCGACGGCCTCGCCCTGGTCGTTGGAGATCAGCACGCCGTTGCGGCGGCCCTGAATCTCGCCCTTATATGGCGCATATTCATAGAACAGGCGGTTCATGATCGCGGTGCCGCGCGTGTCGGTCAGCAATTCGCCCTGATAGCCGATGAGGCCGCGCGTCGGCGCATGGAACACGAGCCGCAGGCGATTGCCGCCGGACGGGCGCATCTCGATCATCTCGGCCTTGCGCTCGTTCATCTTCTGCACGACGACGCCGGAATGCTCTTCGTCGACGTCGATGACGACTTCCTCGATCGGCTCCAATATCTCGTCGCCTTCGCCCTTCTTGAAGACGACCTTCGGACGCGAGACGCCGAGCTCGAAGCCTTCGCGGCGCATGGTTTCGATGAGAATGCCGAGCTGCAACTCGCCGCGTCCCGAGACGATATAGGCGTCGGCGCCGGGCGTATCCTCGATGCGCAGCGCCACATTGCCCTCGGCCTCCTTGTAGAGGCGGGCGCGGATCATGCGGCTCGTCACCTTGTCGCCCTCTGTGCCGGCGAGCGGCGAATCATTGACGAGGAAGGTCATGGACAAGGTCGGCGGGTCGATCGGCTGCGCCTGCAGCGGCTCATTGACCTCGAGCGCGCAGAGCGTGTCGGCGACGTTGAATTTCTCGAGGCCCGCGATGGCGACGATGTCGCCGGCCTCCGCCTCCTCGATCGGCTGGCGCTCGATGCCGCGAAAGGCGAGAATCTTCGAGACGCGGCCCTGCTCCACGACCTTGCCGTCGCGGTCGAGCACCTTGACGGCCTGATTGGGCTTCACGCTGCCCGAGAACACGCGGCCGGTGATGATGCGCCCGAGATAGGGGTTGGCCTCGAGCAGCGTGCCGAGCATGCGGAAACCGCCCTCTTCGATCTTGGGCTCCGGCACATGCTTGACGACGAGGTCGAACAGCGGCGCCATGCCGTCCTGCGGCCCCTCCGGCTCCTCGGCCATCCAGCCCTGCTTGGCCGAGCCGTAGATGATCGGAAAGTCGAGCTGCTCGTCGGTCGCGTCGAGCGCCGCGAACAGATCGAAGACCTCGTTGACGACCTCCGAGATGCGGGCGTCGGGCTTGTCGACCTTATTGATGGCGACGATCGGCTTCAGCCCGATCTTGAGCGCCTTGCCGACGACGAATTTGGTTTGCGGCATCGGCCCTTCGGCGGCGTCCACCAGCACGATCGCGCCGTCGACCATGGACAGGATGCGCTCGACCTCGCCGCCGAAATCGGCATGGCCGGGCGTGTCGACGATATTGATGCGCGTATCCTTCCAGGCGATCGACGTCGCCTTGGCCATGATCGTGATGCCGCGCTCCTTCTCGAGGTCGTTGCTGTCCATCACCCGTTCGGCGACGCGCTGATTCTCGCGAAATGCGCCCGATTGCTGAAGCAACCTGTCGACGAGCGTCGTCTTGCCGTGGTCGACGTGGGCGATGATGGCGATGTTGCGCAGTTTCATGAGACGGGCCGATCGGTTTGCGGAAAGACGATCTCATGCTCTCCTCGGACCCGGGTTTCGGGCAGAGCAGGAAGTCTTTCGCATTTTGCAGTGCGGCATCTCATACAGTAGCGCCGCGCGCTTGGGAAGCGCGACGCGGCGGGAAGGACTATTCGGCCGCCCGAATGCCGCCGGTGAACGCCCTGATGTCGCCGCTCTCGAGCAAGGCGCGCCGCCGGCCCTGGATCGCCAGCCGCGCCTGGTCCAGCGCGAGCGCGACCATATGAAGCTCGGACGCCGCCATATTGCGCAATCGCACATCGGCCATCGAGTGGACCAGAACCTGGTCGACCTCATGCTCGTAGCCGTCGAGCTCGGCGCTGGTCGCGGCCGTGCGGGCCGCGCGCAGGATTTCGAGCAGGCGCTCGGTCAGATGCTCCGAGCGCTCATGCGTGCGCTCGTTGAGCCGGCTCGCCAGCGCCGCCGCGGCCGAGCCGACGAGCGACATCAGCATCGCGCCGAGATAGAAGACGTCGCTGTATTTGTCGAAGAAGCCGCGCTCGGTCCCATCGAGGAAATCGATCGCGCCCTGATGCGCGGGCACGACCGCGCCCTTATCGGTCGAGGGCGCTTCGATATTATTGGCGAGCGGCGCCAGGATGGCGATCGTCGGCCGATGAGTGAGAAACTGACGCGTGACCTCGCCGGCGACGCCGGTCGCGACGGAAGAGCGCGCCACCAGCAGAGCGGCGACGGTCGAACTCTCGAGCGCCTCGTCCGGACGCGGCGGGTCGCCGCCGAAGGCGCCGCGCACGACTTCCGCCGCCTCGAGCGCCGGAAAACGCTTCGCGATCGCCTTGGCCTCGGAGATCGGAATGAAGGCGGGAGCCTTGCCATTGGCCGCGGCGATTTGACCGACGATATCGCTGGCCGCGCCGAACTGCGGAACGGCCACCATGAAAATCGCGTCGACGCGACGGGTCTCCACCGCCGACTTGACCTCGGCGGGTTCGAGCGGCGCCACATCCACGCTCTGCTGCGGAATGTCGTATTGCTCGAGAATAGTCTCGAGCAACGGCTTGTTGGACGGAGCGCCGACGCTCTGCACGACTCCGATCCGCTTGCCGCGCAGATCGGCGACGCGGCTCAGCCCCGTGTCGCCCGGGGCGACGAGCAGCGTCGCATTGCGATGGAGAACGACGAGCGCCTGCGCGCCGACCGGCAGATTATCGCTGCGCACGACCGCCAGATCGACCGCGCCGCGCTCCAGCGACGCCGCCGCGGCGGCGGCGTCGCCCGCAGGGACTATTTTCAGGCGCACCGGCTCGTGCTGGCGAGCGAAGGCTTGTGCGGCCGCCGTCATCAGGCGGACGTCCTGCGCCCCTTGCACGACGGCCACCCGCAGTTCGGTCGGCCGATTGTAGAAGTAGAGAGCCGCCGCCGCGCCGCCGATGACGACGAGGCTGGCTGTCAGCACCGTCAGAATGGTTCGCAGCATTCTCTAGCCTCGGTTTTGCAGCCGAGAATACTAATACATAATGCGACGGATTCTAGTTTTCTCCGAGACGATGTCGTGGAGGTCATGACTTTTTGGCGCCGCGCGCGGTCCGCTTCGCCAAGGTGCGCAGCCTCAATGCGTTGAGCTTGATGAACCCTTCCGCGTCGCGATGGTCGTAGGCGACCGCGCCTTCCTCGAAGGTGACGAGCTCCTGGTCGTAGAGCGAATAGGGGCTCTCGCGGCCGACGACGGATGCGTTTCCCTTGTAGAGCTTCAGCCGCACGCGGCCGGTGACGAGTTCCTGGCTCTTGTCGATGAGCGCCTGCAGCATCTCGCGCTCGGGCGCGAACCAGAAGCCGTTGTAGATGAGCTCGGCGTAGCGCGGCATGATCTCGTCTTTCAGATGCGCCGCGCCGCGATCGAGCGTGACGCTCTCTATGCCGCGATGGGCGACGAGCAGGATCGCGCCGCCGGGCGTTTCGTACATGCCGCGCGACTTGATGCCGACATAGCGGTTCTCGACGAGGTCGAGCCGGCCGATCCCATGGGCGCGGCCGAGCTCGTTCAAGCGCGTGAGCAGCGCCGCCGGCGACAGCGCCTCGCCGTCGACGGCCACGGCGTCGCCGCGCTCGAAGTCGATCGTCACATATTGCGGGACATCTGGCGCCTTCTCGGGGTCGACGGTGCGGGAATAGACATAGTCCGGGACCTCCTGCGCCGGGTCTTCCAGCACTTTGCCCTCCGAGGAGGTGTGCAGCAGATTGGCGTCCACCGAGAACGGCGCTTCGCCGCGCTTGTCCTTGGCGATCGGAATCTGGTTCTTTTCGGCGAAATCGATGAGCGCCGTCCGCGAGGCGAGGTCCCATTCACGCCAGGGCGCGATGACCGTGATATCCGGCTCCAGCGCGTAATAAGCGAGTTCGTAGCGGACTTGGTCGTTGCCCTTGCCGGTCGAGCCGTGAGAAACGGCGTCGGCCCCGAGCTTTCTCGCGATCTCGATCTGCTTCTTGGCGATGAGCGGGCGGGCGATCGACGTGCCGAGCAGATAGAGCCCCTCATATTGGGCGTTGGCGCGGAACATCGGGAAGACGTAGTCGCGCACGAACTCCTCGCGCAGATCCTCGATGAAGATATGCTCGGGCTTGACGCCGAGCAGCAGCGCCTTGGCGCGGGCCGGCTCGAGCTCCTCGCCCTGGCCGAGGTCGGCCGTGAAGGTCACGACCTCGCAGCCGTAGGTCGTCTGCAGCCATTTGAGGATGATCGAGGTGTCCAGACCGCCGGAATAGGCGAGGACGACGCGTTTGATGTCTTTCTTCTGCCGGGTCATTCGTGGTTCTTCTCGTCGAGGCGCCGTGAGGCGGGGCGCGGCTTTCACAAAATTTCGGCGCGACTATAGTGACGCGCGCCGCCGGCGCAAGCCGAAGCGCGGCCGGCGCGACTCGTCGCGCCCGACCGTCGCCGCGCGGGTGAGCGAAGCATTGCTCGTCTTCCGTGCAGCGGCGCGCTAGAATGCGCGCCATGACGACTCGTTCCGACAGCGCGGCCGCGAAGAAATTGCCGCGCGGCCTGACGCCGGCGCGGCGCGCGGCGCTGGATATTCTCATCAAGGCGAACCGTCCGGTCGGCGCCTATGAAATGATCGACCTCCTGGCGAACGAAAATGGAAAGCGGCCCGCGCCGATCTCCGTCTATCGGGCGCTCGGCTATCTGCTCGATCACGGCTTGGCGCATCGGCTCGCCTCGCGCAACGCCTTCGTCGTCTGCGGCCACGCTCACGAAGCGGAGGAGCCGGTGATCTTCCTCATCTGCGAGGCCTGCGGCGAGGTGCGGGAGGCGACCTCGGCGAATTTGACGCGCGAACTCGCCGGACTGAGCGCGGCCGCCGGATTTCAGCCGCACACGCGCGTGATGGAGATCGCCGGCCGCTGCGAGCGCTGCGCGGACGGCGACGCGCGCCGACGCGGCGACTGAGGCGGGACCTTCATGTCGACGGCGGCGCGAATGTTCGCAATATATCTCGACATCCCTCCTCGGGCGACGTCCTAATGAACCGCCACGTCTACCCTAAGCCCGATTCGATACTCATATTGAGATGAGAGCCTTTACGCGGCGGCACGATCTTTGCCACAATGGCGTGGGGAGCCGGTCTTCGTAGCGCGATGAACCGCAGGGCGAAGGTCGTCGAGAAGGCTGACCGCGGTCTTTTGTTAAACGCGCTTTCGGGCCGTCGACGAGAATGGCCCGGCGCAGATGCGACAGGTGCTCCATGACGAACTCGGACGTTTTTGCGGATTTCGCGAGGACCTACAGAGGGAGACGGGCGACAGAGCTGACGCTGTCCGACTACCTCGAACTGTGCCGCGAAAATCCGAAGACTTATGCGAGCGCCGCGGAGCGCATCCTCGAGGCGATCGGCGAGCCCGAGCTCGTCGACACCTCGAGGGACCCGAGGCTCGGCCGCATCTTCATGAACCGAACGATCCGCGTCTATCCGGCCTTCGCGGAATTTTTCGGAATGGAGGAAACGATCGAGCGAATCGTCAGTTTCTTCCGGCACGCCGCTCAAGGCCTCGAGGAGCGCAAGCAGATTCTCTACCTGCTCGGGCCGGTGGGCGGAGGCAAGTCGTCGCTCGCGGAACGGCTCAAGGCGTTGATGGAATCCAGTCCGATCTACGTGCTCAAGGCGGGCGACGAGATCAGCCCGGTGTTCGAGAGCCCGCTCGGTCTGTTCGACCCGAACGCCGCCGGGCCGATGCTGGAGGAGCGCTACGGCATCCCGCGCCGCCGGCTCACCGGGCTGATGAGTCCATGGTGCCTGAAGCGGCTGGACGAATTCGGAGGCGACATCACCCGCTTCACGGTGATGAAGATCGCCCCGTCCCGCCTCCGCCAGATCGCCATAGCCAAGACCGAGCCGGGCGACGAGAACAATCAGGACATCTCCTCGCTCGTCGGCAAGGTCGACATCCGCAAGCTCGAGACGTTGGCGCAGGACGATCCGGACGCCTACAGCTATTCCGGCGGCCTCAACCGCGCCAATCAGGGGCTGCTCGAATTCGTCGAGATGTTCAAGGCGCCGATCAAGATGCTGCACCCGCTGCTGACGGCGACGCAGGAGGGCAATTACATCGGCACCGAGAATATCGGCGCGATCCCCTTTTCCGGCATCGTCATGGCCCATTCGAACGAGGCCGAATGGCAGAGCTTCAAGTCGAACCGCAACAATGAGGCCTTCATCGACCGCATCTATGTCATCAAGGTCCCTTATTGCCTGCGCGTCACCGAGGAGCAGAGGATCTACGAGAAGCTGTTGTCCGGATCGGAGCTCTCGGAGGCGAGCTGCGCGCCGAGCACGCTCGAAATGCTCGCCCGCTTCATCGTGTTGTCGCGGCTGAAGCCGCATGAGAACTCCAACCTGTTCTCCAAAATGCGCGTCTATGACGGCGAGAGCCTGCGCGAGGTCGATCCGCGAGCCCGCAGCATGCTGGAATACAAGGAGGCGGCCGGCGTCGACGAGGGCATGGACGGACTCTCGACGCGCTTCGCCTTCAAAGTGCTGGCGGCGACCTTCAACCATGATACGGTGGAAGTCGCGGCCGACCCTGTCCACCTGATGTATGTGCTCGAACAATCGCTGCGGCGGGAGCAGCTCCCCGCCGAAACCGAGAAGCGCTATCTGGAATTCATCAAGGCCGAACTCGCGCCGCGCTACGCGGAATTCATCGGCCATGAGATCCAGAAGGCCTATCTCGAATCCTATCAGGACTACGGGCAGAATCTGTTCGACCGCTACATCGACTACGCCGACGCCTGGATCGAGGACCAGGACTTCAAGGACCCCGACACCGGACAATTGCTCGATCGCGACCTGCTCAATCAGGAGCTCACCAAGATCGAGAAGCCGGCGGGCATCGCCAATCCCAAGGATTTCCGCAACGAGGTGGTGAAGTTCGCGCTTCGCTGGCGCGCCGCCAACGAGGGACGCAACCCCTCCTGGGCGAGCTATGAAAAGATACGCGACGTCATCGAGCGGCGGATGTTCTCACAGGTCGAGGAGCTGCTGCCGGTCATCAGCTTCGGATCGAAAAAAGACACTCAGACAGAAAAGAAACATGCGGAATTCGTGAACCGGATGGTGGCGCGCGGATATACCGAGCGACAGGTGCGCCGTCTGGTCGAGTGGTACATGCGCGTAAAACAGGCTGGTTGATAAAAATCGGCGCAAGAAGCAGGTGATGAAACGATGCATATCGTCGATCGTCGGCTGAACCCCGGGGGCAAGAGCTTCGCAAATCGCCAGCGCTTCCTGCGGCGCGCCAAGGACATGGTCGAACGGGCGGTTCGCGAGGCCAGCCGCGACCGCGCCATCGGCGACCTCGAGAACCCCGGCGAGATCTCCATCCCGGCGGAAGGCACGAGAGAGCCGGTGTTCCGCCACAACCAGGGTCTGCGCCGGGATTTGATTTTGCCCGGCAACCGCGATTATGTGGAGGGCGACCTCATCGAGCGTCCGCATGGCGAGGGCGAAGGCCAGGGGGCGAGCGGACAGGTCGGCCGCGGCGACGGCCAGGAGGACGCGTTCAAATTCATCCTCACCCGCGATGAATTCCTGAGCATCTTCCTCGACGATCTCGAGCTGCCCGATCTCGCCAAGCGGCGCGTCGCCCAGACCGAGAAAGAGGGGCTGCGGCGCGCCGGCTATACGACGACCGGCACGCCGGCCAATCTCTCCCTGCACCGCACATTGCAGACGTCCCTGTCGCGGCGCATCGCGTTGCGGCGGCCGAAACTCGAAGCGATCGAGCGCCTGGAGCAGGAGCTGGCCGAGGCCGTTTCGGCGGGAAGTCCTTCCGCCGCCCGCATCCGCAACGAGATGGAGGCGCTACGCGCGAAGCGGGCGCGCATCTCCTATCTCGATCCCATCGATCTGCGCTATCGGCGCTTCGAGCGCTTTCCCAAGCCCGTCACCCAGGCGGTGATGTTCTGCCTCATGGACGTCTCCGGCTCGATGACCGAGCACATGAAGGATCTGGCGAAGCGCTTCTTCATGCTGCTGCACGTCTTTCTCACGCGCCGCTACAAGCGCGTCGAGCTCGTCTTCATCCGCCATACGGACAAGGCCGGCGAAGTCGACGAGGAGACGTTCTTCCGCTCCGCCGAGACCGGCGGAACGATGGTGTCCTCCGCCCTCGTCGAAATGTCGCGCATCATCCGCGAGCGCTACGATCCTGGAATCTGGAACATCTATGCGGCGCAAGCGTCCGACGGCGACAATCTGTCGAGCGACAATCCGCAGACCCGCGAGCTGCTGCAAAACGACATCCTGCCGCAGTGTCAGTATTTCGCTTATGTGGAGGTGAGCGGGCCGACGGCCGAGTCGCAGGGCTATGTCCCGCATCACGGCCAGAGCTCGCTGTGGATCACATACGCCGCCCTGCAGAAGGAGAACGAAAAGTTCCAGATGCGACGCGTCTCGCGCCGCGAGCATATCTATTCCGTGTTCCGGCAATTGTTCCAGCGCCGCGTCAAGACATCGGAGGCTTCGCCATGACGCGCGGCGATCTGCTCTACAGCGGCAAGGACTGGGACTTCGAGACGATCCAGCGCATCCACGACGCGATCGAGAGAATCGCCGGCGGAGAACTCGGCCTCGACACTTTCGCCAATCAGATCGAGATCATCACCGCCGAGCAGATGCTGGACGCCTACGCCTCGACCGGCATGCCTCTGTTCTACAAGCATTGGTCGTTCGGCAAGCGCTTCGCCCAGCACGAGGGCGTCTACCGCATGGGGCTGCAGGGTCTCGCCTATGAGATCGTCATCAATTCCAATCCCTGCATCAGCTATATCATGGAGGAGAACTCCGCCACGATGCAGACTCTGGTGATCGCGCACGCCGCCTTCGGACACAATCACTTCTTCAAGAACAACTATCAGTTCCGCCAGTGGACGGACCCCGACGGCATTCTCGATTATCTCTCCTTCGCCAAGTCCTATATCGCCAATTGCGAGGAGCGCTACGGACATGCGGAAGTCGAGCGATTGCTCGACGCGGCTCATGCGCTGATGCCGCAGGGCATCGACCGCTATCCGCGCAAGCGCCCGCTGAATCTCCATATGGAGGAGAAGCGCGAGCAGGACCGAAAGGACGAGCGCGAGCGGCTCTACGACGATCTGTGGCGCACCGTGCCCGGACGCGTGCGCGGCGCCAAGCAGATGGCCAGCGACAAGCGGCGCGCGCTGCTCGGCCTGCCGCAGGAGAATATCCTCTATTTTCTGGAGAAGGCCGCGCCGCGGCTCAAGCCCTGGCAGCGCGAGGTGCTGCGCATCGTCCGGCTCATCGCCCAATATTTCTATCCGCAGCAGCAGACCAAGGTGATGAACGAGGGCTGCGCGACCTATGTCCATTACCGAATCCTCAATCGCCTGCACGAGACGAATCAGATCGGCGACGGCAGTTTCCTCGAATTCCTGCAATCGCACACCAACGCCACGCGGCAGCCGTTCTACGACAGTCCGTCCTATGGCGGGATCAATCCTTACGCGCTCGGCTTCGACATGATGCGCGACATCGCGCGCATCGTTCGCGAACCGACGGAGGAGGACCGGGCATGGTTCCCGGAAATCGCCGGCGTCGGGGATGAAATGAACGTATTGCGCCATATTTGGGCGAATTATCGGGACGATAGCTTCATCGCGCAATTCCTCAGCCCGAGGCTCATTCGCAACTGGCGTCTGTTCCACATCGTCGACGACGCCGAGGCGCCGCATCTCGAGGTCGCGTCCATTCACAATGAGCGCGGCTATCGGGATTTGCGCCGAAGCCTCGCCGGCCAATATGAGGTCGGCGGCCATGCGCCGGACATTCAGGTCGTGGATGTGGATCTCGTCGGCAATCGCAAGCTCGTCTTGCATCACCGGGTCATCGACGGAAAGCTCCTCGAGCTCGGCAACGCCTCGCTGGTGCTGGGACATCTCGCCAATCTCTGGGGCTACGAGGTCCTGCTGCAGGAGATCGACGCGACGTCGGAGCAGGTCCTGAAGGAACATATGGTGAGGCCGGAGCCGGGCTGACGCGCGAGTCCACGCTTGAAGCTCGGCGCCTCGAAAGGACGAGCGGGAAAGCGAGATGCGACGAGAAGCCGAACGGGACGACCAGGCGTTCGAAACCACGCATGCGGGCTTCGCGGAGGAGAGCCGGATCGCGGCCAATCTGGAGGCGCCGGCGCTCTATGGAGAAGCCATCAGACGCAATGAAGCGAGAATCGCCCGAGGCGGGGCGCTCGTCGTCGAGACCGGCGCTCACACGGGCCGCTCGCCCGACGACAAATTCATCGTGCGAGACGCGCTGACCGAGGCGTCGGTCTGGTGGGAGAACTGCCGGGCGATGTCGCCGGAACATTTCGACCGCCTACGCGCCGACATGGCGACGAGCGCCGGCGAGACGCCGCTCTTCATGCAGGACCTCTACGCGGGCGCCGATCCCCTGCGCCGGCTGAAGGTGCGGGTCTACAGCGAATACGCCTGGCATTCGCTGTTCATCCGCAATCTGCTGATCCGCCCGCCGAAGACGGAGCTCGCGGACTTTCGGCCGGACCTCACGATTCTCGATCTGCCGTCCTTTCGCGCGCATCCCGACCGGCACGGATGCCGCTCGCAGACGATCATCGCCATCGATTTTTCCCGCAAGACGGCGCTGATCGGCGGCACGAGCTATGCGGGCGAAATCAAGAAGTCCGTCTTCAGCTATTTGAATTTCATCCTGCCGGCCGAGGGCGTGCTGCCCATGCATTGCGCGGCCAATGTCGGCGAGCAGGGCGACACGGCGATCTTCTTTGGACTATCCGGCACCGGCAAGACGACGCTCTCGGCCGATCCCTCGCGCAGCCTGATCGGCGACGACGAGCACGGCTGGAGCAGCGAGGGCGTCTTCAATTTCGAGGGCGGCTGCTACGCCAAGGCGATCAGGCTCTCGCGCGAAGCCGAGCCGCAGATCTTCGCGACCTCGGAGCGCTTCGGCTCGGTGATGGAGAATGTCGCGCTCGATCCGCTGACGCGCCTGCCGGATTTCGAGGACGACTCACTGACCGAGAATACGCGCATCGCCTATCCGCTCGATTTCATCGCCAACGCCTCGGCGAGCGGCCGGGCGCTGCATCCACGCAACATCGTCATGCTCACTTGCGACGCCTTCGGCGTGCTGCCGCCGATCGCAAAGCTCGATCCCGCGCAGGCGATGTATCACTTCCTATCCGGCTATACGGCGAAGGTCGCCGGCGCGGAGAAGGGCGTGCGAGAGCCGCAGGCGACATTCTCGACCTGCTTCGGCTCGCCTTTCATGCCGCGTCATCCGTCCGAATACGGCAATCTGCTGCGCGGTCTGATCGAGCGCCATCAGGTCGACTGCTGGCTCGTCAACACCGGCTGGACGGGCGGCAAATACGGCGTCGGCGAGCGCATTCCGATCCATGCGACGCGCTCGTTGCTGCGCGCGGCGCTCGACGGGTCTCTCGCGCGCAGCGAGTTTCGCGCCGATCCGCATTTCGGCCTGCTCACGCCTCGAACGGCTCCAGACGTCGAAGCCAGCCTCCTCGATCCGGCCTCGACCTGGAGCTCGAAACGCGACTTCGCCGAGACAGCGAAGCGCCTCATCGGCATGTTTCGCGAGAACTTCGCGAAGTTCGAGCCGCATGTCGATCGGGAGATCGTCGCCGCGCAACCCGGCGAAGGCGCGCGAGCCTGAAGGCGCGCTCTCGACGATCATGCGGCGGCGCCGCAGCATTTCTTGTATTTCTTGCCCGAGCCGCAGGAACAGGGATCGTTGCGGCCCGGTCTCGCCTCCTTGACGACGGGCGCGCTCTTGCGGGCCGCGCCTTCGACGAAATACCAGCGCTGATCCTCATCGTCGAAATGGAACAGCGACCTCTCCCGATGCGTCTGGCGCAGCCCTTCCGCGACATAATGCGCGGCGAATTCGACATAGCCTTTCGCGTCGCCCGGCCGGCCGCCCTCCGTCGCCTCGATGTCGAGGCCGAGCCATTGCGATTTTTTCGACCAAGCGGCCACCGCCTCGCGATCGAAATCGCGGCGCTGCGGCGGCGCGAGCGTGTCCCGCAGATAATCGATGCGGCCGAGCGCATAGGCCGTATAGCGCGAGCGCATCAGCGCCTCGGCGCTCGGCGCGGGCCTGAGCCCATCGATATAAGGGCCGCAGCAGGCGGAAAGCGGCGCCGGTTCGGCGTCTTTGGCGCGGCAGGGGCAGGTCGGATCGGTCATCGGTCGCAGGTCTCGGGGTGTGAAGGGCCGCCGAGCACTAAACAGGGCGCGGCCGAACGTCCAATAATTTTTCCGTCGCGCATATGCTGGCGTTTTCGATCGCCTGGGCCGACGCCGGCCCGAGACCGGAAAAGCGCAACATGCCTCCCCGCCGCGACATGCTGTCGCAAGATGATCGAAAAGCCGAAAAAAGCAGGGACTCCCGCGCCCGGCGCGGCTCGCTGCGGTCGCTCGCCCTCGGGGGCCGCGCCGAAAGGCCCGGTCGGCATAGGCGCGTGTTCAAGCCGTGTCCCAGCTGTGCTAAGCATGGCCGTGAATGCGCCGGCCGCGGGACGCAGTCGCGTCGCCGCGACCGATTTCCCTGCCGGCTCGCGCGGACGGCCCGAAGGAGTTCGGCTCATGGCGGATGCGAATTCACTCCAGCCGGCCGAGGGCGCCGCCGTCGGCGGCGAGACCGCGCCGCCGACGCAGGAAAGCCCGCCGACCGCTGGACGGAAGACGCGCATCGCCATCGAAAAAATCATCGCCTATCTCGAAGCGAAGGTCGGCGCGCCGCCGTACAAGATAAATCTCGGACGAATCGCGGCGATCGTCACGATCCCCGTGTTCTGCTGGGTGTTTTTCACAACGTCGAGCGGCATGATCGACATCATGCGCCGTGAGTCCGACGACGTGATCGGATTGATCGGAGCCTTCATCGGCACGACCGCCATTCTCGTCATGCTGGCGTCGACATCCTGGTCGCTCGGCGCCGATCTCGGAGCGCTGATCGCGCGCCGTCAATTCCTCGGCGAGCGGATCGTCATGAAGACCGTCGTGACGTCGATCGTCTTCATTTTCGTGTTCTCGATCTCGGCGTTCTTTTCCTTCACCTATTATTACACCAATATCTTCAAGCTCTCGTCGAAGAAGATCGTCAGCGAGCTGCAGCCGATGGAGCTCGCCGCCGATGTGCTTCTGCCGACGTCGAAGCTGATCGCGACGAATTACGACGCAGCGACCGCGCGCATTCTCGCGACGCCCGGAATGCGGCTCTATCTCGATTCGCTCGATTCGGTTCTGCAGGCGGCCAATGGCGCGGGCGCGAGTTTTCGCGAAGCGGTGCGCAGGAACCAGGAGGCGGGACAGCGAGCCGCGGCGGAGGCGGCGCGGCGGGCGGCGGCGGAGCTGCAGGACGCGCAGGCCGCCGGGCGGCAGTTGGAAGACGCGCGGAACAGATCGGCGAAACTCGACCAGATCGTCGCCGATCTCGAACCCATCATCAAATCGAAGCAGGACGAGATCGTCGCATTGACGTCCGCGGCGCGGCAGGAAGATCAGTTGGCCGTCGACGCCTCGAAGGGATTGGACGGCCTCGGCGCCGCGTGCGGCTCGAATTGCGAGTCTCATCGCGCCAAAGCCGCCGCGGCGCGAAAGCGCATCGCGACGATTCGCGAGACGCTGACGGCGCCTCTGAACGAGCGCGCCGACGCGATCAAACAGCGCGACGTCATCGCCGCGCAGATCATCACCTTGCGTCAAAAAGCGGAGAGCGTGGTTTCGCCCCGCGCGCCGGCCGCGCCCGCCGAGGAGCCGGCGCCCGATTTCGCCGCGACCTCGCGAGAACTCGCCGAGCTTCGCGATCAGATTCGCGCCGATCCGACCTCGGCGAAGATCCGCCAGGCCAAGGCCTCCTGCAGCCTGCTTCTCGGCACTTTGCGGCAATTGAACATTTCCCCTCCTTCCGTGGCGGGCGACTTCGGATGCGAGGCGGTCGGGACCGAGATTCACGATCTGCTCGCGGCGCGCGACGACGTCATCGCCGCCCGCGCCGCATTCGATCAGAAATGTTCGCTCGACGGAGGAATTCGCGAGTCCGTCGGCGCGATCGCTCTGCGTATCCGCAATGCGCCCGATTCGGACAAATCGGCCGCTTCCAACGGCTTCAACGAGGCGAAGCGGCAGGTCGACGATTGCGTGGTGGCCGGCAAGGCGGCGGGACTCTCCGAATCGGAGGTGCAGGGCTTTCTCAAACGCAGCGATATATTCCTGCGCACGCACAGCATGGACCGCAACCGCTTCGAGCTGGCGCGCGAGGCGTTCACGAGCTTGACGCCGGACGCGACGATGGCCATCGGCGTCGCCGTCGCGCAAGACGCTTTCATGTTCGTGATGAAGCTGCTGGCCGAAATTTTCAAGCGCGAGGCCGAAACGCGCGAGAGGGCTCCCCTTCCGCCGGCCATGGATCTCGCGGATGGCGAAGCGGACGATCCGGACGTGCGCCTCATGAAGGCGCTTCTGCGCGTGTCGCGGCCGCTGCATGGCGATATGAGCGCATTCGACGCCAATGTGAGCAGCGTCGTGAGCCTGCCCGAAAATATTCGCGACAATCTCATCGGGCTGCTCAACCGGCTCGTACGCGAAGAGATCGCCTATATCGATCGCAGAGGCGCATATATTCTCGACAATCGAACGCTCGGCGAGGTCGAGACGCGGCTGGCGATCGCTCTGAAGCGCGCCGGCGCGCGCGCCTCCGTCTGGCGCGAAACCGTCCCGCCGATCGCGACTGAAACCCAGGGCGGGGTCGGACCCAACGGAGCCTGGCGGCGGCGACGCAGCGCCCTCGACCGCTATCTGACGCCGAAGTTTCCTCATTCGTCCTCGCGAGCGGAGGACGAGGGGAACGACGATTCCGCCGACATGGCGAATGTGGGCGATGTCTATACGGATCGCTTGCTGCACGAATTCGGCTGACGACGAGTATCAGCGCAGGGCGGCGGGCTTTTGCGCCGATCCGTCGATCTGCGCGTAGGAAAACATGAAGGCGCTCTCGAGAGCGAGGGCCGCGTAGAGGATCGGATCGACAGCGAGAAACGGCCGCCAGAATTCGTTGAGCGCGCGAGACCCCGCCACGCCCTCGCGCCGAAAGCGCCGTTCGCCCTCTCGATGAGGATCGATATTGGGATTCTGGAAGGTTTTGACGAAGCCATAGGCCGATGTCACGGTAAAGCGGATATCGACCTTCGCGCCGGTCTCCAGCGCGCGCAGACTGTCGATCCACGGCGCGGACCGCAGTGAACGGCGCAACACATGCAGCGCGACGGCGGGATCGCAGGCGTAGGTGAAGGCGCTCGGCCCCAACCGCACGAACAGGCGCTCGTAGTGCGAAAACGCGACGATGACGCGTCTGAGCTTCTGATCGGGCGCGAGCGCCAGCCGCTCGAAAAGCCGCGCCATGTCGCCGACCCAGCCGCTGTCCTCGAAACGCACGAGCGGCAAGACGAAGACAATCGCGTCCGCGCTCAGCAGTTTCGTGGCGAAATCGTCGCGGATCTCGGTCAGGGCGTCGGCGGGCGCGGTCTCGTCGGGAATGGCGACTCCGCCGGCTGCGTCGATGATCCGGAGGAGACACGGCGCTTTTTCGCGAATCTCGCGCGGAGCGTCGCCGTGCAGCGTCAGACGAAAGAAATATTCGCGGCCGCGCGCGTCCGTCGGCGCGCCGCCCTCGGCGAAGGCGCGTCGCAGCTTCTGATAGTCGTCGACGAGGCCGTCGAAAATATCGAGCTTGGCGGAAACGGAGTCGAATCCGTGAAAGGCGGCGCGCGTGATCGACTGCATCGTCGGACGCAAATCGGGCGAGTAGCCGTGAGCGCTCTGGACGATGCAGTCCGTCGCCGCGGCGAGCATCGACGATTTTCCGCCGCCGCGCGGCCCGACGAGACAGATGGTGAGTTTTTCCGCCATTCGATACGAGGCCCTGTCGCGAGAAGACCGGATTTCAACGCCGTTCAAGAGCGCGGCCCCTTGGAGCCGCCTCCCAGGAAGAAGTTTCTCATCGTCGCCAACAGTCCCTCGGGCTTGGGCTGCGGCGCGGCGCGCGCCGCCTCCTCGACCGTTTCGGCGCGCTCGACCTCGATCTGACGCCAATAGACATTGGCCTCCTCGACGATCACCGCGAGACGAGAGGCGTCGTCGAAAGTAATCCAATCCCCTTTCTTGCGGCGGGCGAGATAAACCCGCAAGGACTGCGCCTCGCCCTCCAATCCGAGATCGTCGCAATAGATCGCGGCGCGCTCGACGATCGCCTCATCGAGGAGCAATTCGGCGACACGCCCGATCTGCCGGATGTCTTCCGTCCCGGCGAGCGCGATGCGCGCCTTGATCAGACGCAGCGCCGCCGTCGGCTGCGCCAACAGTCGCCATATGGCGATCTGCGCAGGCAGATCGGCGCTTTGCGCCACGAGTCCGGAGAGACGACACGCGCCGACGAATCGATGCAGAAGCGAGCTCGCGGCGCCGCGATAGTCTCTGAACCTTTCTTCATCGATAAGGTTCGCCAATTCATGGCGGCGCACGGCGGCCTGCACGAGGGAGGGATCGTAGCGATAGGCCTCGTAGCCGCCGAGGCGCGGCAGGAGGGGGCGCGCCTCCGGCGCGGCGTCCGCGGCGAGGGCGACAAAGCTCGACACGAGAAGCGGCTCGAAAACGTCCCATAGCCTCGCAGCGTCGAAGCGTCCCGCATATCCCGCCGCGGCGAGCGATGCGTTCATCGAGGCGAGGAACTTCTCGCGTCGCCCTTGGACGCTCATCGCGCGATCGGCGCTCGAAGGGGACGGGCCGGCTTTCACTCCGCGCTCCCCATCGGCGGCCAAACGCAAAATCTCGTCGAGCAATATGTCCTCGTCGCCGATCTTACGGGCCCCGAGGCCGTCGCTCTCGACGCGAAACAGCCGCGCATAGGGAACGCCTCCCGGATCGGCCGGAACGACGCCGAAATCGCCGGCGTCGGCGACAGTGCCGACGAGACCGACGTCGTCGCCGAGCGCCGCCCCGAAAAAATGGATGTCGACGATCATGCCCGACTCGCCGCCGCCGTCCGGCAGCCGCGTGACGGAAAGACCGTCGAAGGCGGCCGTGTCGGAATGGGTGACGAGGTTCAGCAGATTGTGGACGACAATGGAGCCGTCCGCCTCCACGGCTTCCGGCCGCTCGAGCGCATCTCCCGTCGCCTCCCGAATATCGTCGAAGACGAGCGGATCGACGACCGGCTCGCCGGCGTCTTTCTGTCCACGGACCCAGTCGCGGAAACGCCGACGCTGGTGCAGCGCGAGAACGACGGCCGTGCGCGCGAGCATGAACTCGTTCTGATCGGGCGCGTTGGGGATGCGGATGCGCAGAGCCGGGCAGGGCGCGCCATTTTCGCGCAGCCAGTTCTCCATGATCGCGAAAGGGGCTTTGAGCGTGGACGATCCACGTCCCGCAGGCGCCTCGATCGACTGCAGGACGACTCGGCTCTGATGCGCCGGAAAGGCCCGTTGCGCCGGCAAGAGCTGGACGAGCGCGACCGCGCCGTCGCGCCGCTCGACGAGGCGCCGTTGGGAGATCGCCCAGACGAGCCTGGAGCCGCTGCGTGCGATCTGGTCGCGCGCCGGCCGCCGCCAATCGCCGCGCGCGGCGATCGACACGACGCGAAAAGGCGTCGTCGACGGCGTCGAATGGTCCGTCGATTCGACGAGCAGCAGACGCAATTCACCGCCGGCCATGGGGGTCTTCTCGCTGACGAGCGAGCAGCGCAACTCCGCGCCGTCCGGCGACCGCAGGCTCACATGAGCATGGTCGAGCGGCAGTTCGAGCACGCAATGGCCGCAACGCCACCGGCGGGCGTCGATCACGTCGACCAGAGTCGTGGCCTCGGCGAATGTCGCGTCCCTGGCGGAGACGACCGTGAGATCGGGCGCAGGTCCAGGCGCGCCCATCGTCTCTTCGTCCCCGAAGAATCCAATGGCGAATCCGCGTCTTCCGTCCCAGAAAGCGTCTATTTGATCTCGCCACATGCGACAGCGTTCACTGCATTAGGTCCCGGAGCCGCCCGCAAGATAGCGTCTAATCCAGGTGGCGCAAAATCGGCGAAGGAGCGGGTCGTTGTCGCAATATTTCGTGGCGGCGCGGGACGAGGGGGCGACCGAGCCGGATTTTTACGATTGGCGCGACTCCGCATGGGCTTGTTGTTCGCAGATCAATTCTGAAGACCTCGGTTCCCGTCCAACCTGCGAAACGGCCCCTTGAAGTAGCCGGCCGTCGGCCGTACATTTCGAGCAGGGAAAGCTCCATGGCAAACATCGTTTCGAAATCGCCTGACGGTCGCACGCGCGCCCAGCGCCTGGAGGCGCGGGTGACGGCGGAACAGAAGAGGCTCATCGAGCGCGCGGCTGCTCTTCAAGGCCGAACCGTGACGGATTTCGTCCTGACAAGCGTGCAGGACGCCGCGCGCCGGACCATCGACGAGCATCGGCAACTCGAATTATCTATTCGCGATAGCGAGGCGTTCGTCGAGGCGCTGCTCGATCCGAAGCCCGTCGACGAACGCCTGCGCGAGACGGTGCGCCGCTATCGCGAAACGCGGGCGCATAAAGGGTGACCGAGAAGACGGGTTGGTCGCTTCATGTCGAGGCCCTCGGCCCGCGGCACGATCGCCGTTCATTCGAAAGCGGCGTCGAGGCGCTCGATCGATATATTCGGTCCCAGGCCGGCCAGGACGCGCGCAAGAACATGGCGGCGCCATTCGTGCTGGCGCTACAGGACGGCATGGTCGTCGGCTACTATACCTTGTCGGCGACAGCGGTGAGATTGAGCGACCTTCCGAAACCAACGGCGCGCAAGCTCCCGAAATATCCTCTGGTTCCGGCAACGCTGCTCGGACGGCTGGCCGTCGATCGTCGCCATCGCGGAAAGGGATATGGCCGCTTCCTCTTGGCGGACGCGCTGTTCCGATCCATGCGCAGCGAGATCGCATCATTCGCGGTGATCGTCGACGCCAAAGATGATAATGCGCGGCGTTTCTACGAGCGAGAAAGCTTCCTCTCCTTTCCGGATCGGCCCACGAAATTGTTCCGGCCGATGGCCGACATCGCCGAGCTGTTCGAATAGGGGCGCGAAGAGGAACCTTTCGTCCCCGGGGCGCGTTGGATTCGCCATGTCCAAGGAGGCTCTGGATGGCCCTCCGCCCGTTCTGGAAAGGATATCTGAAGCTTTCGCTCGTGACCTGCCCGGTCGCGTTGACGCCCGCCGTCACCGAGAGCGAGAAGCTGCGTTTCCATACGCTCGACCGGAAGACGGGACATCGCGTCGTCAGCCGCTATGTCGACGCCGAAAGCGGCGAGCCGGTCGAGAAGGACGAGCAGGCGAAGGGCTATCCGCGGGGCGAGAAGGATTACGTCCTGCTGGAAGACGGCGAACTCGAAGCCATTCGCCTCGAAAGCGCGCACACGATCGACATCGAGACCTTCGCGCCCGCCAGCGACATCGATTGGATCTGGTACGACAGACCCCACTATCTGACGCCCGACGATCCGGTCGGCGAAGAGGCGTTCGCGGTCATTCGCGACGCGATGCGATCGACTCATACGGTAGGCGTGGCGCGTCTCGTTCTTCACGCCCGCGAGCGCGCCGTGATGCTCGAGCCGCGCGACAAGGGCGTCGTCTTGTGGACGCTGCGCTATGGCGACGAGCTACGCGACCCGAAAGATTACTTCGGCGCGATCGGCGGCGGTGAGATCGATCCCGAGGCGATGAGTCTCGTCGCGACGTTGATCGAGCAGCGCAAGAAGCGTTGGAATCCCGAGATGGTCGCCGATCCCGTCCAGACCCGTCTTCTCGACATCATCGCCGAGAAGAAAAAATCTCGGAGACGCCCCGCGAAGCCGAAGGCGAGAACCGAGGCCGAAGCGCCGCCGAGCAATGTCGTCGACATTATGGACGCGCTGCGCAAGAGCATTGCGTCCGAGGCGAAACCGTCGAAGCGTCTTTGAAGACGATCGCCGATAATCTAGAGCGTTTCCAGCCGAAGTGGAAACCGGTTCGGCGTCGGAAGCGCGTCAAAACGAGAAGCTAGAGTCTTTCCAGTCGAGGCGAACGCTCATAGAAACTCGCGAAATCCTTCGCGGTGAGCGAGGCGGCGACGTTCAAGTCGTCGTCGAGAATTTCGTAGAGCGTTTCCTCGTCGCCATAGATCGTGAACAATACGACGACGTCCCGATCGCCGCCGCCCTCCCGATGAGGGTCGTCGGAGGGCGGACTGACGGTATAGCTGCCGACCGGCCGGACTTCCTTGAGCTCTCCATTCGCGTGATAGAGTCGATGTTCCCCTTGGATGACCATCGTCTTGTTCAAGGTCTTGTGGCGATGGAGAACGATTTGTCGATTTCCGGCGAATTTGTACAGGACATGAATGATCTTGTTCGCGTCGTCGATATCGAGCACGGAAAACCACAGATGATCGACGCCGTCGAAACTTTTCCATCGGATGTCGCGGTCGTCGAAGGCGAATTTGGACATGGTCGGCGCTCCTCGTTGGGCATGCAGGCGAGGAGTTTGACAAAAGGCCGCGGATCGCGGCTACGGAACGGCGCCCTGCTCGCACTGTGAAATTTGCCCGCGGAAGGTCCCGATCGACGGGGAGAACGTCCCGACCTGTCAGGCCGCCGTTTTCCGGCGCGGCTTCGGCGTCTCCAGCGGCGCGGCCGCCGCGTGAAAGCCCGCCCATGGATCGGACTCGAGCGAAGCGAGACGCCTCGGCGCGTTGCGAATGGTGAAATAGGCCGGGCCGACGCCGGCGCTCAGCTCGTCCCAGGCGAGCGGCATGGAAACCGCCGCTCCGGGCCGCGCGCGCGTCGAATAGGCCGCGATCGCCGTCGCCCCGCGCTGGTTGCGGAGATAGTCGATCAACACCTTGCCGCGCCGCTTCGATTTTGTGACCGTCGAGACGAAGCGGTTCGGACTGTCCGCCGCCATCGCCTCGGCGATCGCCTTCGTGAAAGCCTTCACGGCGGGCCATTCGGCCAGCGGCGCCAGCGGCGAGACGACATGCAGCCCCTTGCCGCCGGAGGTCTTCACAAAAGCCGAAAGGCCCGCCTCTTCGAGCCGTCGCCGCATTTCCTGCGCCGCCGCTATGACTGCCGTCCAAGGCGTGTCTTCGCCCGGATCGAGATCCATGACGATCCGGTCGGGGCGCTCCCAATCGGCCAGGGTCGATCCCCAGGGATGGATTTCGAGGACCGCCGATTGCACCAGACCCATCAGGCCGTCGAGGTCGCGGACGCCGATCAGCGGCTCCTCGGACGGCTCCTTCGGGTCCTTCGCCAGCACGATATTGCGGTCGAGTCTTTTCCAGGCGTGCTTCTGGAAAAACGCCTCGCCTCCGACGCCGTCCGGGCAGCGTAGCAGCGCCAGCGGCCGACCGACGATGAAGGGCGCGATATGGCGCCAGATTTCGACGTAATAATCCGCGAGCCCTTCCTTCGTCACGCCGTCGTCCGGCCAATAGAGCCGATCCGGGTGGGTGAGCTTCACGCTGCGGCGCTGCGGTTTCGCGAGGGTCGCCGGCTTCGGCGTCTCGCGGACGATCTCGCGGGCGGGCTTGTCCTCGCGAAGGCCGCGAAAGGACGCGTGACGCAGACGGTCGTCGGC
>PQAN01000462.1 GCA_003105285.1 Methylocystaceae bacterium
CTTTGGAGGAGGCCATGTTCGATTCACCGGCCGAGCTGGCGCAGCGTCTCGCGCGTGACGCCGAGGCGGTATGCCGCCATTATCTCTCCAACGGGCGTCGCGAAGGCCGCTACTGGCTTGTCGGCGACGCCCGCAACACGCCGGGACGCAGCCTCTTCGTTCGATTGATCGGCGACGACAGCGGCAAAGGCGCAGCAGGGAAATGGGTCGATGCCGCATTGGCGGAACATGGCGACTTGCTCGACATTATCCGTGCGAGTTGCCGCCTCTCCAATTTCCGCGATGTCGCCGACGAGGCGCGACGCTTCCTCGCCATGCCGCGTTTCGAACCCGGTCAAGAACCGGCGTCGCGTGGACCGACGCCCGTGCCGAGAGGCTCACTCGAATCCGCACGCCGCCTGTTCGCCATGGCCAAACCGATCCGCGGCACGATCGCCGAAACATATCTCCGCAAACGCGGCATTACGATTTTGCACAAAACCGCCACTCTTCGATTCCATCGACGCTGCTATTATCGCCGACAGAGCGACGGCGAGCTCGAGACATTGCCGGCGCTCATCGCCGCCGTCACCGATCTCTCCGGAGTCGTCACCGGCGTGCAGCGAACATGGCTCGATCCGACGGGCGCCGACAAGGCGTCGGTGGACACGCCGAGGCGAGCAATGGGCCAGCTTCTCGGCAATGGCGTCCGCTTCGGCGTCGTGGACGACCTCATGGCGGCAGGAGAAGGCGTCGAAACGATGTTGTCGCTTCGCTGCATTCTTCCCACTCTGCCGATGGTCGCAGCCCTGTCGGCCAATCACCTCGCCGCCCTGATACTTCCTCACACCTTGCGCCGTCTCTATGTCGCGCGCGACGACGATCCGGCAGGAGACATGGCGGCCGAGACGTTGACGACGCGAGCCGCGGCGAACGGGATCGATGCGGTGATGCTCTCGCCGACGCTCGACGATTTCAACGACGATCTGCGCTACCTCGACATGGACGAATTACGGGCAGCTCTTCGAATTCAGCTCGTTCCGGAAGACGTCGCGCGCTTCATGAGCCCGGTAGAGGGCGCAAAAGGCGATCGAGCGCACGCCGCCGCAACTCGACATCGCGCATGATCGAATACCTGTCCCCCATCGGAAGAGCCGCGCCCACGGCCTTCGAGAGGGGCTATGTCCTGCGGCAATCGATCCGGCCATGCAACGGCGGGCGGCGACAATTTTCCGCCGCCGGATAAATCCGGCTTTGCATCGCGACACAAAATTGCCGCCGCCCGCCGTCCTCCGCTTCGCTACGGCCGCCAGCGGTGCAGACCGGCTCTGTCTTGCCGCTTAGGACGCCCACGAAGGCCGCGATGGGCGCGGCCGATCCGACAGAGGGCGACGCCATGACGATTAACCGCGACGATGCCGAATACGAGCCTCCGCACGGCTCATCCCCGATCGACCGTGTTCTCACCGAGCTTCAGCTCTATGGCCACCGTCCCTTCCAGGACGAGCCCGACAGTCGGCCGCTGCCCGAAGCCAAGACAATCGCCGGCGCGACCGCAGACATGTTCGATGCGCTCGTCGCGACCCTCGCCGACACCCGCCTCGAGCCCGATCTGGAAGACCTGCTCTGGTCGAGCGTCAATCTCTTCCACCGGGCGATACTCCGCATCGAGCGCGAGCTCGACGACAATGAGCAGGCGCAACGCCGAAGCCAGAAGGAGCAGGACGGCTCGGAAATCCGCTCCGTCGAGCTCGAGCGCCTGATCGCCGAGGGAATGACGCTCGTCGAGCGCCGCGACAGCATGGAGCTCTTCCGCGACCATGCCGCCGACCAATTCGAACGCTACACGGGTTCGACTTGGCGCCCACGCGCCGGTTCCAAGGTCAGTCATCGCGCGCTCACCTCGGCGATGATCGACAGCCGCGATTTTCTCGCCGCCCGACGTCGGGCGGAGAACGAGGCGCTGCTCCCCGCCGGGCCGAAGGTCGCCTTCACCGGCGGACTCGATTACAACGATCATGGGGCGATCTGGGATCGACTCGACAAGGTCTTCGCCAAGCACCCGGACATGGTGCTGCTGCATGGCGGCTCGCCGAAAGGCGCCGAGCGCATCGCAGCCTGCTGGGCCGACAACCGCAAGGTTCCACAGATCGCCTTCAAGCCCGACTGGGCGCGACATGCGAAGGCGGCGCCCTTCAAACGCAACGATCAGATGCTCGACGCGTTGCCTGTCGGCGTCATTGCTTTCCCGGGATCGGGCATATCCGCCAATCTCGCCGACAAGGCGAAGAAGCTCGGCATTCCCGTTTGGACATTCGACGGCGGCGGCGCGTGAGCGCCGTCGCACCACGACGCTGTCTCCACCTACGGCGATATACGTAGTCGCATCGCGGTCGACGACCGCGGATTCCATTTCCAACGAAACCGAGCTATTCTGTCGTTCGCGCCATGGCGGAGGAGGAGGCGCGACTTCGCGACTTTGTCACGGGGGTCCGCCATGCTCGCCTTCGGCATTATGCTCAATCTCATCGGCCTCGGTTTCTTCTGTTGGCTGCTATTCGCGCTCGCAGCGCACATCCTTCCCACTTTCGTCGGCATCACAGCGTTTTTCGCCGCGATCCATACCGGCGCCGGCCCATTCGGCGCCATGCTCGTCGGCTTGGTTTCGGGAAGCGCCGCGCTTGCTGCGGGGCGGGTCGCATTCGCAGCGATAGCTTCACCGCTGCTCCGAGCGGTGATCGCCGCGTTCTTCGCCGCTCCAGCCGCTGTCGCCGGCTATCATCTCGCGCTGGCTCTCGCCATCGGCGTGACGTCCCCCGTCTGGCAGGAGATCTTTTCGCTGATCGGCGCGGCTATGATTGGTGGAACAGCCTGGTCGAGCGTCGCTCTTTACAGTTCACCCGTTCCCGCGAGGCTATTCGCGGGCCGTTCATTTCCTCCTCGCATCAGGCGAACGACGGAGCGATAGCGCTTTCGTCAAGTCGCCGTATGAAACGGCGCCGGCGGATGAATATGATTCTCGCATTCAACGCAGACGACCGCTGTCCGCGTGACGGCTTCCACCGCTCCGGCTCTCCTGCCGCCGACAGTGGCCGCTGTGCTTGCATTCATATCACTGTCTATTGTCGATTTCTGATGCAGCGCTTCGCCGATTGCCGCCGATCGCCTCTCTTTCTTCGCTCCGAATTGCGGAGCGCTTGTGCGGACGTCAATATTCGCGCCAGTTCTCCTTATCGAAAGCGCTCTGAGCCCAGGCACCATCGCTGCCTCTTTGATGGCCTGATCTGGCCGAAGAGCGGCGGCGCCTCGATCGTCTGAGACGCAACGGCGGAGTCGTGACTTTCTTCCCCTGACGCCTGCGGCGTCATTCCTCGCGAGGCAACAAAGTCATGCCGCCGCCGTCCTCCGCTCCGCTTCGGTCCGCAGGCGGATGCGTCGTCGATCGTCTTCGGCCTTTCGATCGCCATCGAGGCCGCGATTGGCGCGGGCTCGAAAGCATCGACAGGAGAACTATCATGGCGAACATCGGCTCCTTCAAGAAGTCCGGCAACGAATTCCAGGGCGAGATCGTGACGCTCAGCGTCCAGGCCAAGGGCGTGCGCATCGTCCCCGAGACCAACCGCGCCAGCGACAATGCGCCGAGTCATCGCGTCTACCTGGGACGAATCGACCTAGGCGCAGCGTGGTCGAAGCGCTCCGCGGAGGGCCGCGACTATCTCTCGGTCAAGCTCGACGATCCGAGCTTCCCCGCTCCGATCTACGCCAACCTCTTCGACGACGAGGAGGGCGAAGGCTACACCCTCATCTGGTCGCGCAGCCGCAAGCCCAACGGCGACTGAGCCGGATCGCGAAGCCCCGCTCGAACGGCCGAGCGGGGCTTTTCGTCAGGCCTCCGAACGATTCGCCGGTGGAAAGCCTCTTCTGCGGAAAGTCGCCGAGCCGCTTTTCGGCAAGCGCGCGTCGAGCGCGCTCGCCATGGGCGAGGCGCGTGCATATTGCGTTGGTCAAGAGACCTTCTTCAATCGCACTATCGCCTTCGCCGCGTCGAAGCCGAGCACTTCGGCCAGCTCCAGAAACTCGACGACGTCGACGCGGCGCTCGCCGCTTTCGAGCCGCGCCACGAAGGACTGATATTCCCCGAGCCGTTCGGCCAGGTCGGCCTGAGTCAGGCCCGCGGCCTCTCTCTTCTGGATGAGCAGATCGATAAGCGCCTTATGGCGTGGCGATCCGAGCGTCTTTGCCAAGCTTGTGTCCCGCGTTTGATGCGGGGTCTTTACATAATCTGATTTCCAGATTATCTTAAAAGTAGATAATGTGAGCTCCTGTCTCAAAGTCACAAGGTCCGAAACGCGGCCGGCCCGAGACCATGACGAAGACTTCGCCGACGTTCCGCCTGGAGAGGCGAGACGCCGAATCGAATTGCGGGGAAGGTGAATATGCCAGAAAGACATTT
>PQAN01000463.1 GCA_003105285.1 Methylocystaceae bacterium
CTAGAGCGTTTCACATTTTGACGGAAGCGTATCCGGCGTTTGCAAGATAGTTGGCGCATTCGCCAGGCTCGATCGCTTCGACGAGGCTGCCGATGTGACGCCACGTGTCGTCGATCGTTCGCTTCTGGGCCTGTCGCATCCAGTGCTTGATCTTGGCGAAGGCCTGCTCGATCGGGTTGAGGTCGGGCGAGTAGGGCGGCAGATACCAGAGCCTTGCGCCAGCGGCTCGAATTGCGCGTCGCACGGCCGCGGACTTGTGGCTACCGAGATTGTCCATGATGACGATATCGCCGGGTCGGAGCGCCGGGACGAGCTGTTGCTCGACATAGGCGCGGAAGCTTTCTCCGTTGATCGGGCCGTCGAAGACGCAAGGCGCGGCGAGACGGTCGTGACGCAGCGCGCCGAGAAATGTGAGTGTGCGCCAATGGCCATGGGGGGCGAAACCGCGTAGGCGCACGCCTTTGGCCCCCCAGCCGCGCAGCGGCGCCATGTTGGTCTTGATCCAGGTCTCGTCGATGAAGACGAGGCGCTGTGGATCGAGGCGTTCCTGCCATGATCGCCAGCGTCGACGCCTGCGAGCGATGTCGTCACGCGCCTGCTCGAGGGCGAATAGCGTTTTTTTTGAACGAGAGGCCTTCGCGGCGCAGAAACAGCCACACGGCGTTATGAGAGACCTTCACGCCGCGCGCGGCCAGCTCGTCTTTCAACCCGTGCAATGTCAGATGCGGCGTCTGCCCGATCCGTTCGAGGATGAAGGCTCGATGCGGCTCCAGGGTCGGCTTGCGACGCCCACCTATCTTGGCCGGAGCCACTGAACCCGTCGATCGATGACGCTGCGACCATTTTACGACAGATGACACCGCCACGCCGAAACGCTGCGCCACAGAACGGCAGCTCTCGCCGGCCGCCGAAGCGGCGACGACACGCTCGCGAAGATCATTGGAGAGAGGTCGAACCATAGATGCTGGCCTCCGCCCAGCCAGCATCTTGAATCACGTTCCCTTCTATTTGGGAATCCGTCGCGATTCCAAAAACGCGTGAAATGCTCTAGAGTTTCCAGCCGAAGTGGACGCCGGTTCGGCGTTGGAAACGCGTCAAAACAAAAGCCTGGAGTCTTTGCGTGTTTCAATGAAACACGCAAAGACTCCAGAGTCCGGCGCGCATGCGGGCCGTCCCGAAATTTCCGCCACAGCCGTCCGAAGCGGAGATTCGGGAGACGCGTCAACGTTGCAGGATCGGCGATCCGCCATGGGCCGCGGGCATTCGATAAGGAATGACCGAAACGCCGAAATTTGGTCCATATTGCTGGCGTATGGCCGGCATGTTGACGACGCCGGTCTTCAGATCGGAGGATCTCGCGTCGACCGGCGGCGCTTCGACAAATGGCCGCGCCTTGTCGACCGCGCTCCGCAGTCGCCGATTGAGGCAGCCGAACGCCAGATCGTTTCCGATCTGCACATCGACGCAGGTCGAGAACGCGGCTCTCCGCGGCGCTTCGCCGCCGATGACGAGTCCGCCGTTCGGCGCGGCGGCGTCATTCGCATGGCACGGCGCAGCGAGCACAATGGCTGTCAGAATGGCGAGAATGGGAGATTGCACGGTCGGTCCCTCCGAACGATGGATCGCGGCGCCATCCGCCGCCCGCGTGACGTCTCACCGCAGCCGCACGGCGTTTGCGCTCGCCTGGACGACGGCGTGATCGAGACGGGCGTTGATCGCGCCGAAGTCGAGGGCGGCCTGGCCGGACGCCGCGAGGCAGTTTCGACGACATCCGGCGCCGAGCGCCGAGCCGAGCCGGGATCGCGGCGGGTCGCCGAAGGTTGCGATCGGCAGGGCTCCGGTGACGCGATAGCCGCGCGCCGCGAGCTTGGCGCGCACGGCGAGGCAATAGTCGACAGACCGATGAGAAAAGCGCGTCTCGCCATGGCCGGCGCGATATTTCATGACCGCCGTGCAGAGATCGCCGCCGGCGAGGCGCCAGGCGCCCGCGAGATATTTCACGCCGTAGTGAATATTGGTCTCGGGAGCCGCGAGCCCCTCGATTCTGCCCGCGAATCCGAGCGCGCGCGCCGTCGAGGGCAGCACTTGCATGAGGCCGATCTCGCCGACCGAGCCGATGGCGTGCGGATCGTAGCCGCTCTCGACCGCCATGACGGCGTCGGCGATCTCGCCCGGCATTCCTGTTCGACGCGCTTCCGCTTCGGCTAGCGCGCGATAGAAGGTGGGCGAGCCCGGCCGCTGTTGCGGCGCGGCCGCTCTGGCGGCGTCGACGGCCGAAGGCGTCGCGCTCGGCTCCGGTTTCGAGGCGGGCGCTCCCTGGCTCGTCTCTTCGGCGGCGAGCAGAGCGCCGGGCGGCGGCACGGAGACCGCGAGAACGCCGAGCATCGCCCAAGTCGGACGCCTCCCGCCACGCGCTCGGGCTTCGCGGCGATCATGCGCCCCGCCGCTCAATTTTGGCCCCGCAGCGAAAGTTTCAGATGCAAAGGCTGCGACATATCGGCCGGCGGCGGCGCGCCCACATCCCGTCCCGCGAGAAGGGCGCGCAGCGCGATGGCCTCCGCGACGTCTATTCCCTCGAAATCGGCGCGCTCGATTTTTCCATTCGCCAGAATCCAGA
>PQAN01000464.1 GCA_003105285.1 Methylocystaceae bacterium
CAGGCGCTCGTCGACGGCGTCGATGTCTCGCAGGTGAGCCCGGCTTGGCTGCGCGCGCAGATCGGCGTCGTCCTGCAGGAAAATCTGCTGTTCAATCGTACGATCCACGACAATATCGCGCTCTCCAACCCGTCCATGTCTCGCGCGCGGGCGATGGCGTATCCGATGAGCTATCGTCAACTTGAAGAGATGAAGGAAGAGCGCGGCGTCGAGGTCGACCATTCCACGCTCAATCGTCGGGTCGTCAAATACGCTCCCTTGCTGGGACAGCAGTTCCGTGCTCGTAAGGCGCCAACACGGCGGCGGTCGAAAGCTACAATGCGGAGCATGAAACAGATATCGAAATCCGCCACGTCAAATATCTCAATAATATCGTCGAACAGGATCATCGAGCGGTGAAGCGAGTGACGCGGCCGATGTCGGGTTTCAAATCATTTCGATCGGCTGCTGCGACACTCTCGGGGATCGAGCTCATGCATATGATCCGAAAGGGACAGTCGCGGGCCAGGGGTAAATTGCGTCCAGCGCAACAGTTCCATGCCCTCGCCGCGTAAGCCGCGTCATTCTCACACGCTCGTCGCGTCCATAGTCGAATTTGCGACACAACCCGAAGCTTCTCTGCGCATCTGTCGAACGTTACCCCAGAAAAATTTTGAACGTGGCGCCGCCGCCGGGCGTATCCTCGACCCAAATGTGGCCCTTGTGAGCGTCGATCAGCTCCTTCGCAATGGCGAGACCGAGCCCGGCGCCACGCGTCGCCTCGCTGCCGCGCCAAAACGGTTCAAATATCGTTTCGCGATCGGCCGCCGGGACGCCCGCGCCGTGGTCGATCACCTCCACCATCGCGCCGGGACCGACGCGTACGAGCACGGTTCCGCCCTCCGGCTCTGCGCGCATCGCGTTGTTGATCAGATTGCCGACCACGCTCTCGATCGCCAGGCGATGGGCATGAACGACGACCGAACGCACAGCGGACTCGAATGCCATGAGGCGCTTGCTCTCATAGACCAGCGGCATGTAATCGGCGACGACGGCGAGCGCGGTCGCGACCAGATCGATTTCCTCCCGGGCGGCGCTCGCACTATTGAAAATTCGCGCTGTCACGAGCAATTGCTCGGCGAGCGTCTGGATGCGGCGGATGTCGCGTTTCACGTCTCGACGAAATGTCGCTTCGTCGGGGTTGTCGGCGTGGGCGCGCATGATGGCGATGGGCGTGCGGAGCTCGTGCGCTGCATTGGCGATGAACCGGCGCTGAGCCTCGACTCCGGCGTCGAGCCGCGACAGCGCCTCGTTCAGCGCGTCGAGAAAGGGCGCGACCTCGGCCGGCGCGCCTTTGCTCGAAATACGCTGATCGAGCGAGTTCATATCGATGCGCGCGAGACTGCGAGCCGTGTCCCGCAAAGGCGCCAAGCCACGCCAGACCACGAACCATGTGATCGCCACAGCGGCGAGAAGCATCGGCGAGATCACGACGAGACTGTGGGGCGTGAGAAATAGGCCGGCGACGAGCGCAAGATCGCGCCACTCGAATCTGTAGCCGGAGGCGACAATCGCAACGGTTCCGAATGGCGTGACGGATCTGCGTAAGAAGCCGCGCGTAGACGGATCCGGGGCGGCGGAGAAGTGGAATCTGAGCGAAGACGCTTCGATGCCGCCGAAATTGCCGAGCGCCGCGACGAGTTCCGGCGACGAGCCCGGCACGGCGGCGGCGCTGCGTGGATCGAATGCGGCATAGCGGAAGCCGGGATGTTTCGAGCGATAGAGTTCTATGGCCTCGGTCTGCTCGAGCCGGATCGCGCCGTCCGGATCTTTCGTCAATGCTCGAACCACGAGCGCTTGAGCCCGATACTCACCCCAATCATTCAAGGATATGTCCCAATAGGGATCTAGTCCAGAGATCGATATCGCGACCTCCGTCAGCGGCTGAAGCACCAGCGCCGCGAGTTGCGCGATCAGCAAATAGGCGAGTAGCCGAAGCGTCAGGGAGCGATGCGGCTTCACGTCGAAGGTTTCGTGAGCATATAGCCGATGCCGCGCGCCGAATGGATCTCGACGCCCGCATTCAATTCGCTCAATCGACGCCGCATGCGGGACACGAGGATATTCAGCGCGTTCGCCTGCACCTCGTCGTCGAAACCATAGATTTCCTCGAGCAGCGTTGTGCGCAGCACGACGCGGCCGGCATGACGCGCGAGCACGTCGATGAGCGCCAGCTCACGCCGATGCAGCACGACCGGACGGCCTGCGACCGAAAGCTCGCGAATATTGAGATCGAACGAAAGTGAGCCGATCGTGATCGGCGGGAGGAGATCGGCGCCGGGCCGGCGCAAGCACGTGCGAATGCGCGCCATCAGCTCATCGGAATCGAAGGGCTTGGTCATATAATCATCGGCGCCGGCGTCGAGGCCGGATATGCGTTCGTTCACGGCGTCACATGCGGTCAGAATCAGAATGCGGATGCCGGGCTGCCGCCGGCGCATGTCGGGCAAAAGCGTTATGCCGTCGCCGTCCGGCAATCGGCGATCGAGCAGCGCGAAGGCGTAGCGATGCAGCCGCAAGGATTCGCGCGCGTCGGCGATCGTCCCCACCGAATCCGCGACGAAACCTGAGCGGCCGAGCTTTACGCCGATCGAACGGGCCATCTCCGGCTCGTCCTCCACCAATAATGCGCGCATTCGACTCCACTGTCATGCGTGTCGCGGCGGGGCTGGAGCCGCCGCGGTCACATCGGCCGGATGGTAGAGCCTCACATGGCAAAAATGCAACAGTACGTAATAATCGGATCACGCCAGCGTCATGTTATCTCCATGAAAGCTTGGACCGGCTAACGGTGTTTCCGCAGGCCCGACCAAGGCTCTCGGGCGCGAAACTCCTCGCCCGTAGATCGAGAGGACGAACGAGAAGCGGACGCATGATCACGACCCGGACTTGGAGAGGGGAAAGATCGCGGGCGTCGGCGCTTGCGATGCTCTTCCTGTTTCTCTCGAATATCGCGCTGCTCGGCTCGGGGAGGGATAGATCGGCCGAACTCGAGGAAAGCGGGTTCGGCGTCTCCACGGGAGAAATCTATTGCGTCCGGCAAGCGCGCGAAAACGATAAGGCGCCTGCGGGCCGGGTCCATCACGACTGTGTTTTCTGCGTTTCGAACTCCTGCCAGCCGTCGCCGAAAGCGGTCGCCTTCTCCGGCGAGCGCGCGCCGATCATTTCACCCGGCGAAACATCGAGGCTCACCTGGCTGTTTTGCAACGATTCGGCGCGCGCGCCGCCTGCGTGGGCGAACTACTGGTCATCCCGAGCGCCGCCCTCACTCTCCTGAGCGAAGACAAAACGCGGTTCTGACGCGTTCCTACATTCAGTTCTTCAGTCGAAGCGGCCATCGCGCTGCTCGGGAGAGATCTATGCTTCGGTCCGAACTGTCGCGCAGCGCGAGCGTCTGCGCTTTCTCCTTGCTTTTCGCCGCCCCTTGCGCCCTTGCACAAGAGGTATTGCCGCCGATCGAGATCGACGGCTCGCATGCCGCGCCCGGATCGTCCGCATCCGCCGGCCCCGCGATTCAGGACACCACCGCCGGCCCGGTACGCGGCTATCAGGCGCTCACTGCGCGCCCAACGCGGCTGGATACGCCGATCAAAGAGCTGCCCATGTCGGTGCAGGTCATTCCACGAAAGCTGATCGACGATCAGCGGGCGATTTCGCAGAGCGAGGCGTTTCGCAACGTCTCCGGCCTGCAACCGCTCGATCCTCTGTTTCCCGGTCTCAGCAGCCCGAGCCTGCGCGGCATGCGCGCCGAGCGCTACGTCGACGGCCTGCCGAACTACTACGATCTCGGCGTGCGCGACCTGCTCGCCAATGTCGAGCGCATCGAGGTGCTCAAAGGGCCCGCGAGCATCTTGTTTCAGGGTGGGCCGAACCCGATCGGCGGAGTGATCAACGTCGTCTCGAAGCTTCCGACTCCGGATCGGTTCGCGGAAGTCGGCGTGCAAGCCGGCGGCTATCGGTACGCCAGCCCCTATATCGACATCAACCAGCCGCTCACCGCGGATAAGAGCATTCTGTTTCGCGTCACCGCGCAATATGAAACGACCCATTCGGTCGTCGACGTCGTGAACCGGCGCAGCTATTCGATCGACCCTACGATCAAGATCGCGCCGGATGATTCGACCTCGCTCATCGTGCAAGGTCATCTCAATCGGCGGGAGCAGCCAGATTATCCCGGCCTTCCCGCAGTCGGCTCGATCGACCGCAGCTTCTACGCCCTGCCGCGCTCCGCCTTTCTTTCGACCGCCGGTCTTCCCGCAACCGCGACCGAGTCGTCCGGCGTCACGGCGCGCTTCGAGCACAAGTTCAACGAAAACCTCTCGACCTTCACCACCGCGCGTTGGTCGGTCTCGAAGATATTCGAGCCCTCGCAGGTTCCGTTCGGCAATAATCCGACGATCTATGTCGATCCCCTCTTCGGCGTCTATGGCGGGCCGAGCAAGTTCTACCTCGCCGATACGATCATGAGCGAGCAGGCGCACGAGGTTGCGATCAGCTCCAACATCGTCGCCAAATTCGACGCCGGGCCGACCGAGAACCGGCTGCTGCTCGGCGGCGATTTCGATCGCGTGTGGGACGAGGGATTCATGGCCGGCGCGAACGCCACCGGGCCGGATCCGAGCAAATTCAGCCTGTTCGGCTTCCCGCAGCTCACGGATTTTCGCGCGCCCGCGTTCCCGGCCTATCGCTATCCGCTGCCGGGCCAAGCCGGCTATACGGCTCTGAGCAGATTCGACAACGCCTATGAGACCGCCGGCGCGACGGCGCAATTGCAGTCGACCATCTTCGAACGCCTGCATCTGCTCGCCGCGCTACGCCTCGCGACCATCGATATTCATTCGGAAGAAGTGGCCGCGAAGCCGCCGAGTAGCTTCGACACGAATCAGACCAAATTCTTGCCGCGCGTCGGCCTGACCTTCGATGTGACGAATTGGCTTTCTGTCTATGGAAGCTATTCGGAGGGGCTGCGCGCCGTCACTTTCTTCAATGGGCGCGGCGTCGCGCCGCAGCCTGAAGGCTCGCGGCAATACGAGGCCGGCGTCAAGCTCGACGGCCCGTTCGGACTCTCTGGCGCTCTGGCGTATTTCGACCTCGAGCGCACCAATGTGCCGATCACCCCGCCCGGCAGCCTGACACAGCGCCAGTCGGGCGCCTGGCATTCGTCCGGATTCGAGGCCGATCTCGTCTGGCAGCCGACCGGCAATCTATCATTCCTGGCGAGTTACGCGCATATCGACGCGTGCGTGTCGCGCGACGAAGATCCGCGGCTGGTGAATGCGAGGCTCAATCTCTCGCCGCGCGACTCCGGCCGCTTGTGGGGCAATTACGCTTTCGACGGCTTGCTGCAGGGCTGGTCGTTAGGCGCAGGGCTCTATGCGGCTTCAGGGACTGTAGTGGAAATCGGCCAGCCGCAGCCCTGGGCGCAGCTGGGTCGGCCCTGGAGCACGAGCGGCTACGTCACCTTCGACTCGAGCCTCGCCTACAAGCATGAGAATTTCACCTTCGCCATAACGGCGAAGAACATCGGCGACGCGCGCTATTACGTCCAATACCCATACCTGCAAGGCCGCGTGGCGCCCGGAGACGGCCGAACCTTGTTCATGAGCGTCTCGGCCAGGATGTAGGAGCGGTAATGAACGACATCGATCGTCGCGAGTTCGGCGCAGGCCTTTCAGCCTTCGCCGCACTGATCGCCGCGGGTGCTTTTTCGGCGTCGACCACGGCGCAAGAGCGACCCTTGCACGCATCGTCTCACGACATGCCCGGCGCGCCCGCGTCCTGGCGTGGGCGGGAAAAAATCGTGTTTCTGATCTATCCGGGCTTCACCGCGCTCGACATGGTCGGTCCGCATTACATGCTGACCAATCTGATGGGGACGACCACCCAGGTCGTCGCCAAGACGATGGAGCCGGTCAGAAGCGACACCGGCCTGATGTTTTCGCCTTCCGCGCGTTTCGAGGATGCTTTCACGGAGATCGACATTCTATGCGTGCCGGGCGGCGCTGACGGAACGCTCGCCGCCATGCGTGACGAAGCGACGGTGGCCTTCATCAGAAAGGCCGGAGGCAAAGCGCGCTTCGTGACTTCCGTATGCACCGGCTCGATCCTACTCGGCGCGGCCGGATTGCTCGACGGCTACAAGGCCACGTCGCATTGGATCACGAAGCCGCTGTTGCCGATTTTCGGCGCCGTTCCCGCCGACGGCCGGTTCGTGCGCGACCGCAATCGAATTACGGCGGAAGGGGTCACGGCCGGACTCGATTTCGGCCTGTCGCTGGTTGCAGAGCTGCGCGACCGGACCTATGCCGAAGCGGTCCAGCTTCTCGCACAATATGCGCCCGAGCCGCCGTTCGACGCCGGCGAACCCGAACGCGCCCCGAAAGCCGCCATGAACATGCTGGAGCAGATGTTCGCCGGCTTCGTAAGGGATATGATGCAGGCAGGACGGGAAGCCTATGTGAAATCGCGGAAGCTGTGATCGGACGATGCTCGCAAGGCGCGGTGGTTCTACTTTTCCCGAAGATCGTCGCTTTATTTGGTTCTTCCTCACCTCCTGTTACAACGACCGCTACAGAGGAAGCAGGCGCGCGCCAATTCTACGAGGATCGTCGCCACCCTTCCGGCGGCCATTTCTGGAGATTTGTCGTAGACTTGGAGTTCATGCTCGTTGGCGCAAGCGCAGTCACATACTTTTTTGTCTATGAGCAACCATTTTTGTCCGCAGACACAACGTGTATGCAGACAAAAATGGTTGCTCGCATAAGCGCTGTAAGTTTTTGATTTAGCGTGAAGTCTCTGCGCGTCGATTTTCGGAATGTTTGCTCCTGGCGATCGAGGAAAGATATCTGGAAGCTCTGCCGCTAAACAAAAAAGTCTGCTCCTCGAGGATGGACCGCGCCTCTGGGGCCGGTCGATCTTCTGATCGACAACACCGGCAAGTGCGTCTAAAGCGACGTGTAGCAAGTGAATCCCGCCGATTTCCGAGGAGGCGTGGCACATCAACACGCTGGTGGGCCTAGTCCTGACCGTGCACCGCGTGATCTCGGCCATGACAGCAACGGCGCGCGATCATGGTCGTCGGCGCGACCGCTTCGCCGCTGCCGCAACGAGGCCCCCGCCGATCGTCAGCTTGACCGCGTGCACCCAGTCTGGAACGTTCTTCGTATATAGCATCTTCGATCTTCCATTCCGTTCGGAAGGTCGTCGTCGCCCGACGACGAAGAGATGGAGAGAGCGGAAAAGGATTCGCCGTCATGGAGATTTCTGCTGGCGCGCCGAGTTCGAAGCCATAATCGGCAGAGCTGGGCTTGCTGACGAGCAACCGAGAGGCGGCGGCGTTCAAAAGAACCTCGAAGACGCCATTGCGGAGGAAGCCGCGAAACATCCGGAGTGGTCGGTCGAGGTCTTCGCCGGCGACGAACACCGGCTCGGCCTGAAACCCGTCACGCGGCGCGTTTGGGCGCCCGTCGGCGAGAGGCCGAGGGCGCATGGCCATCACCGCTTCGACTGGCT